>JANYJA010000033.1 GCA_025358575.1 Terriglobia bacterium
CTCGTGTGGTGAAAGAAATCTTCGCCTGAGCTAGGGCGCTAACCGCGCACCCGGTTAAGAGCCGCTCGAAGGCTATCGTCAATCAGGGAGCACATCTCGTCGATGTCTCCTTCCTCGGCGATCAGGGGCGGCGCAACTGCGAACCAGCTTAGATCGACGCGAGCGATAAGGCCATTTTCGATTGCCGTCTTCTTGAACTCTTTGCCGAGTTCCGGGAACGGCTGCATCGTTTTCGTGTCCTTGACGAACTCCACCCCGAGCAGAATCCCCCTGCCGCGGACCTCGCGCACCACGCCATACTTTTTCAGACAAGTTAGCTTGTTCCGCAGATATTCGCCGAGCCGCTGCGCCTTCGCGCATAGGTCGCTCTCGATCACTTCCTCAAGCACGGCGATCCCCACCGCGCACGCCAGCGGATTGCCGGCGAAAGTGTGCCCGTGCGCAAAGTGAACCCCTTGCTCGGGCGTGCCCCGAAACGCTTCGGCCATGTCCTCCCGCGCGATCATGGCCCCGAGCGGGATGGCGCCGGAGGACATACCCTTGCCCGCACAGATAATGTCCGGCGTTACGCCAAATGTCTGGGCGGCAAACATGTTGCCAGTCTTAGCGATTCCGGTGATGACTTCGTCGAAGATCAACAGGACATCGTGACGGTCGCAAATCTCGCGTAGAATCTCGAAGTATTCGTTGGTAGGCGTGATGATCCCGCCCGTGTTGCCGATAGGTTCCAGAAGAACGCCGGCTATGGTGCTTGGGTCTTCTTGGATGATCACGTCCTCAACCGACCTCGCGGCAAACCGATTCGCCTCTTCCCATGAGGCAAACTGGTCACGATAATGGCTGGGTGGAAACACTTTCAAAAACCCGCTCATCTGGGGTTCAAATTTCGATTTGCGCGCGCCATTACCGCTCGCCGCCATGCCGCCGAACGTTCCGCCGTGGTAACCGTAATACCGGCTGATGAATTTGTACTTGTTGGGCCGGCCGGTCTGCTTGTAGTACTGCCGCGCAAACTTGAGGGCGGACTCCACCGCTTCGGACCCGCCGCTAAACGGCTTCACGAATTTGAGATTTCCGGGAGTGACGCTTCCCAGCATCTCCACAAAATCGAGCAGTTTGTCAGTGATGCTAACCAGCGGAGGGGCCAAAGTGACCTTCGCCATCTGATCCTGCATGGCCTTCATCACACGCGGATGGCCGTGTCCCAGGACCGCCACAAAGATGCCGCCGATGGAATCGAAGTAGCGTTTGCCCGCCGTGTCCCAATAATACAGGCCGTCCGCTCGATCAATCACCAGCGGGTTTTCGAGAAATTCCGCAGTAGAGTGATAATCGATGAACGTCAAATCCAGCAGCCGACGCTGCCGCTCGGTTAATTGCATAGATTGACTATTCTAGACCACTGCCACAAACGCTGGTGGTCAACTAGTTTGAAGCAAATTCCTAACGATTGGCGGGTGCGCGGGGAGTCGCGCCCGTGGCTCTGATTAGCTTGGTGAGAAGTTCGACGGCTTTATCGATCGGCAGGTCGGCGGCGATCGCAATAGGGGTGCGGCCGCGGGCGTCGACAGCGTCGAGATCGGCTCCCTTCCCGGCCAGGAATTCGACCACCTTGCAAACTTCCGGCTCGGTCGCGTGCTCCAACGGGTTTGCGGCCGCCGCGTGCATCACGGTGCTTTTTGTGTCGGTCACGGATTTGAGATCCGGATTTAATGAGTAGGCGTACTCTACAGTTTCGACGTGCCCGGTAAACGCTGCCGCCATCATTAAGGTGACGCCGCCCTGAGCCTTGACCAGGGGATCCGCTCCAGCGTTGGCAAGGGCGTGCATAACGTCGAGGTGATTCTCCGCGGTAGCCAGCATGAGCGGCGTCTGTTCCCCGGCGCGGTCGAGGACGGGAATGCCCGCACCGCCCGCGTCCTTGATTGAGTTGGTCCTGGCATTTACATCAGCGCCTTTAGCAATCAGGTGCTGGACCATCGAGAGGTCGCCGGCCTCGGAGGCAATGTGCAGGGCAGTGCGGCCTTCGGAATCTTTTAGACGGACGTCGGCTCCCTTGGCAATGAGCACTTCAGCGGCTTTAGACTGCTTAGCGGTAATGGCGGTGACCAGCGCGCTCGAGCCGCCCAGCACGGTGTAGTTGACGTCGGCCCCAGCGGCGAGGAGGCTCGAAATGGATCGGGCATCGCCCTTCTCCGCGGCAAAAAGCAGCGCGGTGAAACCTCGTTTGGATGCGGCGTTCGGCTTCGCACCAGCGTTTAGCAGCACATCGACCACTGCGGCATTGCCTTTCGCCGCTGCCCACATTAAGGCGTTCTGTCCGTTTACATCTTCCACGGCTCCAATTGTCGCGCCATGCTCGATGAGCAGCTTGACAATCTGCGAGTTTCCCGAATCGGCGGCGATCATCAGGGCGGTTTCGCCCTTCGAGCGAGCGGCCTTTGCGTCGGCTCCGGCTTCGAGCAATTTCTCGACGATCGCTGCGTTGCCGTTGGCACATGCCAGAGTGAGCGGCGTTTCGCCGTACTCATCCGCGGCGTTGACTTTGGCGCCCGCCCTCAGCAGCAGGGTGACCGCCTCGGCATCCTCCTGATAAGCAGCCCAGGCGAGAGGGGTAGATCCGTCGGGCAGTGCCGTATTGATACCGGAACGCGCTTCGATCAGCGCCAAAATCGTGTTCCGGTTCTGATCTTTGATGGCATCGATCAGTGGAACATCGCTTGCGGCGCAGACGGAAACCCCGAGGAGAACAAGGCTGGGCAGACCGCGCAGTTTGCCTGCGAGGCATCTCATTCCGCTAAACTCCGGCGAGTTGATCCACTCTGGCGGTGCTGTCGCCGAGGGTCGACGCCGAGACGATCGTTAAACTGAGTATCGAAATTGCAATCTTCATGGTTCTCTCCTTCGGGTCTGTGTGCCTGTTATCCGAATTCAGCATACACATAATTGGAATCTTCATGCCCAAGTTGCGGTGGGGAACAACTAATTGGTAATCAATAACCTACAATCACTTCAGCCGCTATTCGCGGTCGATCTGGATGAGTTAGGCGGGCAGATCGGGAACTGTCGTGATTTTCGCGTTCATCCGCATCTTTAGCGATGTGGCCCAATTGCGTCGAGAAGCCATCGTTTTCCCGCCCACAAGATTGCATTGCGCACAAGGCGCTGAAAGTTGGGATTCCGGTGCGCGGAGCTACCGTGGCCAAGTTGAATGTAGACCACTCGCGCCTTGGGATGCAGCCCTAACCAAGCCAGCGGACCATCGCTATTCGGATTGTCGGTGGTCAGCAGGATCGAGACCTTCGGTGAGATCCACATACCTTTGTACGTCTCGTCTTCGATCGTGAAGTCGGTCAGTCCGTCCGTGACTGGATGCTGAAGATTAACCTTCACCCGGATACCCTCATCGTGCTTGAAAGTCGACGCGGGCGTGTCACCTTCAGGCCTGAAACGATAACGGCCGCCGATCACATCTTCGTACCACCATGGCCAGGTATTGTGATCGCCAATAGCGTGATGCAGAACCACGATGCCCTTACCTGCTTCCACAAAGGCACGGAGGCTGTTGCGCTTATCCTCCTCGCGCATCTCCGGCACCATGTCGTAGAGCACCAGCACGTCCGTTTGTTCGCGGAAGTCCCTGGTGAAGGCATTCGGGTGGGGATCTACCCGTGCGGCAATGCGCGCGTCATCGAATAATGAATAGAACGACGGGTCGTGATCGTGCCCACCGGTGACAACTAAAACTTTTACTGGCGATCCGGCGAAACATTCCCCCGCCAGCAACAAAAATGGCAAGAGGAGCCGAATCACAGCGCCTCCACATTCCACGCGTTGTTCCATTCGATCCGCTTGCGTTCAAAGTAAGCCATATTGCCCATGTGGCAGGCGGCAGTCACGTAATGCGAGTAAACCACATCAGAATTCGGCTGATTGCGACTTCGCATGGCGTCGATAAAGTTGGCCATGTGCGGACCATCTGCGTCCACGCCTTTGGCTTCGATTCTAGGCGCGCTTTTTTCTTTTGGTTGGAAACTGTAGCCGTAGCGGAAGATGTTTAGCACGCCGCCCGAACCGTGAAACTCCACGTCCACGCGGTCTTGGGGACTGGATTGCGTACAGTCCGCCGTCAGTACAAGTTTTTGCGGGTACTCGGCAAGGATGCTAATCGTGTCGGGGGTGTCGCGATCATCCGGGAACTCGAAAATACCGCCTAGCGCAACTACGGCGCTCGGGGCAGCGAGGCCGAGCATCATGTGCGCTGTGTCGATCGTATGGGTGAATACTCCTCCAGGCTGTCCGGTCGAATAATCTTGGAACATGGTCCAGCCGAAATAGCGTTGCTGGTCAAATGGGCGCTTGGGTGCCCGCCCGAGAAACAGCTTCCAATCGAGTTCCTCGGGCCGATAAATGAAGTTTTTCGGGGGATGGCGCAAGAAGCCGCGATTGGCGATCCAATAGGTGCGCACCAGCGAAACTTTACCGATCAGCCCGGAATCGAAAAATCGCGCTTTAGCTTCCAGGAAATGAGGGCCGCTCTTTTGTTGCGCGCCAATTTGCACCACACGTCGGGTTCGCTTTACCGCTTCCACGATTTGGCGGCCTTCCTCGATGCGGAAAGTCATAGGCTTCTCCAGATACACATCCTTGCCAGCGGTCACAGCATCGATGAGAACGGGCGTGTGCCAGTGATCAGGCAGGGATACAACCACGGCATCGATGTCGTTGCGATCGAGCACTCGGCGGTAATCCTGCACCACTTCAGCCCGCGGATTAGAGCCTTCCCGCGCAGCGTCCGCCCGCTTGCGGTAGACATCGCAAATGGAAACGACGTCTGTCTTTTCATCCCGCGCCAGACGACGCGCATGGTACCCGCCACGCTCACCGGCACCGATGATCCCGAAGCGAATTCTGTCATTCGCTCGAGCAATATTCGACTGCGCGAGAGCAGTACCAGCAACTCCCATGAAATAACGACGTGTTTGCATAGTCTGTCTTGGGCTCCAGGCTTAGGATCAGATTCTACAGCTTCGCGGCCGCCCCTTAGTAGACCGGCCAGCGAATGGTTTTTCCGGGCGGTGGAAATTGGAAGGGCTGCGACGCATTTATCGAGGTCGGCGAGGTCCCATCCCTGGAGATTGCGCCGTCCTAACCCGCACGCCTCCGACACCTGAACTTCCGCGCTACAGATGAGCGACAGCAAGTGTCGATTGCGGCAGTCGGTTCGAGCGCGATCATTCGGCGCACGTCCTCCTGCGACGATGCGTTCGGATAGGCGATTGTCGCAACGGGGAAGGTCCAGGGCTGCGGAGACATTCAAACTATATCCGATTCTTTGCGCGAACCCACACAGACTCCGAATGGCTGCGATCGTTCGCCTTTGCGAAATGGGCGCGAGTCCCGCGTCCGCTAATGATGCGGCAGAGCGTTTCAGATCCAGGGCGCTCGTCTCCGTCAGAGGCTTCTCGGTCCACTTGGGCATCCGGTTTACATCGCGCTAGTAGCAACTCCGGGTAGTCGGGCTGGGCTGCAGGTACAGCCGGAGTTCGATCACGCTAGCGTCAGTCAATCCGGCGGCGACCCGGCATACTGTTTTTTTCACATGTGAAACGTGGCCTGGCTGATCCCCAGCTTGCGGCAGATGTCCGCCGTTTTATCCCCGCCTTCGTACTGCTTCAACGCGGCGATGATCTGCTCTTCGGTGTGTCCTTCTTCGGCATGTCGACCCTCCTCTTTCCATTTTCCGAGGGCCTCAACCGCCTACCTCCAGTTTCACTTGTGACGGCTTTCGCGGTTTGGGTCAGTGTTGTCAATCAGGCACTTCGCCAAGACGATCAAGAAAGGAAAATTTCAGTGCTTAGTCCTAGGAGTAACAATAAGACTCCAAGAGTCTTTCGAATCGGTCCCCGTCCATGTCCCCTATATTCAGGCGTGGGAGTTCATAGGGCTTGCTTAAACGTGTTACCGCTTGGGGATTAGTTGTGCATGCGAAACGGTAACCGGCTTGACGAACAATTTCACAAGTATGCAGCGAGTAATGATTAGACCCCCCATAAGGGTATGAGAATGTGGCCACGGGAGCCCCAGCCAACTCTTCAAGGAATATCTTGCTGCATTCAATTTCCGTTTTTTGATCGCGGAGACTCTGGGTGGAAAGACGGGGGTGAGTTACTGTGTGCGCCCCAATTTCCGCGAACTCACACTTTGAGAGTTCGCTGATTTCGCCGGGCGAGAGTTGCCGGTGAGATTGGCGGAACTGCGGCTTATGTCCGATCTGATCCGAAAGCCGCTCCAGTGTCTCACGGCGTTCATCTTGTGCGAGCGGTTGTAAGTAATCATAGATCTGGTCGTGAATCTCGAGCCGCGAGCCTGAGACTGTGTGCTGGTCGAAGCGGCGGCCAATGCTTACGTCGAGAGTTTCCGCCACTGATTCGGGTTGGAAGATCAGTTGTTCCAGTTCGTCCCACCAGAATTCACGTGAGCCTCCAATGTACCCGGTAGCGAGAAAAAACGTCGCGGGGATACCGTATTTTTCGATCACCGGCTTTGCGTGAGTCAAATTGTCGGCATATCCATCGTCGAATGTGACGGCGACGGATCGGGGCAGTGGACGAGCGGCGATGTCCTCCAGCCTCAGCGGACGAAACTTGCGAAGTACCGACATGTGCTGTTCAAAGTGCTCCCGGGAAACGCACAACGACCATCGATCCGGCGCGATCGAGGCGACCCGGTGGTAGAGCAGGATCACACCCCGCGAACGAAAAGGGGCGGCGATCCGTTTGGCAATCCTTTTCAGGAACACTTGGTTGCCTTGATGGCTACAATGAGCTGGTAGTCGGGATCGTTGTGCTCCAGTTCATCCACTTCCAGTTCCAAAGCGGCCAGTCCGTAGAGAAAGGATGCGGCAGTGAGGACATTTCCGAAAGATTCGACGCTGACGCTCTCGCGCGGAAAAAATTCAGCGAACAAGCGCCGCGCCGAGGAAGCGGTCAGACGCCACGAGTCACCTTCGCGATCGGCTTGATCGCGGCAAATTTGACTGATCCCCGGCGTAGTGACCAGCAAGGTCCCGCCCGGTTTTAAGATCCGTTCGAGGGTTCTCAATGCCGCTCGCAAATCGTATATAAAGTGGAGTGTCTGGGTGAGAATAATGCAATCGAAGGAGTTCGACACGATGTTCGGCGCGTCGGCCAAATCCGCGATGATGGTGGCGCTCGCATTCCTCGGATCTACGTGAAGAACTTCGCTGCCGGTCACTTTGTCCCCTCCGAAGCGGCGGGTGTAAAAGTCATCCCCGATCTCGAGGACCCTACCGTGGATTGCGCCGGATTCGCAAGCGAGAAACTTTTCAATGTAAAACCGGTCCACCGGCATTCCGCGATCGAATCCAAATTGCCGGCTGAACGGCGTCACGCGCCGCAGGCTTCCGAACTGTATTTTGGGGCTCGGCAGCAGCTTCAATACGTTTCTTTTGATGAGCCGGAGAACATCACGCGGACACCACCGCGCGATTTGAGCTAAACGTCGAAGAGTAGCAAGATCGGCTCCTTTGGTCCTAAACTCCGCAATCCACCCATCCAGCATGAGCGGGCCGTAGTAATCGCGCCAAGCCGAATCGCCGCGGCGCGCGGCTCTTCGCATCTCCCTCGGCAAACCTCGCTTCTGACGATGAAGAACGAACAGCGCCGTCTTGACCATGGCAAGATGATCGCGGCTCATATTTTCATCGTGCTGCCGGTATTCGGCGACCACCTCCCGGTGCTCGCGAACGGGAAAGTTTTTGGCGATCCTGAGATAGAGATCGTAGTCTTCACACCGGCCCAGACCGGTGTCGAAGCCTCCCGCCGATTCCAGAACATCCCGCCGGTACATCACGGTGGCATGCATCGCGATGAAGTTCCCCTCCAGCAGTGCTTTGAAATGGTCGCGCTCCACCCGAAAGCCTTTAGGCTCCGATTGAATAGCGCCGCCTTGGTCGATGTAACGGAAGTCGCCGTAGACGAACGCGCTGTCGAGATGCTGCAAAAAACAATCCACGCCGGCCTGCAGGGCCTGCGGCAAAAGGCGGTCGTCGGCATCGAGAAAGCAGAGATATTCACCGGTTGATTCACGAAGGCCCGTGTTGCGCGCGGCCGAGAGTCCCTGCTTCGCTTGTTTAAAATATCGAACCTCGGGAAACAACCGTGCCGCCGCGGCGGTATCGTCGGTTGAGCCATCGTCCACGACTATCACTTCGAAGTCCTGGAAAGTTTGCGCGAAAACACTTCGAAGCGAATCGGCAAGATAATTCGCCTGGTTGTAACACGGTATTACCACAGACACTTTCGCCCGCCGGTTGGGCGTCAGCTCAGCCGCCTTATCGAGAAGTTGGTTGGCAGTACCCATTAATCGAGCGACGCCGCCACGGGTCGAAGGGCGGATTGCCTCCGCTTCGCCGACCCGGTGAAAGCAAATCGCAACCCTGCGATCGCGCCAGGCAGCCCGGCCATCACAATTCTTTCCTCGCGCTGGAATCCTTTTATCACCATCGAGCCGAAAACCAGGAAGTAATAAACCGGTAGCGTGATCGCCAATCTGCGGAGATTCCCAATATGCCCGTACCTCCGATACTGAGCGATCAATGCCGCGACATGCCCTTTCATATAGTCCCTTACGAGTTTGCGCAGTTGCCCGATATCGCGGCGGTGGTGATGGTAAACCACCACGGCCGGGTCATAGACGATGGACCAGCCATCGGCCAAGAGGCGGTACCAGTATTCGGAATCTTCACCACACCCTCCGAACACCCCGGGACCGAAACGTTCGTCAAATGCATAATTCATTTCGAAGGCCCGCCGCCGGACGCCCATATTCGCTCCAGCGCCGATGGACCAGGTGGGCACGCCTTCATTCCGCATTTGATCGAAATAGCGCGAGTCGAACTTACGCACATGATATCCCTGATGGAAGTAACCCAGGTGGTTTTCGAACAGGATCTGCGCGTCGGTTTCCAGTTCCGCGGGAAGCACCAATCCGGTAACGACCATCGTGCGCTCGTCGCGAAAGGCCGAACGCAAGCGCCGTATCAATTGGGTGTGAATCACCACGTCATCGTCAACGAACAACACCACCTGCGAGGCAGACTCGGATAGGCCGCGGTTCCTGGCGGCGCTCAATCCAAGCCGCGGCTCGGGAACGTATCGGATACCGGGAAATCCATCAACGACTAGTTTGGTGAGGCCCGAACCAGGATCGTTATCTACAACGATGATCTCCGATGCAGACGGCTCCAGCGTGCCGAGCGACCGAAGGCACCGGGCGAGGTCCGAAGGCCGATTCTTGGTGCAAACCACCAGGGAGACAGAGAGATCGGGGTCTGCCGGCTCCGCATTGCCAAGTGAGTGAAGGGGAGCCTGGACATTTATCACATCGTTCAAGGCGCCTTCGGAATTGCACAAAGGCGCGAGTGCTGCAACACCGGGGAGAGGTCTGTGAAAGCCTTCTCGGAGTATGCGGTCACCTAGCGCCGGAGCAGTCAGCCGCGCGGCTTGAGATGCCAGTTGCGACTGTGTGAAAGGCAACTCCGAAGCGGTCCAGCATTTGTGCCCCAGCGGCAAACCAGTCCAGAAGAACGTCACGTGGGCGGCATCGTAACCGGGTTCCAGCGCGAGGCCACCCATTCCCTCGCTCATCTCAATTCGGATAACCTGCCATCTCATGCAAACATCTTTCGGCGCCGTTCGACCCGGCTGAGGCTGCGGTCGTATTCACCAATTAATCCCTTAATGCCTCCCGCGATTTCGGCAATGACCAGGTCAAAGGGCCAAGGTTTTCGGTTCTTTCGCAAAAAAGGAACCAGGATTTTGCTGAACTGATAGACAAACCACCACGCCACCCACCGCTTCAATTTTGCTCGTTGCGTTGGGTCGGTGCGATACGTTTTGACTACGAAGGCCATAGTTCCTAGCCCCCAGGTCCACATCTGGTGACGCAAACGCTGATAATCGCGGCGGTGCTGGTGATAGACCATTAGTGAAGGCTCGCTCACCAAGGCGTAGCCAGCGCGAATAACGCGATAAAACATGTCGAGGTCTCCGCCTCCGGGCAGTGGGCTTCCTGTGTCGAGGGCCTCGTCAAAGCCGCCCAGCGCGAGCAGAGCTGCGCGGCGGAACACCATATTGCAACCGCAGCCGAACATCCCAGCGCCGCAAGGATAACTGCTGGAATCGGCAAGATCGGCTCCAAAGCGCGTGCGGTAAAAGTTTCGTCCGAAGCCGCCCATTTGCTCAAAGGCGATTTGCGAGCCGGTGGCGAGTTCGAAAGGAAGGACCGGGCCCGTGAATGCGCACGCATCGGGATTAGCCTGCCAAGCACGCTTCAGGCCGACGAGCCAGGAGCGGTCGATCACAACGTCGTCGTCGAGGAAGGCGAGCAGCTCGCCTGAAGCGTCGGAAACGGCACGGTTGCGCGCGAAATCCAGACCGGGTTTGGGTTCCATCACGTACCTGACTCCTGACATTTTCGCGACTGCTTCCGCAGTGCTCCGGTCGGAAGGCGCATTGTCGACGATGAGGATTTCGATATCCGACCCAAGCTGGCAGACTCTCAGAATGCTGTGGATACACCGCATCAGGATATCCGAATGATTACGAGTGCAGATCGCGATGGTAAGAGCCGGGAAGCTCGAGGAGTTTGAGGCCGGCGAGAGTTCTTCGTAGACGCTCTCCTCGAGCAGACGGTTTGCCGCTTCGCTCATTATTTTTGCCGCTAGCTCTTTAGATGAGAGAAACCTCTTCGCAGGCATGGGTTCGATGAAGAATCCGACAGGTTGGTCGTCCCGTCGTAGTATGAACGCAAATCCGCAGTATCCTTCACTGACCCTCACCTCCGGCACTGGGTTTGTGAGCTCAATTTCGAGGATCTGAAACTTTCTGTCGTTCCTATTCAAGAGAGTGCACCTTTGAGAAATGTTGGAGTTGATGAATCGTGGCTAAAAAGCCCGGTTCCGAGAAGAGCTTCTTTGGGGGCCCTTCCATAGCGACGCGCCCACTCTCAAGCACTACGATATGGTCCGCATGTTTGATGGTGGAGAGCCGGTGCGAGATGACGATTATCGTGCGGTCCCGCTGCATGACACCGAGAGCTTGTTGGATCCGTCCTTCGGTCAGGCTGTCCAAAGCGCTGGTAGCCTCGTCAAAAATCAGAATCTTGGGATTGCGAAGGAACGCGCGAGCCAGCGCAAGTCGCTGCCGCTGGCCCCCCGATAAGGGCGCGCCACCATTTCCGATTTTCGTTTCGAATCCCTGGGGTAAGACGCGAATGAAGGAATCGGCGTCGGCGCTCACGGCGGCTTGCGCAACATCCTCGTCCCGCGCATCCGGGCATCCGCAGGCTATGTTCTCGCGAACCGTTCCATTAAACACATAGGACTCCTGACCCGCGAAGCCGATTTTGCGCAGCCAGTTTCCCCGCCCGATCTCGGAAAGGGGAACGCCATCCACCCGGATTTCGCCCGCGGTCGGCGAACGGAACCCGCACAAGAGGCTGATTAAAGTGCTCTTGCCGGCCCCTGAGCCTCCCACAACGGCCGTGGTGCACCCGTGCGGAATCCTGAACGAAATATGGGTGAGCGCATGTTCGCGCTCTTCGTTGTAACGAAAGCTGACGTTGTGAAATGTTACCTCGCGTTGGGGACCCTCTATATCCGGGCCAGCGAAGTGATCGGTCTGCGGTGCCGTCACGAATCGCATAACATCCTCTACAGCGCTGGTCAGCGTGACAAGCGCTAGGCGCGATGCGCTTAAGCTGCTGATTCGCGGCTGAAGGCGGTAAAGCACCAAAATGAAAACGAGCATCGAAGAAACGCTGTAATAACTTTTCAATCCGATCATGAAGGCGGCCAGCAGAACGGACAAATACAGGACTTCGGAAATTGGATTAACCGCGCGGTTGATCATATCTAGGCGAAAGTACAGGGTGCGCACCTTGCCGGAGATCGCATCGAACATTCGTTTGCGCGCCCCCTCCATCCCAAAGCTCTGGATTACCTTGACTCCCTCAAGGCCATCGATCATCTGTTCGCCGAGAACGGCATTCTCTTCGATACAGCGCCGGCCAAGTTGGTGAGCCCGCCCGTTGAAGAGTTGCAGCAGAACCGAAATCAGCACGATCCCCGCCGCAACGACAAGCGTCAGCTTCCATGACAACAAAAGCAGCATGCAACCGAAGACTGCAATGGCGCAGAGATTGATCATAATTGTAATCGCAAGCGAAACGGCGTCACTGGCGCGCCAGGTCTCGGTGCCGAGCAGGTTGATCAGTCGCCCGGATTCCGTGTGATCGAGGACTGCGTGATCGATGGAAAGGATCCGCCAAAAAACACGGGATCGGATGACGTGTGCGGTTTTCGATGTGATGGAAGCACCCAACACGTCATAGGCGTACATCAAGATCCCTTTGCCGGTCATCAGCAGCATCATGAAGAGCACCACATAGGTCGCTCGATGCTGCACTGGAAGCGAAGACAGCAAGCTTCCCAAGAGCACGTTAGATGAAAAATTTCCAGGTGCAAGACTGTCGAGCAGCGGAATAAACATACCGATGCCGACACCTTCCGCCACAAAAGACAGCAGCCCTAAGATGATGGAGGCGAGCAAGGCCCAGCCGTGAATCTTGAGTAGCGGCCATACCAGCCGGATAGAACGAATTTCCTGCATGCAAACAGTGGGGTAAGCTGCCCAGATTGCGAAACGGAGCGTAACTAAGTATTTATCTTGATTGTACCGGCCCATTAGGGCGTCACGCAATCGGGGACGGCCCTAAACCGGGTATTCGCGAGCGTTCAACGCACCGGTACCTGCAACCGCGGCGTCGAAGGATGTTTCTGCGCGAACGACCACGCTGTGGATACGATGTACCTAAGATCGCAGTATTTCGGTTTCCAGCCTAAGGTATTTTGCAGCTTACTGGAATTGGCGACCAGGACAGGCGGATCTCCCGGACGGCGCGGGCGAATTCTATAAGGAACCGTCTTGCCCGTCACCGACTCCACGGCTTGAACCACTTCCCGCACCGAGAACCCTTGTCCCGTGCCCACATTAAGTTTCGCCGAAGACGCCCCCGCTAACAGCGCTGCGAGCGCCAAAATGTGAGCCTGGGCGAGGTCGGTTACGTGTATAAAATCCCGGACACAAGTGCCATCGGGAGTAGGATAATCATCTCCGAAGATGTCGGCCGGAATGCCCGTTTCAATGGCGCGGAAGAGCAGGGGAATTAAGTGCGTTTCCGGATAGTGTAATTCGCCCGCGCGCCCTTCGGGATCGGCGCCGGAAGCATTGAAATAACGCAGACACACGTGGCGCATTCCGTGGGCCTGATCGAACCAACCGAGTATTTTCTCGACCATCGCCTTCGAATCGCCATACGGGTTGATTGCGGCATACGGCAAGCTCTCTGAAATGGGGGACGAAGGGTGAATGCCATAGACCGCGGCGGTTGACGAGAACACAAGATACTTCACACCGCATCGAAGCATGGCGGTGAGGAGCGAAACCGACGCTCCGACGTTGTTTTGGAAATAAATTTCGGGGAGCCTCATCGATTCGGCTACAGAGGTGAAGGCCGCAAAGTGGATCACCGCTTCGCAAGGCTCAGCATCAAATAGCTTGACCAGGGCCTCGGTATCATGCAGATCGAAAACTCGCAGGATTCGCGGATCTACGGACCGCCGGTCGCCATGCGAGAGATCGTCGACAACCACCACCTCATATCCCGCGTCGGTAAGTTGGAGGACAGTGTTGCTTCCGATATAGCCGGCGCCGCCTGTGACCAGAATGCGTTTCTTCCGCTGAGGAGAATCCACTACTGATTATATGCGCCGAGTCACTTCGCGAGGGGTGTTTGATACGGGAAATACCGCTTCAACCCATTTAACGGACCTTCAAAATATCTCCATGAAGCAGCCGCAAATACAACCGAGGCTCCCGAAGCGACAACAAACATTACCCACCCGCGCCAAGGAATGAACCAACCCAACTTGCCGGCCATGCGTTGCACGGCTGGTTGCACAAACAAGTGAAAAGCGTAGATCCCGTAAGAGATCCGCCCCAGATATTGCAAGAGTTTCGAATTGAAGATCACACCCCAAAACCCCTGGGCGCCCCGTGCTGCGATCGAGACCAGCCACATGAAGACAATGGATGCAGCAGTGCCGATCGCCCATGAGTACCAGTTGAAAGGCCAAAGATCTATAGCGGTGGCGGTGATGAGAATGCAAAGGCTGATGAACGCAACGGGTGCTGCCCGGTCCAGGATTACGTGAATGCTTTTGGGTCCTTGCGGTGTTTGGAAGATCGCGGCCAGGAGAGCGCCGTACCCCAGCATGTCCAAACTCGCGGGTGTCAGACAGAGGCGGGCCGTTTCATTCCACGCCAGCGAATCTCCTAAGTAACGCCACGCCGGTCCGACCAGCAAAAGCGCGCCAACGCCGTAAATTATCCACTGCTTGGGACAGAATACAATCCACCAGGGCCACAAAAGATAAAACTGCTCCTCGATCGCCAAACTCCAGAAAGGAGTGTAATGCATCGGCCATTCGCCGGTCTTTGCAATAGCGAAATTGAACGTGTAAGTGAATAGCGAAGGCCAGTAAGAGCGAGCATCGGGGAGCTTCAATAGCATACCCAAAATGATCAAACCATAATAGAGCGGCAAGATCCGAAGGGACCTCCGCGCATAAAATTTAAGCAGCGCAGACCGGTAAGAAATCTTTTGTGTTTCTGATTGTGTGCGGCAACGAAGCAAGATTCCGGTGATCAGAAATCCGCTCAGAACGAAGAACAATTGAACTCCGAAGCCGCCCCACCAAACCCGCTGAAGACTGTACGGCAGTCGATCCAAATCGAGATAATGCGATGCAAGCACGATAAGCACCGCGAACGCTCTGAGCGAATCCAACTGCGGCATATAAGCGGAAGCATTTCGGGACATGGAACTCCAGAAGCGGCGGCTAGTAAGCCGTCCCGCCGATTCTGTTAGCACGAATGCGGCGGTTAGGATCGGAGTAGGTCCAGCGGAAAGGTCGTGATGATTTCGAGCAGGCCCGAATATACTTGCGAAGCTTATTGCCCAGGTCTGCGACTGAAGTGAAGACCCCGCGAGAGAGGACATCCTGCTGGATTTTGGCCAACCAGAGTTCCACCTGGTTGAGCCAGGAAGAGTAGGTGGGAGTGAAGTGAAATCGGACCTGCGGATTGTCCATCAGAAAGCGTTGAACGTCTTTTATTTTGTGCGCGGAAAGATTGTCCAGCACGATGTGGATTTCCTTGGCCCACTTCGTGCGACCGGGCGATAAGGGTAGCACGCTGTCGAGGCGGTCGAGAGCCTGGATAGCGGTCTTCTCGTCAACACAGAAGACCGCCGTGTGTTGAGGCAGGTTCAGATAAAGGCCAATGACGTCCTTCGCCTTCTGTTCGAACTGAGGATCGTTGCCGGCCAGATAGCTGTCCAGCCGGTGCGGCTTCAATCTCGCTTGTGCCCACATCCGCTCGATCATTGACTTGCTCAATCCCGTCGCCACCGCCATCTTGCGGCACGACCAGTGCGTGCTCCCATCGGTGGGGGGCTGCGTGGTCTTTCTCGCCACTCGGGCTTGAACATTCGCAGCGGCTGCGCGCGGCTTGCTGCCGATGTGGCGCGCCTCCAACCCGTTCAAACGATCTTTCTCGAACCGCTTCCAGCGCGCAATTGTGGGAGCCGTCGTGCGGAGCTGCGTCTTGATCTGTTCATACGTCATCCCGTCCGCCAACGCCAGCATTGAACTCCACCCGCTCCTGCGGTGTCACCATGAGCAACTTCCGATACTGTTCCATATCTCCGTAGGTGTATCGAAATCAATAATGTTATCACCGGGACAGCTTACTAGTTAGTTTTTCGTGCATCGCGATTCAGCGGGGCAGATCTGGAGGTTTCGCTCTCTGCATAGTCATCAAATCGCATGACCATGCGGAGAGCAATGCTTCCCTAATGGCCCTCCGGCAAACCGCCGGCCTGAACTCGTTTGGAGCCCGCGCAATGCCTCCGATAAATCCGTAGCGATTGGCGCACAATAGTGTGGCGAACATCAAATGCATGAACTTATAACAATACCCATTTCTTTTTTGGCGTATCCGGCATTTTAGTGGCTGGTCTGGGAAAATGCGGGGATGCAAGATCGTGATCTGTATGCCGCCATTCTTGGAATTCGCACCCCGTGGAGCGAGTCGATCTAAAGCTGACCGAAGGCGAGGTGCACGTGCACCTGGAACA
>JANYJA010000055.1 GCA_025358575.1 Terriglobia bacterium
CATCCATCGTTGTCATAATCGCCCGCTGCCACCCCCATGCCGTACCCTGCCCCGGCAAGCCCGGAGCGCTCGGTCACATCGCTAAACGTCCCGTCGCGATTGTTGCGGTAAAGCCGGTTCGAAAATGTCGGCCCGTCTTTGGTCAAGCTGGGAATCCGCGCACCGTTGGTGAAAAAGATATCCAGATACCCATCATTGTCGAAATCGAATACCGCGACCCCGCCCAAAGTGGTGTCGATGATTGGCTTTTCGGGGGTGGTTCCGTTGTTCAGGACGAATTGCACACCGGCCTTGAAAGCGCGATTTTCGAACCGGATTGGCGACGGTACGGGGTCCGCTGGACGCCACGCGAGGACGACGAGAGCGAGCAGGCCGACAAGCCAAAGGCGAAGCATGCTGGGAGTCAACGCAAAGCATAGCACCCGCGAAAACTTCCTAACCAGCATGTTTTCAGTTATCGATAAAGTAACGGTTGACACTAGTAGAAATAGATGATAGATTCTCCTCCAGACTCTCTCGCACCTTTTCTGATCAACGAAAGGATAAAAATGCTTCACTTCACACAGTCCGCTTTAAGACCCCGACGTCAGATTTGCCTGGCACTGCTGGGCTTATGTCTCTTGGCTCTCTGCTCGAGCCTCTATGGCCAACTTTCCTCTGCATCCGTTACTGGAATCGTGCGCGATTCAGGTGGCGGTGTGCTTCCCAACGCGAAGGTCGTTCTGCGGAACGTCGACACCACTGTCGAACGAACCGCGGAAACGAACGCGGCTGGCAATTACTCATTTCTGAGCGTTCCTCCCGGCCGGTACACTCTGGAGACCACCGCTTCCGGCTTCCGGACGACTCGCGTAGCCGAATTCACGTTGGCCGTGAACCAATCCTCCACTATTGATGCCGCGTTGGAGATTGGCACTCTCGAACAGACCGTCGCCGTTGAGGCGCAGGCCGCCGCGATTGAAAGCCAGACCTCGGAGTTGGGTACTGTGGTTTCGGAAAAACAGGTGGTCGACCTCCCTCTGAACGGTCGGAACTTTACACAGCTCTTGGCGCTGACCCCTGGAGTCGCTCCTGTGAGCGTCTCGCAGAATGCCGGCGGCGGTTTCGGCGTGCCGGTAACACAGGGCAGCAACTTTGTGTTCCCGGCGATCAACGGGCAAACCAACCGCAGCAACTTCTTTATGACGGATGGTCTCAACGATCAAGGAGCAACTATCAGCACGTACGCAGTCCCGCCGATTATCGACGCCATTCAGGAGTTTAAAGTCAACTCGCACAATGACGAAGCCGAATTCGGCTCGGTGCTCGGGGGCATTATCAACGTCGTCACAAAGACTGGAACTAACTCTCTTCACGGTACCCTGTGGGAATACATTCGTAACGACGCGTTTGACGCCCGCAACACCTTCCAACAAAAAGTGACGCCGTTTAAACAGAATCAGTTCGGAGCTTCCGTGGGAGGACCTGTCTGGATTCCTAAGATATACAACGGCAAAAACAAAACGTTCTTTTACGGCGCTTTCCAGCAATTCCTTTACCGTCGGGCATCCAATGGCTTTTTTCGTGTGCCTACAGAAGCCAATTACGCCGGCGATCTCAGCGACATCCCAACTCAGATCTACAACCCCTTCACCACGCGGGAAGATCCCGCCCATCCCGGCAGCTTTATCCGCGATCCATTTCCGAACAACCAGATTCCCGCAAGTTTGATCAACCCGCAACTGCTGTCTTTTGCGCGCACGACTCTGCCCAAAGCCGGACCGAAATTAAACGGCGACAACAACGCCATCGACCCAACGCCGCTACACCAGAATCAGACGGAGTGGACTGCTCGCGTGGATCAGACCATCGGCCAAAAGGATTTTGTATGGTTCCGCTATAGCACGCTGCAAAATGACACCACTTCTTCGGGGGGGCGCCCATCTCTCCAGAGCAGGAAATCTAATCCGGCCAAAAATTTTGGGGGAAGCTACGTCCATACGTTCAGCCCCACCCTGATTGTTCAGGGACAATACGGCCGCACAACACTTCAGGACAATAGCAGCACCAAATTTGTCGGGGTTCCCTCCGGGTTCGGGAGTTCATTGGGATTCGCAAGTACCTTCGCCGGAAATTTTGCTGATGGCTCCAGCCTGATTCCTCAAGTTAACGTTGACGGCTTCTTCGGGGGCGGTGAAGATGGAGGACTCAATCCGAGGGTCTCCGATATTCACCAGTTTCGCGGAAACGTAACCAAGATCCTGGGGACGCACACATTCAGAATCGGGGGTGAATACAGCAGCACGGGATTTGAAGCCTTCCTCAAACAACTGAATGTCGGCTTCGCCCCCCAACAAACTGGAAATCCTTCCAATCCAAAAGAACCGGGGAGTTCGCTGGCTTCATTCCTGCTCAACGTGCCTGATGGCGCCGGACGACGGAATGTTCACGAAACCACGCGTCCTGGCGGAGTAATGAGCTGGTTCCTGCAGGATTCGTGGAAGGCCACTCAACGCCTCACCGTTAATATGGGCATTCGCTATGACCGCACGTTCCTGCCTCCATACGGCGTTAAAAGTACCATCGGCAAGCAGGGCGGCATCGAAACCGGCTCCATCAATTTCAATAACGGCACGTATGTCGTCCAGAAGCTGCCTCCCCCCTGCAAGGAGCGCGGATTCGCTCCGTGCATCCCCGGCGATGGGACGCTCCCAGACCACGTGGTGGTTGACCCGCGCGGACAAATTTATCATGACACCACGACCAACTGGGGACCGCGAATTGGCTTGGCATATCGGCTCGGCGAGAAAACGGCGATCCGGTCCTCATTTGGAATTTTTTATGACAACTGGGCCGCGGTTACCCAGAGCGCTCAAAATTACGAGGGCGCATGGCCGGACATCGGACAACTCTTGGCTAACAATCTGAATAAACCGATTCCCGGTCAGCCAACTCCGAATACATCCGGTTTCGACCCGTTTCGCACTGGGGGCGGCGGTTTCTTCCCAGCTCCCACGCCTTTTACGCAGGTGCAATGGTTTATGGACCCGTATGCAAAAAATCCTTATTCCATGCAGTGGAACTTAGGATTGCAGCATCAATTTAGTGAAGCTACGGTGATTTCCGTCAACTATGTGGGATCGGGCTCCCGCCGTCTAGACGTAGGCGGCTACTATAATGTGGCGCAAACTCCAGGACCCGGCGATCCGCAAAAACGCGCCCTGTACCCATACATCGGCCCTACGTTCTACGACCGCAGTATCGGTAAAGGGAGCTATCAGGCCTTCCAGTTCCAGTTAGATAAACGCTTCTCGAAGGGATTTGCTTATCAGATTGCCTATACTTACTCCAAGTCAATTGATATCGGCTCTTCGGGCTGGTATGGAGTGGAAGGGCAGTCGGTTTCCGACCCCTATCATCTGAATCGCGACCGCGGCCCTTCAGGCTTCGATCTCACGCACGTGCTGTCGGTCAACGGGCTGTACGAACTTCCCATCGGCAAGGGCAAGGCGTTCACAACGCACAGCGGAGTTCTTGACTACGTGCTTGGAAACTGGCAAATCAACAGCATTCTGAGTGCGCGATCCGGGCTGCCATACAACGTCTACGTGAGCGGCGATGTGGCCAACACAGGTAACGTCGGATGGAACCAATACGAGCGAGCCAATTTGGTAGGCAACGTGAACGATTTTACGCTGAGCCGCGAGAATGGCCTTAATAGGGCCGCATTCGCAATTCCAGACCAATATACTTTTGGCAATCTGGGTCGCGATCGGCTGCGATCCACGCCCGTTTGGAACATGGATCTTTCGATTTTCAGGCAGTTCCCGTTCCTCGAAACCAGACGCTTTGAAATTCGCGCTGAAGCGTTCAATGTGTTGAACACTGTGATCCTAGGCCAGCCGAGCAACGATCTGGCTGACCCGGCCAATTTCGGCAAGATTTTCGGCACGGCAAACAGTCCGCGACAGCTTCAATTCGGAGCGAAAATCATTTTCTGATTTTGCTCTTGATCACCGATGTGCTTTGGCCTGCCTCCCAATACAAGGGAGGCAGGCTTTCTTGTCTTCAGGGAGATAAAATTCGAAGATGAAGCGCGTCATCGCTCTCGCCTTATTCAGTGCCGCGCTGTTGGCACAAAGGCCGCAAGGGTGCGCCGGCCCAATCCAGTTAGAAAAGGCAGTCGCACTGCAACATTCAGCCAATTCCTATGGCATGCTAGGCGCTCACTTTGCGAGCGTCAATTTGCTGCCTTGTGCCATCTGGGCTTTCGGCGAAGCGGCGCGATTGGACCCGCGGTCGGCGGATGCGCACTACAACCTGGGCATCTCGCTGTTTCAGAATGAAGACCTGGCGCGCGCCTCGGATGAGCTTCGTAAATCTGTTGAGCTAAATCCGTCGAATGCGCGGGCGCGTCACGCCCTCGGTTCCGCGCTGCTTGAGTCGGGCAATTTCGTCGCGGCTGAAGAGCAGCTTTCCTCCGCCCATCAATTGGAACCACGGTCGGGCGCCATTCTGCACGCTCTGGGTCAGACTCTGATCGCCGAGAAAAGGTATTCCGCTGCCGTTTCGACGCTCACTCAGGCCATCGCACTGGAACCGAATGCCAACGATCACCGGATTCTCCTCGCCGTCGCGTACGCCAGCAGCGGCATGAATGAGAAGGCTGCCGAAGCGCTGTTGAAGGTAATCGCCGCCGATCCCAAGAACGCGCAGGCTCACTTTAATTTGGGCACAATCTATACGCAAGACAAGCGTTATCGCGAGGCTGCGGACGAATACCGGGCTACCGTAAGCCTCGATCCTTCCAACGATGACGCCCGCTTGGCAGCGGCCAAGGCGCTGTTCATTTTGGGCCAATACGACGACGCGGTGCCGCTGGTCACCGAATTCCGCCGTCGCCATCCCGAGGATTTTGAAGGGCTGTATATCGCTGGCGTGGTCGCGCGGGGCCTCGGAAATCACCAAGAGGCGGAATCGGATCTGCAACGGGCCGTTGCCTTGAATCCCGATCACTACGACGTCCAATACAACCTTGGTTTCGTCCAAGCCCGACTGGGAAAATACGCCCAAGCGCGCGTTCATCTGGAAAAGGCCAAGCAGTTGAGGCCGGATTCCACGGAGGTTGGCTACCAGCTCGCGCTGGTTCTCCGAAGCCTTAATCAGCCCGACCTTGCCCGGAAAGAACTGAAAGAATTTGAGCTTCGCAAAGCGCAGAGCCGCGATGAGAATCTGGCCTCCACTGCCGCTACCAATGCCAACGAACTTCTAAATAAAGGCGATGCCCTCGGCGCGGCCACCATCTATCGCGAGTCCCTGAAGGCAGATTCGAGCAATGCCAAGACTTATTACAATCTGGCGGTCGCACTGTCCGTTAGCGGCGATAAACCAGGCGAGATGGAAGCACTTCAGAACGCCATCCGTCTCGACCCCAAGTTCGCCGCCGCGCACAACCTGCTCGGACTGATGTATCTCGATTCCGGCGACTTGAGCGAAGCCGAGAAACGCTTTCGAACCGCGATTTCGCTTGACCCTCAATTTGCCGAAGCCCAAAGTAACCTCGGCGTGATTTACGGGCGGGCGGGCAATGCCAGCGAAGCTGAGAAGCTATTCCGGCTGGCAGAAGAGAATAGCCCGAACTACGTCCAGGCATACGTGAACTTAGGATTGATTCTGGCAGAGGAGGGACGGCTTGCCGACGCGGAACAGGAGTTGAGCAAGGCAGCTAATCTCGATCCCAAAAACATTCGCGCGCTCACCGGTTTGGGAATGGTGCGGGCCCGGCTGAAGCGCCCCGAGAGCATCGATGCGTTTCGCGCGGTGGCGGCGCTCGACCCTCGCTCGCCCGAAGCCCAACTGAATCTCGGAATCGCACTGGCGGATCTTTCGAAGCTGGACGAAGCGTTGATTGCTTTCACCGAAGCTGTGCGCCTGGCGCCCAACTCGGCTGCAACGCATTACAACAAAGGGCGCGTCTTGCGTGACCTTCACCGCTACAACGATGCCGAACCTGAGCTTGAAGCGGCGGTTCGTTTTGATCCGAAATTGGCTCATGCTTTGTATCTGCTGGCTCTTACCAAGCGCCAGTTGGAGAAACAGCAAGAATCCGTGGAATTACTCCGGAGAGTGGTACAAATCGAGCCCAAAAACGCGGAAGCCTATCTGCTTCTAGGACAAACTTTGCAAGCCATGGGAAAGCTTTCCGACTCTGAAGCGGCCTTCAAGAAGGTGCTTGAATTGAATCCCAGTTCTTCCGAAGCGCTATACGGTCTCCTTCGGGAAGTGGCGAAATCGGACCCCGCGAAAGCGCACGAATACCAGGCGCGCTTCGACCTGCTGAATAACCAGAAGCGCGCTGTGGAGCAGGTCAATACCATCGGCAACAATGCCCTCGCTCTGGCACAAGCGAAACGGTGGCCGGAAGCGATTGCGGAACTCCAAGAGGCGATTGGAGTATGCGGGGAATGCATGGTTCGGGCCGATTTAGAGAAGAATCTCGGGCTCATTTTCTGCCAGTCGGGCGATCTGGCTAGCGGAGATAAGCATCTGCGGATCGCCTTGAAACAGAAACCCGGAGACCCCGATATCGAGCGGGCTTTGCAGTTGATCGCCAAAGCTACGAAGCCGTGAGCCGTGACGCCAAATTATGCTGGCCGCCCACATCAGTCAGCCGAAAATCGCGGCCTTGATAAAAGTACGAGAGCTTGGTGTAATCCAGACCGAGTAATGACAACATGGTCGCGTGCAAATCGTGAACATGCACTTTATCTTCGGTGGCTCTCAGGCCGATCTCGTCGGTCGCGCCAATGACCTTGCCGCCCTTGATGCCGCCGCCCGCCATCCACACGCTGAAACCGTAGGGATTATGATCGCGGCCTTTGCTCGTGGGGTTGTCGCCTTCTCCGCCGTTGGTAAACGGGGTCCGTCCGAATTCCCCGCCCCACACGACCAGCGTTTCTTCCAGCAGCCCTCGTGACTTTAGATCTTCGAGAAGGCCTGCAATGGGCTTGTCGACACGCCGCGACATCACCGTGTGATTCTCTTCGCATTGCCCGTGCCCATCCCAACCCACTGACCCGCCTTTATTTCCGCCCGAATATAACTGCACGAAACGCACCCCGCGCTCCACCAGCCGACGTGCCATTAAACACCGCGTGCCAAAGTCGTTGGTCTCACTCTCGCCAATCCCATACAACGTCCGCGTCGCGTCGGTCTCCTTGGAAAGGTCCGCCAACTCCGGCACTGACGTCTGCATCTTGAACGCAAGTTCGTAAGATGACATGCGAGCCGAGAGATCGGAATCGTCCTGACGGGTTTCGGAATACTGGCTGTTATACGTATTCAAGAGCTCCAGCATGCGGCGCTGCTCATTTGGCTCGATTCCTTCGGGACGCGTGACGTTCAAAATCGGCGATCCATCGGTTCTCAAGACCGTGCCTTGATACATCGCCGGCAGGAATCCGGACCCATAAGCGGGAGAGCCGGCTTTGATGCCGCCATCCAGCATCACCACGAACGCCGGCAGATTTTCGCTTTCACTTCCCAGGCCGTAGACCACCCACGAACCCGCGCTCGGGCGCCCCACTCGTCCCCATCCGGTGTTCATCCACGTCTGCCCAATCACGTGCGTGAAGCCATCGTGATAGCAGGACCGCACCACCGCCATATCATCCGCGAATTTCGAGGTGTGCTCGAACAGTTCTGAAATTTCAATGCCGGATTGGCCGCGTTTCTTGAAATTGAACTTGGAGCCCATCAGCGGCACTTTTTCCATTTTGGTGAACTGGAAATCGACTTTGCCGAAACTCTGCGGCACCGGTTGGCCATCCAGTTTCCGCAGCACCGGCTTGGGGTCGAACGTATCCACCTGACTCGGCCCGCCATGCATGAACAGGAAGATTACGTGCTTGGCCTTCGCGGGGAAGTCGGGCGGCTTCGCGGCGAACCCGTGCTGAAGGCCAGGCCCAGTGACGGCCGCGCGCGCGTCACGCTCCAGCAGATAACTCGCGCCCAGCATCCCGAAGCCGAGTCCCGCCTTCTGCAGGAACTCGCGGCGCGACGAGGCGCGAATGGTGCGCTCGCACAGGCTGTCAAAACCGTCCATGTTCATCGCCATCACCTAATCGATATACAAAAATTCGTTCGTATTCAGCAGCACCAGACACAACTCGGGAAGCGTGCCCTTCTCCAGGAAGTGCGCGGCGTTCTGCTTCTCCGCTTCCGACGGAACTCGGCTTAGCGCCAGCATCCAGGCGCTTTGAACTTGAGCGGGGCCGTCGGCGGGATGAGCCTTCTCCACGCGTTCGGCGAGCAGCTTCGATTTCTCCACCATGAAAGAACTGTTCATCAGCGCCAGCGCTTGAGGCGC
>JANYJA010000056.1 GCA_025358575.1 Terriglobia bacterium
GGTTTGCGGTGAGTGATCCGGTTAAGAGTTTGGACGGAATTGACGGAATTCACAGAAGGACGGAAGATGTGAAGGACTACGCGGAGACGCGGAGGCGCGGCGGTTTTGAGTTCAGGCTTTTGAAGAAGGAGGAACAGTCATGACGCTGTCGCTCTGGACTTACGAAGATTTGGCGAGGCGCTGGAAGGCTCCGCATTGGGATGTGAAGCGACGGACAAAGTTGCAGGAGGAGGCGATGTCGAAGTGGCTGCGGAGGCGCTGCTCTTTGATTGGGCTGAAAAAGCTGATGGGGTTTGGGCGTCGGGATGATGCGCGGTTTTCGCCCGAGGAAGTTCTGAGAGCGGAACAGGCGGCGCAACCAGCGAGGCGGCATCGGTATGGAAGGAGGGCGGCGTGAGCTATATTTATTCAGATACGGCGGCGCGCGGAGACGCGGAGACGCGGAGACCTGACACGAAAGAAGGTGTCACGATCAACGGCTGCACTGCGGCTGAGTGGAGTGCTGATCTGGAGCTGGCTGATGAGTTTCTCCGCGCGGCCTCGAAGCTGCGAGGGACGGGCGAAGTGCTCTGCCTGGTGCGCGGCACAACGGAGGCTGAGATGCATGACACGCTGCCGCCGCGCGCGAAGGCTCTGGTGAGCATTGCTAGGCATCTGGGCGGGCGCATGAAGGGAATTTCTATTGTGATCGAGGAGGGCGGGGTATGAGACGTTTTTACCACGACAGGCCGCAACCCGGAGCAACACCGATTGTTGTCCAGACTGACGCTGGCATCGCGACACGCTGGATGACTGAGGAACCAATCTGCCTCCGCGCAGAGGAGGAGGCGACCGCACTTCCCAACAGCGGTGACAGCCCGGAGAGACGGGCGAATTTTTCAAATGAGGAGGGCACGGCATGATCTGGGAGATTCACATCGGGGCAACTCAGCGCCCCATCATCGTGAAGGCGGATAAAATTTCGTTGACTTCAGTAGGTGATCTTCTGTTTTTCCAATTACCCGAAAGCACTCAACCTTTCGTGGGTTTTGCGCACGGCCGCTGGGAAAGTTTTAATGTTGATGAAACAAAGGGGGGCGCTACGGCATGAGCGCACGTCTCCGCGAGTGCCTGGGGATGGTGGATGACGCGGTGGAGCCGCTGCATGATCTGCTGAACGGCGGGCATGTGCCGGATGAGCGCGAGGTGCGGCAGGCAGCTATCGGCCTGCAACTGGCGGCGGCGGCGTTGCTGGGGTCGCTGACTTTGAAGGAGGAGTCGCACGCGGAGATGCGGATGCGCGGAGATGGAGAGGCTGAGTGCGTGAAGACTCTGGAAGAGCGGCACCTGTGGTAACGAAATTTTTCCAACAAACAAAAAATGGCCAAGCAAAAGAACGGCGATATTTACCGGCACCCGACTGCGATGCAGATGCGCGCGAGTGTGGATGACGCCCTGGGTGTGGCGGATATGCGGTGCCCGGCGACGGTGCTGATGGAGAATGAGCCGGAGGATGATTTGAAGGACGGTGAGATCAGGGAGGACGTAATGCGCCTGGCGTGCTCTTTAAAGGAGCGCAACATTCTGGCTGCCGCTGGAGAGCTGCAGCGGCACATTGACGAGTCGAGGAAGCGGTCCCGCCTGGTGACCTTAAACGGGCTGCTGCGCTATGTCTGGAGCGAGTCCCGCAACCCTTGGGCGGCGATGTGCTATCTGCTGGCCATCACGCGCCTGGTGGCACCAGAGATCGTGCGCGGCATGAGTCAGACGGAGGTGGCGGTGCTGCTGCATGGATCCCCGAAGAAACGGGCGGCAATCTCGGCCAGGGAAAAGAAGATCGAAGGCTTCATGCGGAGCTGGGGCGTGAAGGGCTTCACGCTGCTGGGCGGTCGCAAGTCCGCCTCCACCACGCCGGTGTATGCCGCTGCGCAAGAGGGTAACAACAGCCGCCGGAAGGGCGAGCGGCGGAAAAAAGGCCGCGAATTTTTAGCTAAGAAAAACACGAAACAACAAACACTATGAAAAGCATTGAAGAAACGACTGGCGATAAACCCGGAAAAGCGAGCGCGGCAGCTCCGATCCCCTCACCTGCGACCGATGCGCTACGCGAGCGGGCGCAGATCATTTATAAACCGCACCATGAATTCCATGTGAGCGATCAGATTCGGAAATACTTCGATCCGCAGATGATGGAAGATCTGAGTTCCAACATCGGCGAGATTGGGATTCAGTTTCCTATCCTGAGCCGCCCATCGAAAAAGAAACCCGGCACGCTGGAGATTGTCGCCGGTGAACGACGCTGGCGCGCGAACACCATGGCTCTAGCCAAGGCCAAGAGCGACCCCGCGAAGCTTCAGCTTCTGGGTGAAGTGCCGTGCATTATAAAAAACCTGAGCGACCGCGAAGCCTTGGAAATCCAGTTAATCGAGAACCTGCAGCGCGAGCAGGTAACGCCCAGAGAAGAAGCCGACGGCTTCGCGCGGATGCAGGAAATGACGGATGACAGCGGCGCGAAAGTCTATGCCACGCTGGATGCGATCAAGGCACGGATTGGCAAGTCCATCCAGCATATCAGCGACCGTCTCAAGCTGCGGTTTGTTCCCGACTCCTTGTGGAAGGCTCTGGATGAAAAGAAAATCACCATCTCCCACCTGGAGCTAATCGGCGGGATCCCGCATGCGAAGGATCGCGAACAAGCTGGCAAGGAAATCCTAAAAAACGGTCGCTACGAAAACTCGGGCAATCCGATGAACGTGAAAGAGGCGCAGGAGCACATTGCAATGACGTATCGAGTCAGTCTCCGCGCGTGCGGGTTTGATTTGAAGGACGCCGAGCTGGTGCCCTTGAAAATGGACGGAGAAACCCGGGTGTCCGGTGGGGCTTGCATCGGCTGCATCTACCGCTCGGGTGATGATCCGGCGCTGAAGGGCCAATTAGCGGGAACGCGTGGTGAGGGTGGTGGCAGCGGCACGGTCAAGGGCATTGATCCGAACATCTGCATGAATCCGCATTGTTTCTCGCTCAAGCAGGAAGCGGTGTGGATTAAGCTCAGGGACGAGGCGGAGAAAGCCGGACGGCGAGTGATGGATGCGAAGGCGAGTGCCGATGAATTTTACGAATACGGCCTCCATGGCCTGAAAAGTCACAGCAAGTTCGTGGATCTAGCGACCGCGCCTGATTACAACTCACTGGGACACCAGGCCGATGATGAAACGCCTGACTGGAAAAAGCTGCTCAAGGGCACGGAAGCGGAAAAGGTTGCGCTGATTGTGCGGCATCCTAAAACGAAGGCGGTGCACGTCTTACTGGAGCGTGAAACGGCGATAAAGCTGGCGACGACGAACGGTCATGGCGCGGTCTTTGCGAAACGTCCCAAGCCCGAGAAATCCCATTCAACGAACACCCGCGAGGATGCTGATGCCCGGCGGAAGGAGGCTCGGAAACGCGATCTGCAAAACAAGTGCGTGACGATGGAAAAGAGGCTAGTGCTGGAGGCCATCGCAGACAAGCTGCGCTCGCCTGCAGACGTTAAAAAGCCC
>JANYJA010000131.1 GCA_025358575.1 Terriglobia bacterium
CCAGACTGGTTCTCCCTGTGACCAGAACCGACTCGGTGGTTCCACCAATTTCCAGAACCATGTCCTGGGTGAGTACGCTACCCACGTCCACCTTCAGGCCGTCAATCACCAGCCGCTTGAAACCGCCCACCACCGCCGTGAGGCTGTAAATCGCCGGGGCTAAATTTGGAGCCACAAAGCCGCCGTCCTGCTGCGCCGATACCTTGACGGCCGCTCCGGTTTGCAGCTCCGTTACGGTGACGGAGGCGCCCGGAATCACGGCGCCGGTCGAGTCCTTGACCACGCCTGCAATCGTGCCCGAGGCAAACTGCGGCCAAAGCCGCGGCGGAAAAGTAAACAGGACAACCGCTATCAGAAGCCTGGCGTTGAAACCGGGTGAGTGCATGTGACCCCCATGAATTGAATGCAGAAACTATATCACTACCGTTGACTGCCCACAAGTATAAGAAGGTCCCATTGTCGCGGCTAACGCCCGCGCTGCTCCAAAATCCCGCGAAGCTCCCGCACGGTGTGCTCCACCTCATCGTCCGTCGTATAAAAATGCGGGGCGATGCGGATGCCAGCTCCCGGCCGGTAGTCCACCAGAATCTCGCGCCGCACCAGCTCCCGCGTCACTTCCTGGCCACCCGGAACGTCCAGAGTCACTACGCCTCCGCGCCGCCCGGCTTCGCGGCAAGTACGCACCGCAATGCCCGCCTCATCCGCCAGATCCATCAGTAACTGGGTCTGCCGCAGCGATTTCGCGCGGATATTCTCCACCCCGGCCTCCATGACAATCTCGTACCCCGGCCGCGCCGAATACAGCCCCGGCACGTTCGGCGTGCCGTTCAAAAAGCGCATGGCGTCATCGGCGAATTGGACCGGCCCCGCCTCGAACCCAAATGGCGCCCGGTGCGCCTGCCATCCCGTCGCGGCGGGCTCCAATCGATTCCACAGATCGCGCCTTACGTAGAGATAGCCGGCGCCCGGCCCGCCGCACAGCCACTTTACCGAGCCGCCCGTGGCGAAATCCAAGCCCAGCGCCCGCACGTTCACAGGCATGCATCCGGCCGATTGATACAGGTCGGCCACCACCATCGCGCCCGCCTCGTGCGCGCGGCGGACGATCGCGGCCAGATCCTGCACATACGAACTGCGGAACGCGACGTGCGACACCGATACCAGCCGCGTCTCTTCGTCGATCGCCGCGAGCATCGACCGAAGCGGCAACGTCAAGCCGTCCTCCGAAGTCACGCGCACTACACGCGCCCCCTGCCGCTCAAGACCGTAGTAGATGTAATCGTTCGAAGGGAAGTTCAGGCCATCGGTGACCAGCTTATTGCGCGGCTGCCGCCAATCGAAACAGGAGGTGACGATCGACTGGCAAACGGAGACGTTCTGGTGCATGACCACTTCGCCCTGTCCGGCGCCGATGATGGAGGCGATGAGGTTGCCCGTGGTCACCGGCATCTCCCACCATCCCTCTTCCCAGGCCCGGATGCCGCGCGTGGCCCAGATATCGGTGAATTGCTGGAGCGATTCGGCCGCCCGCCGCGGCATCGCGCCCAGCGAGTGGCTGATCATGTACGTAGTGCGCGCCAGGATGGGAAACTCCTTGCGCCATTCGAGCAGCGGATCCATGCAGTTCATTGTACCGGCTGCCTCCACGCGGCGCGGAACAGATTTATTTCGATCCCATTTTTCCCATCCTGCGCGTATTGGATTGAAGGCCGGCAACTTACAGCAGGCCATATCAAAAAGGATAAAGGAGAACATTGTGAAACACCTGATGAAACACTCGCTTCTGATTCTGGCCTTGGTTGCCTTAGCGGCCCTTACCATGTGGGCGGTCGAAATGGGCACTGCCAGAGGGAACGGATGTTGTTACTCCACTAAAGGGCTATACTGCGGCAGCGCGAAGAGCGTTCCCAGCGGTGGAAGATGTGAATGCGGTATCTATGGTGCGGTTCCGGGCCCCGGCACCAGTCCGATCGGCAATATGCCGCCGCCTGCATGGTAAAACTCACGGATGAAAGATAACGAAGGAGTCTTGTCTCATGCAAGATGAGCCTGGAGAGATGGTCGATTCTCACGCAAGAAGAGTCTAGAGGCTTGCGCGGCAAGTTGGATGCCGAAGACGTTCCGGGAGACTCTGGCGTTGTTTCCCGGCGGGATTGGTGGTTTGCCGGCGAGGGAGGAGGGAATCGAGCAGTTGCGAAATGCGGAGGCGGAGTTGAGAGGTTGAATTAATTGGCCACGATTTTCGTATTAAGCTATTATTAGGCTATTCACCACCGTGCAAACCCTCACTTCCCAGCGGCTCACCGGGATGTCCATCCCTCTCGGGACGAGCTGGCTGCTCGCATCCTGCATGGAAGCGAAAGGAATGCAGGATCTCTGGACTCGGCAGAGGCCAGAGGTGCTGGCCGTTCTTCGTGAACGTGCATTGGTCCAAAGCGTGGAGTCGTCAAACCGGATCGAAGGGGTAACTATCGAGACAAATCGTCTCCGGCCGGTCGTTTTAGGGAAGGCACGGCCAAGAGATCGCTCCGAGGAGGAGCTCTCGGGCTATCGCCGGGCGCTGGATTGGATCTTCTCACGCAAGGGCCCGGTGACCATCACGCCGGTGATCGTCCGCAAGTTGCACGCATTCGCCCAAGGCGGATCGGCATTGTCTGGTGGCGGCGATGCGGGCGAATGGAAAAAGCGCAACAACGAAATCAGTGAGATCCTGCCGGGCGGCGAACGGAGAGTGCGTTTCGTGCCCGCTTCGGCCAAGGACACTCCGCGTCTGATCGACGAACTTTGCAAGAGCTACTCACTCGCTTCCGAGGACAGTGCCGATGCTACGGTTGCGCGCGTGC
>JANYJA010000133.1 GCA_025358575.1 Terriglobia bacterium
TTGATTCTTGCCGATGGTGAGGTGCGTTTCATGAATTTCGATGGCCGGACGGCAGCCGAGGGCGAGCAAAAGCGCGGCGGTGAGGACGAAGAGCCCAGCGGGAATGAACGCAGGGAGCCACTGGAGGCCCAGCCAGCCTGAAAACACGCCGAGAATCAGGGCGACAATACCGAACGAAACGTAATGGCGGGCGGGCAGGTACCGAGTCATTGGAAACCGCGAACTCTTTAAGCGTACTCCCGGGGAATTCGGGCGTCAATTCCGGGGTGGAATTTGGAAAGCCGATTGCGACGGGGCGGGGCTGCCTTACCCCACCAGCTGCGGAATTACGCGACCGTGAACTTCAGTAAGTCGCTCTTTTCTTCCTTGGTGCAAGAAGCTTAAGGCATCTTGGTCGAGGCCGAGTTGGTGCAGCATCGTCGTGTGGATATCGCGCACATGACAGGGGTCTTCTGTGGCGCGCAGACCAATCGCGTCGGTCGCTCCGACGACTTGTCCGCCTTTGATGCCGCCTCCGGCCATCCACATGGAGAAGCCGAGATTGTGATGGTCGCGGCCTTTGCTGCCTTGCGATTCTGGAGACCGGCCGAATTCCCCGCCCCACACGACCAGCGTGGAATCGAGCAGTCCGCGCTGCTTCAGATCCTTTAAAAGAGCGGCGATGGGCTGATCGGTCTGCGAAGCCATGCGGATGTGGTTCTCTTCAATGTCATCGTGAGCGTCCCATTGCAGGTTGCCGGTGCCGCCGCCGGAGACGGGGCAAATAAAGCGCACGCCCTTCTCGATGAGACGGCGGGCCATCAGGAGCCGGTGACCGTAGTCGTCCGTCGCGGGTTTCCCGACACCATACATTTCAAGAGTCTTCGGGGACTCGCCGGAAAGATCAAAAACGGCAGGCGCTTCGGTCTGCATTTTAAACGCAAGATCGTAGGCGTTGAGGCGCGCGGCCAATTCAGTGTCGTCAGGTTGCATGTCAGCCTGATTAAGCCGCTTGATGAGATCGAGAGTCCGGCGGCGTTCGGCGGTGGTGGTTGTCACGGGAAGATCGAGATTGAGCACGGGCTTGCTGCCGGGACGAAACATGGTGGGCTGGTAAATCGCGGGGAGAAAGCCGTTCGAGTACAAGGGCTGGCCGGCTTCCTGCGCTCCGTGGGGATCGGGCATAACGACATAGCCGGGAAGCGACTTGCTTTCCGAGCCGAGGCCGTAGATCACCCACGATCCCATGCTCGGGAAACCCGGGATGACGCGACCGGTAAAGAGCTGATACTGCGCCGCCGAGTGCACCACCATGTCGCCGTGGCACGAGCGAATAACGGCAACGTCGTCGATGCACTCGGCGAGGTGCGGCATGAGATCGGAGACTTCGATGCCGCTTTGCCCATACTTCCTGAAGGTTCGCTTGGTGCCGAGCAGTTTGGCGGTGCCTTCGATGAACTGGTATTTGGCTTCGCCGAATTCGGCGGGACGTTTCTGACCGTCGAGCTGATTCAGCAGCGGTTTGGGATCGAAGGTCTCCATGTGACTGGGGCCGCCGGACATGAACAGGAAGATGACAGACTTGGCCTTAGCGGGGAGGCCGGGCGTTTTGGCCGTGAGAGGGTTGCGAGCATCGCTGGCGGCGAGGAGGTCGGCAAAGGCGAGCATGCCGAAGCCGCAGAAAGCGTCGGTGAGAAATTCGCGGCGGTTTCGGGTGGGGCGGGAATGCGGCTTATCAATTGACATAGAGAAATCCGTTCAGATTGAACATGGCGAGGGCAAACTGGTCAAGAGCCGCCGCCGCGGGCTTCACTTTCAGGAACCGCAGGGCTAGCTTCATCTCGCTGGGCTTGGGTGCGCGACCGGCAGCCAGCTTATAGGCAAGCTCCACCTGCTTGCGCGGGCGATGACCGGCTTCCTTGATGAGCCGCTCGGCGAAAGCTTTGGCAGCTTGGTTGGAAAGATCGCCGTTCAACATTTCGAGCGCTTGCGGAGCGTGCGTGCTCGATTCGCGGCGAGGGCAACTGACTTGGAGGTCGGGCGAGTCAAACACTTCCATGAAGGGTAAACGTAAATTTCGCTTGGCGAAAAGATAGACGCTGCGGCGATCAAACTCGGCGGGGTCCTTGGCTACTTCCCACTGAGAAGGTTTGTAGAGTGCTTTCACGAGCGCCGGTTCGATGGGCGTGATCACTCCAGGGCCGCCGGTTTGAGTATTTAGGCGGCCGGCGATGCTGAGCATGGAATCGCGAATCTCTTCGGCATCGAGGCGGCGGCGCGGAAATTGCGAGAGGAATTTGTGATCCGGATCTATTTCCTGGCTGGATGCAATCGGGGCGGAAGACTGCCGGTAGGTGTTGCTCATCAGAATCAGCCGGTGAATGTGTTTGACGCTGAAGCCGCTGGCGACGAATTCGTTGGCGAGGAAATCGAGCAGTTCCGGGTTGGAAGGACGCTCGCCCATGCGGCCGAAGTCGTTGGGGGTGGCTACGATGCCGCGGCCGAAGTGATATTGCCAGATGCGGTTTACCATTACGCGAGCCGTGAGTGGATTGTCTGGATCGGTCACCCACTTTGCGAGTTCGACGCGCGGTTTCAAGGTATCTTCGGGTAAATCCGGAGTATCGGGCGGCAGCAGAACGCCGAGAGTTCGCATTCCGACGCGATCGCCGCGGTTCTGGTAATCGCCGCGTTGCAGAAGATGAATCTCGGTCTTCTTCGCGGGATCGTCCATCACGGAATATAAAGATGGCAGCGGTCGCGGGAGCGAATCCTCCGCGTCTTCAAGCTGCTTGGTTAATTCAGTGAGGCCTTCACCGGTCTTGTTCGCCTTGATGGCCTTTTGCAAGGCTGCGATCTCAGCCCGGATTGGCGCGGCCTTCAATCTCCAAGCGGTTTCTTCTTCCGCTGAGGCTTTGCTTACATCGTTCGGATACACGGGCGCAAAAAACGCCTGAATGCGGTAGTAATCGCTCTGGCGAAAGGGATCGAACTTGTGGTCATGACACCGCGCACAGCCGAGCGTGACGCCCAAAAGCCCAGCCCCTACGATGTTGGTCATCTCGGTGAGCACTTCGTTGCGGCTGCTCGAAACTTCCTGATTGCCGGCGTTCTTGCGAAGCGGACCCAGGCGATTGAAGCCGGCGGCTATGAGCGTTTCGTCTTCTTTTGGGCCGATCTCGTCTCCAGCAAGCTGTTCGGCCACGAAATGGTCGTAAGGCTTGTCGTTATTAAATGCCCGGATCACGTAATCGCGATAACGCCAGGAGCTGGACCGGTGGGTGTCGTATTCGAAACCATCGGTGTCGGAGTAACGCACCACGTCAAGCCAATGTTGTCCCCATCGCTCACCGTAGTGAGGACTCGAGAGCGTGCGTTCGACTAGGTGTTCCCAGGCTTGCCGGGAACGATCCGCTACGAACGCGGCGATCTCAGCAGGGGTCGGCGGAAGGCCGGTCAAATCGAACGATAGGCGACGAATTAAAACGGAGCGATCCGCTTGGGGTGAAGGCGTCAACTTCTCCTTCTTCATGCGGGCAAGCACGAAGGCGTCGAGGGTGGATCGCGCCCACGCGCTGTCCTTTAAGTCGCTGAAGGCGGGAGTGGCGGGGTGGGAGCGGCTTTGGAAAGCCCAGTGGTGGCGTTCGGATGCTGTATATTTGCCAAGCGGAGCGACAGGCTGCGTAGCACCGAGCAGTGACGCCGCCGCCATGGCAACCGCGAGCCCTCGAAAATGTCTGAACATAGCCTTCGGCTGGATGAAAAATCGATCTTATCAGAGGACTAGCGCGGCATGCACTCAGCAGGTCGGACCGGAATGCGTCTGCAAGCGTCGGCGCGTGAAATAGGTGACGCCCCGCCAGGTATAGTGAACCGCGCTCCAAGCGGTGGCGACTGTTGAAACAATCAGGAGCACACGCCCTAGCAGGTGGAAGAATTCTAAACCGTACGCGTTGGCCGCGAGCATTGCAATGGCTGTCATGATCTGAAAAAGCGTGCTGAGTTTGCCCCAAATCGTAGGAGTGTAGTCGTTGTAAGTTGAAACGTGCATGGCAATGGCCGAAGCGACAAGGAGGGCGATATCGCGCGCGAAGATCATGATAACGAACCACCAGGGGATGCTTCCGATATATCCGAGGGCTAGGTACACCCCGGCCATGAGCACCTTATCCGCGATGGGATCGAGGTATTGGCCCACGCGTGTCGTGCTGCCGGTGAGCCTTGCGACCGCGCCATCGAGGATGTCCGTGGCGGCTGCCAAACCGAACAGCCAACCGCCCCAGAGATGCTGCCCGCGCACAATCAGGAGAACGATCACGGGCATCGCCAGCATACGAAGTGACGTGAATAGATTCGGCGTATTGAACCCGCGCGGAAACCTCATGGAGTAAAATTCGATTATGGCAAAGGCGATGTGGGACGGCGTGGTTTTGGCCGAAAGCGACAAGTGTGTTGAGGTTGAAGGGAACCAATACTTCCCCCCGGAATCGATCAATAAACAGTTTTTTGCCGCCAGCGGCACTACCACCGTGTGCCCCTGGAAAGGCACCGCGAGCTATTATACGATCGAAGTGAATGGGAAGCAGAATAAGGATGCGGCTTGGTATTACGCGGCCCCCAAGCCCGCTGCGTCGCAGATCAAAAATCACGTTGCCTTTTGGCGCGGCGTGCGGGTGGCGGCGTGAACCCTCGTACACTCATGGGTTAAATATTAGTTTCATGGAACGTTGCGTGCATCTGAACGGGTGAGGAGCAACACACATGGTACAAGTGATGGACAGACCCGAAACCGCACCCCACGTAGAGCATCGCGAAGGCACGATCGCGCGCACAATCGAACAGCAGACAGCAAAACTGCCGTCTGACACATTTCTTTGGACTGCACTCGGATCGATTGCACTATCGTTAACTTTACAGATTATGGGTGAAGAGAAAAAAGCCAATTTCGTGGGTCATTGGGCGCCGACGATTTTGATTTTGGGACTTTACAACAAACTGGTGAAGCTGCAGGGTTCGGACGCGGCGTAAGTGTCGCGGGGCTCGGTTGGAGCCGGGCCTGCACGTTGCAGACTCTAAAGAAAATAATCAAAGTCGGCTTCCGTGTGCGCGCTGCGTCGAAGACAGAAAATGTGAGCCGGCATCCTGTCCGGATGAAGCTCTACATAATTTCGTTCGCCGTGCCAGAAATATTTGGCGTCGGTTAGCAAATCATGAACTTGATAGGGTTGATTTCCATCGATCTTCAATTGGTCCAGCGGCAGCGTGACGAATCCCGAATGCGCATGGTGGGGATCAAGATTGATCAAAACTATAATTAAGTTAGCTTCGTCGACGGATTGCTTGCTGTAGCAGATCAGTTGGTCACTATCGATGTGGTGAAACTGAAGTGTCCAATCTAATTGCAACGCGGGATTTTCTCGACGGATGCGATTGACTTGGGTAATTAAATCACGCAGGTTGCGTGAATTTTCGACATCCCACTCGCGGAGCTGGTATTTTTCGGAGTCGATATATTCCTCACTCCCCGGCCTTACCGGACGCGATTCCAGCAGTTCAAAAGCAGGGCCGTAGATGCCGTAGTTGGCACCGAGGGTTGCGGCAAGCAGGAAACGAATTAAAAAGGAAGAACGCATTCCGGTTTGCAGAAACTCAGGCAAAATGTCTGGGGTGTTGGGCCAATGATTGGGACGAAAAAAATCCCGGACACCGGTTTGAGTTAGTTCCGATAAGTAAGAAGTTATTTCGTGTTTAACCGTGCGCCACGGGAAGTATGTATAGGATTGGCTGAACCCCAGCTTGCCTAGCCGGTACATAACTTTAGGGCGGGTGAATGCTTCGGAAAGAAATAACACAGCCGGAAATTCACCCTTGATCTCAGTGATCACCCACTCCCAGAATGGAAATGTTTTTGTGTGCGGGTTGTCGACGCGGAAAATGCGAACGCCCTGCTCAATCCAGTAGCGGAAAACGCTCTTCAATTCCCGCCAAAGCTCGAACCACTGCGGTGTTTCGAAGTCGAAAGGATAGATATCCTGATACTTCTTGGGCGGATTTTCGGCGTATTGGATGGTGCCGTCGGGTCTCTTCCGGAACCAATCTTCGTGATCTTTGACGTAGGGATGGTCGGGCGAGGCCTGGAAGGCGATATCAAGCGCGATCTGGATGCCCAATTCCGAAGCGCGGCGCAATAGACGACGAAAATCTTCGAGTGTGCCAAGTTCAGCGTGAACGGACTTAAATCCCCCCTCGGCGGAGCCAATCGCCCATGGGCTTCCCACGTCGCCAGGGTCCGAGGCAGGCAAATTGTTAGGCCCTTTTCGGAAGTTGACACCGATGGGATGAATAGGCGGAAAATACACAACGTCGAAGCCCATATCGGCGGCATATTGAAGACGCGCTTCGCAATCGGCGAAAGTTCCGTGTTGGCCTTCAACGCCCGAGGTGGAACGGGGAAAAAATTCGTACCATGCGCTAAATCGCGCGCGCAGCGGATCGACCACGAGCACAATTTCCCGATCCGCGTCGGTTGAATAGCGCCGATTGGGATACTTGACCATCGCTTCGTTGAGGGCATGGCTGGTTGCGGATTCTCGCTTCCGGGTTAAGTCCTCTTCAGAACGCATGATACTAACCTGTTCGCCTAAAAACGAGGCATCGGGTTCGACGGCACGAGAAGCGGCATCCTCGATTAATTGTGCGCCAATCAGATAATCTACAGCGGTATCGCCCTTTGCCGCGATGCGCTTGAGAAGATCCTTGCGCCAAGTCTCATAGTGATCGATCCAGGCTTGGATAGTATAGCGATATCGGCCCAGTTCCGTCACCGTGAATTCGGCGGACCAGCGGTCATTCCCCAGAGGCTGCATGGGCTCCTGAATCCAAAATTCGGAACCGTCGGGCCGGTAAAGGACCAGCGCGGAGATGGAATCGTGGCCATCCACGAAAATGTCGGCTTCGACACGAACGCGATCGCCGATAGTGCGTTTTACGGGGAAGCGACCGCCATCCACTTCCGGGGAAATGGCTTCAATGACGACCCTGCGGCGTCCTTCCTTTGGAGTGATCATGCCTTCCGCTCGATGAGTTTGCGATAGAGATCAATCGTCTGGAGCGCGATGGATTGCCAACTGAAGGTTTCTTCGACGCGCCTGCGGCCAGCGTCGCCAAAGCGCCCGCACTTTTCGGGATCGCGCAAAAGCTCGGTAACTTTGGCGGCGAGGTCGCGAGCAAACTGTTCGGGGTGAGTCGGGAACGAAGTCACGGGGTCTTGTTCGAAGGGGATAAGGTACCCGGTTTCGCCATCGACCACCACTTCCTTGATGCCGCCCGTGGAACTGCCGACAACCGCGGTTCTGCAGGCCATGGCTTCCAGGTTGATGATGCCGAAGGGCTCATAGATGGAAGGGCAACAGAAAACTCGCGCGTGACTATAGAACTGGATAACCTCAGGCTTAGAGATCATTTTTTCAATCCAGACGATATTCGGGTTTAACATTCGCGCTTGGTCAACTTTTAGGCGCATCTCGACGGCAATTTCGGGCGTGTCGGGAGCGCCAGCGCAAAGTACGACCTGCGTGTCAGGCGGCATATATTGAATGGCGTCGACTAAGTTGGTAACGCCTTTCTGACGAGTGATGCGGCCCACGAAAAGCACAAACGGTTTCGATGGATCGACGCCGTATTCAGTCAGCGCGCGGGTTTCGCTGGTCCGCTGATATTGGTTCAGATCAATGCCGTTGTAGATGACGTGAATGCGTTCTTCCGGAATTGGATAGGCGCGCAGAATATCTTGCTTGGTGCCGCTGGAAACGGCGATCACGGCGTCAGCGTCCATGATCGCGGTTCGCTCCATCCACGAACTCATGGCGTAGCCGCTGCCAAGCTGCTCCGCCTTCCAAGCGCGGAGAGGTTCTAGGCTATGCGTGGTCAGCACGAAGGGGGTTCCGTAGAGTTTTTTAGCGAGAAATCCGGCCATGGACACATACCAAGTGTGCGTGTGGACTACGTCAACATCGGAGAGCGCCTTAACTTGGCTGAGGTTCATCGAGAAGGCCTCCAGCGCACCCTTAAACTTTTCTTTGGTGCCTTCGGTGATTTCGTTCCAGGGCAAGGAGCCACGGACGCGCAGATTTCCTTCATCGAGATGCTGCTCACCCCAGCAATAGACTTCAACCTTTATTCTCTTCGCCAGTTCCCGGCTCAAGTATTCAACATGAACACCGGCGCCGCCATAGACGTGAGGCGGGTATTCGCGCGTGAACAAACCTACTCGCAATCCTTGTCCCTCCAACCACATGTGAGCCTATCATGGAGGCGATTATCGACACCAGTTATGGAGCAATAGTGCATAATGGCGCTGATGAGTGCTCGGATGAAGGACATTGCTCGGGAACTCGGCGTTTCAGTCGTGACCGTGTCCAAGGTGCTCCGAAATCATGATGACATTAGTCCGGAGACTCGGGCACGCGTCCTGCAACGGATGAAGGAACTGAACTACCGACCGAATCTGGCGGCGCGAGCACTGGTGACGGGGCGCACTCACATGGTGGGACTGGTAGTTCCCGATCTGCTCCATGCTTTTTTTGCCCAAGTAGCGAAAGGGCTTTCAAAAGTGCTTCGCGCGCAGGGGTACGGGCTCGTTATTTCGTCCTCCGAGGAAGATCCCGAGTTGGAGCAGCAAGAGATCGAGCAGATGCTGGCGCGGCGACTTGACGTTGTGATAGTGGCTTCGGCTCAGTGGACTGTCGAAAGCTTCAGGCGTATCGAAGACCAAAAAACCCCCTACGTGCTGATCGACCGAAGATTTTTGGGGCTGACGGCAAATTTTGTCGGCACTGACGATGTTCTTGCGGGATCGATGGCGACTGAGCATCTAATCGAGAACGGATGCCGCTTGATTGCCCACATCGGCGGCCAAAATACCAGCCCGCCGGTGGACCGCTTAGAGGGTTTCAGGATCGCGCTCGCTCGGAATGGTCTCGTTGTCCCTTCCGCGTACATTGTTTGCAAAACGCACGGCGATGATGCGGGCGATAGCACCGGATACCTGGCGATGAAGGAGCTATTGCGTTTAAAACCTCTTCCCGATGGGGTGTTTTGTTATAACGACCCGACGGCCATGGGGGCGATGAAGGCCATTATCGAGGCAGGCTACCGCATCCCGGAGGATATCGCCATCGTTGGATCGGGCAATGTGCATTACGCCAATTTTCTGCGCGTGCCGCTGACGAGCATCGATCAGAACAGTGAACTGATTGGGGAACATGCCGCAAATCTTGCGCTCAATCTAGTGAAATGCAAGACGTCAACCCATTCGAGCACACTGCTGGTGGAACCGCGCCTGGTTTTTAGGCAATCCAGCGACAAAAGAAATGTTCTACAAATTTCAGGGTAATCGCTGCCCATTCAATTTGAAGCGGGCCGTTCCAAAGGAAACGGCCCGTTTGTTTTTAAAGGAAGTTACGAACGACCGTTATGTTTATAACGGTAAGTTCGGAGGCTTTGACGATTGACTTGACGTCCCACTTGACGCTCTTGCGAGTTTGTCAACTGACCACCGTTGGCAGCGCGCTCGCGCGCGACTTCGTGATTAATAGCTTCCCTGTGCGCAGACAGGTTGGCTTTCTCGCCCGGGGTAATCTGCCCGGACTTCACACCCTGCGCGACCCTGTCCCGTTGATTCTCAGCCCGGTTTGCGTACTTTTCCCCCTCTGGTTGGGTGGCTGGAACGGGAGTTTGCGCAATCAAGCCCGCCGGCAGCGAAAGAAGTGCAATCAAAATCAGTTTTTTCATAATGCCTCCTCTGAGCGATTCGCTCATTCCCTACTCTTGCAACTGGGGTACCAGTGCACTGGGGAAGGCCTCCTTTTTATATAATGTTGAACGTGCGGCTTCCCGTATTTTTCTTTACATTGCTTGTTACGCTGGGCGCGGACGTTCGCAATTGCGCGTGTGATGTTGCCAAACCGGAAACCCTTGAGGCGCGGGAGTGCGGGTTGTGCAAAGTTGCCGAACTGCAGCCGGCGGATGTTTTCCTATTCTTATTGAAAGACAATAATCCGCGGAAGCCCAACCGCTGGCTAGCGTTACCGCGAGCCCACTATCCCGGCGACCACCCGCTCCGGGAAATGCCGCTGGAGCAGCGGACCAGACTCTGGACCGCCGCCATCGGAAAGGCGAATGAGCTTTGGGGCGATAGCTGGGGATTGGCTATTAACGGAGACGAACAGCGGACGCAGTGCCACGCGCATATCCATATAGGCAAGCTTCTCGATAACGTGGAAACCGGGAATTTCGCCATCGTGACTTCGGCGGCGGAAATTCCGCTTCCGGCTAATAATACCGGCCTTTGGGTGCACCCGGTTTTAGGCAAGCTGCATGTCCACACGGGTGAGCAGATTACTGAAAGCAATTTACTGAGGTAAATGATGCAATTACTTGAAATCGCAAAGCTCCCCACGGCTGAAAATTCCGCGATCCATCTGCACGCGACGGACAACATCGCGGTCGCGCGGGTGCCCTTGAGTAAAGGAACCGAGTTGAACATCGGCGGGATAGCCGTCAGAGTTCGCGACGCGGTGCCCGCCGGACATAAAGTAGCCGTCCGCGACATCGCGGACGGTGAGGTGGTGCAGCGCTACGGCCAGCGCATTGGCCGGGCGCGGCAGACAATCGAGTCGGGACGGCATGTACATACGCACAACGTGGGATTCGAAGAGATGGAGTTCGCCTATGAGTTTCCGGTGAACGAAGTCCCGTTCCCTGCCCTGCCGGTGCATATGCCGACGTTTCAAGGCTTCGTCCGCGAAGACGGCCGAGTGGGCACGCGCAATTATGTGGCGGTAGTGGCGGCGAGCAACTGCGCGGCACATACGGCAGAACTAATCGCGGCGAGCTTCGATGGGGAAAGTCTTCCTGCAAATATGGACGGTGTGGTCGCGTTTCCGCATGGTGAAGGTTGCGGGATGTCGATTGGGCCGGACACGGAACAATTGCAGCGGACGCTGGCGGGAGTTCTCGCGCACCCGAACGTCTCGGCGGCGGTGATTTTGGGACTTGGATGCGAGGTAAATCAGATCGAACATTATTTGGGGCCGAATGCGCCGCGGTCGACACGGCTGGTCGGCATGACGCTGCAAAACAGCGGCGGGACACGCGGGGCGCTGGCGCACGCCCGACGCGAGATTCAGCAATTGATGGAACAGGGGTCGGCGGAGAAACGGACGTCGGTCCCCGCTTCAAAAATCATGCTGGGGCTGAACTGTGGCGGCTCGGATTCTTTCTCCGGCATCACGGCGAATCCGGCACTGGGTGTATGTTCCGATATGCTCGCGGGCATTGGGGCGACATCCGTGCTGGCGGAGACCACGGAGATTTTCGGCGCGGAACATTTGCTGGTAAGGCGCGCGCGCAACCGCGCGGTTGCCGAGCGGCTGCTGAGTTTTGTCGCGGGCTACAAACAATATCTAAACCGGTTTGGCGGGAGTTTCGACGACAATCCATCGCCAGGCAACAAAGCAGGCGGCTTAACGAATATTTTAGAGAAATCGCTTGGAGCGGTCGCGAAAGCGGGCACTTCGCCTCTCACTGACGCCATTGATTATGCCGAGCGCATCCACACACCGGGATTTAACTTTATGAACACTCCGGGATATGATCCGGTATCGCTGACCGGGCTCGCGGCAGGCGGATGTAACGTGATTGCATTCACTACCGGACGCGGCAGTGCGATTGGCTTTCCCTCGGTGCCGGTCATCAAAATCGCGAGCAACAGTTTCACCTACGGCCGCATGACGGACAACATGGACGTGAATGCCGGAACGATCGCCGACGGCGAGAAGACGATCGCCGAGGTGGGCCGCCAGATTTTCGACATGGTTCTTCGTGTCGCGTCCGGCGAGAAGACTTGCGCCGAGCGCCTGGGGCACAAGGAGTTCGTGCCCTGGCGTATCGGACCGGTCATGTAACCATTTCCATGCTCAAAGCATCAACTCTTGCTATGTTTCGAATCCTCCTTTTGGTTTCAGCGACACTGTGTCTGCGAGGCGCCGAGACCAGACACACACAACCCGCGGTGAAGGCCGTGTCCATAAAGAATTCGGCATTCAACAGGCCGGTTTTTGAAGCTTACGTGCGCCATCTATTTGTATGGCCGCAGCCGATTCAGATTGAAATCGGGGATCCGAAACCATCCAAGATCCTGCCCGGATTTGAAGAAGTGACGGTCCACGCCTTCCAAGGCAAGGCGAGTCAGGACGAGCGTTTTTTCATATCCAAAGACGGTCAGAAAATTATTCGCGGCAATGTTTTCGACGCGGCGCAAAACCCTTTCAAGCCGGATCTCGATAAATTGAAGACTGAATTTCAACCGAGCTTCGGCACGGCGGGCGCGCCTGTTGTCCTTGTGGAGTTTAGCGATTTCGAATGCAGTTTCTGCCGCGAAGAAGCCAAAATTCTGCGGTCGAATCTGTTGACGGAGTACCCCAAGCAGGTACGGCTCTATTTTATGGATTTCCCTTTGGAATCGGTGCATCCGTGGGCCAAGGCGGCGTCCATCGCCGGACGCTGCATCTTCCGGCAGAATCCAAATGCCTTTTGGGAATATCACGACTGGATTTTCGAGCATCAGAGTGAGATCACTTTAGAAAATCTGAAACCGAAAGTGCTCGAGTTCGCGAAGGGCAAAGATCTGGACGCGCTTCAGTTGACGCGCTGCATGGACACCAAGGCGACCGAAGACGAGGTCAACAAGACAACGGCGCTCGGTCAGGAGGTCGCAGTGGGTTCGACACCGACGCTTTACGTGAATGGCCGGCCGCTGGTAGGAGCAACGCCCTGGACGGAACTAAAGCGCATCATCGACTTCGAAATCGAGTATCAGAAAACGGCTAAGAATGCCGGCGAAGATTGCAGTTGCGACCTGAAGCTTTCCACGCCCGGGCTTAAATAATGAAGGGCGGTGTAGCGGCCTGCATTCTTGGAATCGGGAGCCTTGCCGCCGCGACGCTCGCGACACCTTCGTTCGATCTGCTGAACTACTTGGCGCACATCAAATTTCTTTCCTCTGCTGAGATGAAGGGGCGCGCCACGGGATCGCCAGAGTTGGAGCAGGCGGCGAATTATATTGAGAAACAGTTTCGGTCAGCGGGCCTGAAGCCGGTCAACGGCAGCTATCAGCAGGCTTTTCCGGTGACAACCAGCTCGCGTATGGGAGCTAAAAATCGCTTTGAGTATGTGAACGGTCGGCGCAAGAAGAAACTAGAACTCGAAAGAGATTTCATTCCCCTTAATTTTTCGGCCGCGACGAAAGCTGCAGGAGCAGTGGTATTCGCCGGATACGGGATCACCGCGCCCGAATATCGCTATGACGACTATGCGGGCCTGGATGTCCACAACAAGTTCGTCCTGATTCTGCGCCACGAACCCCAGGAATTCGATGAGAAGAGCGTGTTCGCCGGCAAGACTTATACGGAGCACTCGCAGCTTTTCAGCAAGGCGATCAATGCGCGGAATCACGGTGCGCTGGGAGTGATCCTGATCAACGACCGGGCCAACCATTCGGGCGACGCGGACACACTTGAAGTTTTCGGAACCACGGCGGGGCCGACGAATTGCGGCCTGCCGTTCGTTCAAGTGAAGGCCGCGGATGCCGAACCGTGGTTCGCGCTGGCTAACCGCAAGATGGATCGACTGGAAGCCGATATCGATCGCGAGCTGAAGCCGCGGTCATTCGCGTTTCCGGACTCGCTGCAGGTGCGCGAGAGCGTGGATGTGGAGCGCGTCGTGAAGACGGCCCACAACGTCAGCGGCTATATTCCGGGCGAGACGGACGAGTATGTGGTCATCGGAGCGCATTTCGATCATTTGGGATTGGGTGAGCAATTTTCGATGGCGCCTTCGCAGGCTGGGACCGTGCATCCGGGTGCCGACGACAACGCGTCGGGAACGGCCGGGGTGATCGAACTGGCGCGGTGGTTCGCAACACAGCCCAACTTGAAACGGGGCGTTTTGTTTCTAACTTTCGCCGGGGAGGAGTTGGGGCTTCTGGGATCCAGCTATTACGTGAACCATCCAGAGCTCCCGCTACGTAACGCGGTGGCGATGATCAATCTCGACATGATCGGGCGCGTGAGTGACGGAAAATTGTACATTGGCGGTGCCGGAACTGGAACCACGCTGCGACCTATTTTGGATCAGATTGCGCCGGGATCGACCCTGAAAGTGGATTTCTCGGATAGTGGCGGGTATGGATCAAGCGACCACACCTCATTCACCACGCGCGAGGTGCCGGTGCTGTTTTTCTTTTCCGGACTGCACGGCGATTATCACAAGCCGAGCGATACCTGGGACAAGATCGACGCGCCGGATGCCGCCAAGGTGCTTCAACTGGCAGGCTCGGTGGCGTTTAAGCTGGCTTCGGATGAAGGCCGCCCACAGTTTGTTCGGGTGAAGGAAGCGGATAATGCGAACGCGGGAGGGACTTCTGGAAAATCGTCGGGATCGGGCTACGGACCGTACTTTGGCAGCATTCCGGATTTTGCCGAGCCACCGAAAGGGGTGCGCTTTGCCGATGTGAAGGAAGGATCGCCGGCGGCCATGGCCGGATTGCGTCGAGGAGATATTCTGGTGGAGTTTGCGGGTAAACCGATCCAGAATTTGTATGACTTCACATTTGCGTTGCGCGCCCAGAAGCCTGGCGATGCGATTGAAGTGAAGGTTTTGAGGGGGCTTGAATCGATATCGGCCAAAGTAGTACTTCGCGAGAGAAAATAAGGTGATAGGGCTGAAGTCTGGGAATGATTCTCCCGATAGAGATCAGTAAGAAGCATGTCTCAAACTATTTCCCACCTAACTGGACTTTGGAAGTTGCCACCCCTGATTCTCCATCCATTTTCGGGAGAACAGGGTCCCGAATCACTGCTGGCTGGTTCTCGTGCGGCAATGATTCTGAATGGGATGGTCTCCCAACAGAGTGAAGATTATGAGGAACTTCAGAGGCTTGTCCTAAAAGGGCGAGTTCAGGAGCTGAAGATGCTGTACTTCCTAGGCAAAGATCTACTACGCTGGGCGGAACAGTGCGTGGAGTTTATTTCCGGCATTCCCGAACTGGGTCAAGCCGGCATCCGCGAGCAGAGCTTTACAGCCATGCTGGTGGAAGGTCCCCCCAAGGGAGTGTTCGATAAGCTTACTTCGTGGGGAGTTCACGATCAGAAAGCCGTGTTTTCGCGGGCCATTGGAGTAAATAGCCTGCTGGCTCAACCGCCTTCCGCCGAGACTCTGGCAACCACGTTCCTGCTCAACTATCACCGTTTCTCCGATTACCTTTACGTTTGCTACCAGAATTTGGTGCCGTTTGCGCCGATACGCCACGGCAACTTCCCGTTTGACCTGTTCGCGTCGGCTGAGTATTCGCAAATGCTAGAGGAGGAATGGGAAAAAGACGAACGGAGACCGGTGAGTTAAAGTTTCAGCAGTTCGCGGAGACGCCGGGTTTGGACACGGCTCACGGGAATTTCGGTGCCCTTTTTGTCGTCCACTTTCACTTGGAAACTGGAGTTAAACCAGGGAACCACTTCGCGGATTTTGTTGATGTTCACGACGAAGGATCGGTGGGCCCGCCAGAAAAGACCCGGATCTAAATTGGCTTGCAATTCCTCTAGTGTTTTGTAACTGGATTGACCCTCCACAGTCGAAGTAACGAGCGTGATTACGCCGCTGTCGATGGTGGCATAAACTAAATCCCGCGCATCCACAATGTGGTTGCGATTTCCATTCCGCACCATGAGTTTGGTTCGCTGCACGGATGAAGTCTTGGCCGATTCCTGGTTGCTCACGCCGGATTCATCGCTGGCCAATTCCTGGAAATGGCGGCGCGCTCTTTCGACGGTTTCAGCCAAGCGCGCCCGGTCCACGGGTTTTAAAAGATAATCCAGCGCGTCCAGCCGGAAGGCTTCGACGGCATATTGGTCGTAAGCGGTTGAAAGCACGAATTGCGGAAGAAACGCCTGTCGTTCGCGCAGCTTGCGAATCACACCCAGCCCGTCCAAACCGGGCATCTGCACGTCTAAAAAGGCTAAATCCGGCTCCAGCTTTTCGATGAGGTCCACGGCTTCCAAACCGTTTCGACCGGTGCCGATCACTTCGACATCGGCGAAATCCTTCAGAAGCCAGGCCAACTCGTCTGAAGCAAGCGGTTCATCGTCCACAATCACGGTGCTCAAACTAGCAGTCGCACGTTCTCGCATGGAGTTGCTATTATAGCAAATTGGCCGATTTATAAAGGTTTTGGAGCACTTCCGGCTCCAGCGTACTCAAGGAGAGTAAAGCATTTGCCCGTAAATGACAGTTCCAGCTCCGCCACGCCGAAAGTAGCACCTGCCGAAGGGAAACTCGGAGTTCTGATTCCGGGAATGGGCGCAGTGACCACCACGATGATCGCTGGGGTTGAGGCAATCAAGCGAGGTCTCGCCCAACCGATCGGCTCAGTAACCCAGCTTTCCACCATTCGCCTCGGAAAAAGGACGGACAACAACAGCCCCAAGATTAAAGATTTTCTGCCCCTCGCGGGATTGAACGATCTCACCTTTGGAACGTGGGATATCTACGAAGATAACTGTTACGAGGCAGCGATCCACGCCGGTGTTATCGAAAAAACGATGCTGGACCAGGTGAAAGAGCCATTGCAGGCAATCAAACCCATGAAAGCGGTATTCGATTCCGAGTACGTAAAGCGCATCACGGGCCCGAATCAAAAGCCAAAGGGTTCGAAGATGGATCACGCCGAAATGCTGATGGACGACATTCGCTCGTTTAAAGAGCGCACCGGCTCCTCGCGACTTTCGATGATCTGGTGCGGTTCAACCGAAGTGTTTCACAGACCTGCCGCGGTGCACGCCACGCTGAAGGATTTCGAGTGCGGGCTGCAGAAGAACGATGCGGAAATTTCGCCCAGCCAGATTTATGCGTACGCAGCGCTCAAATCCGGCGTGCCGTACGCTAACGGCGCGCCACACCTTACAGTGGACGCGCCCGCGTTGATGGAGCTCGCGAGAGAGCGGCAGGTGCCGATTTGCGGCAAGGATTTTAAGACCGGGCAGACACTAATGAAAACCATTCTGGCGCCAGGCCTGAAGTCGCGCATGCTGGGAATTTCGGGCTGGTTCTCAACCAACATTCTGGGCAATCGCGACGGCGAAGTTCTGGACGATCCGGGATCGTTCAAGTCCAAGGAAGAGTCAAAGCTTTCCGCGCTGGACCAAATTTTGCAGCCTGAACTTTACCCGGATTTGTACAAAGACGTTTATCACAAGGTTCGGATCAACTACTATCCCCCGCGCGGCGATTCGAAAGAAGGCTGGGACAACATCGATATCTTCGGCTGGATGGGCTACCCGATGCAGATCAAGATCGACTTTCTGTGCCGCGACTCCATTCTGGCGGCACCGCTGGTGCTGGACCTGATCCTGTTCATGGATTTGGCACAGCGAGCGGGCATGCGCGGGATTCAGGAGTGGTTGTCGTTCTACTTCAAAGCGCCGATGACGGCACCGGGGTTATATGCGGAACACGACCTCTTCATCCAGCTCATGAAGTTAAAGAACACGCTCCGGTGGATGAAAGGCGAACAACTAATTACCCATCTGGGCTTGGAATATTACGACTAATCGCGATATGATGCGCGTTTATTCGCGTTAATAGAGTGATCGTTTTCTCGACATGAAAGTCCTCGTAATTGGTGGGACGATGTTCATCGGCCGCCGGCTTGTAGCGGAATTACTGCTGGCCGGGCACGATGTCACGATCCTCCATCGAAAACCGAAGCACGACCTGGGACGACGGGTGGAAAACCTGCTCGCGGACCGGAACGACCCCGCGCAAGTCCGCGGCGCTCTGGAAGGCCGCCGCTTTGAAGCGGTGTTCGACAACGTCTACGACTGGCAGCGCGGCACCACCGCCGCCCAAGTGGAAGCGACAGCGCAGGTCTGCGGCGACCGCCTGTCTCGTTATATTTTCATCTCTAGCGTGGCCGCTTATGGAGACGGGCTCAACCACTACGAAGACGACCCACTAGCGCCCGACGACCATGCCGACGCCTACGTGCGCAATAAGGCAATGACCGAACGGCTGCTCTTTCGGCTGCACCAGAGGACGGGATTTCCGATCGTCACGTTCCGTCCGCCGTTCATTTATGGACCCGGGAATCCTTTCTACCGGGAACAATTTTTCTGGGACCGGATGCGCGCTAAGCGGCCGATTATCATTCCCGGAGACGGCAATCGCCTGATGCAGTTCGTTTATGTGAAAGATCTGGTTACGGCCTGTGTCAAAAGCCTCACCGACCCCGCGGCCGAGGGCGAAGCTTTCAACATCGGTAACGAGAAGCCGGTGACACAGCTCGACTTGGTGAAGATCCTGGGTACGGCGGCAGGCAAGGCGCCCGTGATTGCGCGCGTGCCCCGCGACCGCATCATCGAAGCCGGGGGGAATCCGATGGGCGACCCGGCCTATTTTGGCGTGTACTTCGACGTTCCGCCGATCACGGAGGCTATCGGCAAATTAAGACGATTGCTGAAACTCACTCCGACTCCGTTTGAGGCAGGGCTCAAGGAGACGTATAAGTGGTATGTCCGGAACCACAAAGGCCCCGTGCTCGATACTACGTTCGAAGATAATCTTCTGCAATACGCGAAAGCCGCCGGCGCTTCCGAAGATTAATCCTTTGCTGGAGGTGCCACGGGGGTAACCGGGAGCACGACGGGAGCCTGGGTCGTTTGGCGCTGGGAGCGCTGATCATCGTCTTTTTCGGCCACCAGTGAACGCAGTCGCAGCAAATTCTTCAGGGCGCTAAACCAGAACGGGGCTCCAAAACTGAGCAGCATGGTGGAAAGCAGAACACCCGGAATCTTGGACCATTTCCATTGCTTGAGCCATTCGGGACCCATAGTCGGGATGATGATGAGATCGTTGCTAGCGAGAATGCGGATTTGCTCGCGATCCCCATCGGTCAATTTCGAGACTGAACCGTCGGGAGGCGCGATGGGCGCGGCATTGATTTGAACTGCCTTCTGCACCAGTGTGCTTCGCAAAGCGTCGTCCATGGATAATCGGCTAAAAAGCGCGATGGCGTCGAGCTGCAAAAGTATCGCGATGAACAGCCCGCACCCAAAAGTAATGCGCCGGGTGCTGAGCGTGAATCGCGAAGACACCCGATCGATGGTCTGGTCGAACCAGCCATTGATCTTGCCCACGAAATCGCTCTTGCACTCCCGGAGGATTGCCAGGCTGTACCGGCGGGCGTTGGATAACGCGGGATTCTCCTGCTCGATAGTGAGGGCTTCACTTCGAATTCGCTCAATGGTTACGCTGGGGTTGGAGACGCCGTTGTTGGCAAGGGCCGTGAGCAACTGCGTCTGCATTGATCGCTCCAGGGGCTGCAGACCACCGCCAGCAGCGAACTCGAGCAGAATCTTCGTCAGCTCTTCGCGATGAATCACGTTTCCAAGCCCCCGTTTTCCGTCGCGAATCAGAGGGTGACTCAACACCTGCCGGGCGATGGTGCTGGCGATTTCGTGAGTGAGGGCCGGATCGAGCTGTTCGAGCAGGGTAGTAAGACCAAGCCACAGGTACTTGCCCCGCGTGTCGCGGACACTCATCACGAACTGAGTGAGCACGGTCACGATCATGCTGACAACCAACATGACCATGGTGACGCCGACCAGAATGTCAACGGATTTCAGCATTCATTTAGCTTGCAGCCGGCGGCAATTTGCAAAGGCGTGATCGGCATTCCCGCTAATTTTACTTCAAATGAACCAGCCTTTAATCCCACATTCTGGTTCAAATCAAAAAAAAAGGCGCTCCGGACCGGAGCGCCTTCAGTGCGTGAATTGGAATCGCCCTAACGCCTGCGGCGTGCCACCGGCCGTTTGTGAACAGGGGCTGGTGCTGCCGCTCCCGGCCACCCCTTCAGATCCGTGCGTTCCACCTCGAACGTGATCATGTAAGGGTCTTTTGCGAATGCCGAGGGCGAGCCTTTGAAAGAAAGTTCCGTCCCCGGTTCCACCTTGCCGCGAAGGGGAGTTTCAAAATTGAGTGTTGCGTCCCCGCCCTGGTTTTCAATAGCTAGCACAATCTGTTTCGGATTCACGGCTGGCGTCAGCGAAACTACCTTACCCTTGAATTCCTGCGGCACCAGGGCACCTTTCATGTTCTTTTCGAAGTACGAGGGGCCCTCGTCACCCGTGAGCGCGGCCTTCAGATTCTTCCACATGGCCATGTCAGGGTGCTGCTTGTTGTACTCTTCTTCGCTCCCGGCCTTCTCTTTTTCGATTTCAACAACGCTCTTCAGGACAAAGCCCTGCGGAGGCAGCGCCGATTTCGCGGCGGCGGCTTTCAGGTCATCCAAGCCCGTTTCGTCGCCGTGATAACCCACGTATGCCCGCTTCAAATACGCGTCGGTCGAGGCGCGTCCCGCATCGGTAAGCGCCCCGGGACCGGTAAGAGCGGACGCGCGCGCGAACGAGTAGAGCGCTTCCGGTGTTCTGGCCATCACCTTCTGAAGCGCAATCACAGTCCCCAGCCAGTACGATACTTGCGCATTCGCGTCATTCATCCCAAGCACCTTCTTGAACTCGGCTTCCGCGGTGGGGTTATCTTTACTCTGCATGGCAATCCATCCCAAAGTAGTGTGCGCTTGGACTTCGGTGGCGCTGCGAGCTTTCTGCCAATCGGCATCGCTGACAGTGTCTGGCTTCACCGCCGGCGCGAAATAGGTATCGAGGTTCGAGACGATTGTATTGGCAGCTTTCTGCCCCGCCGCCAACGAGTCCGGAGTCGGCTTCGCTCCCAACGTCGCCGTCTCCATTTGACTGTAGCTCTGGAGTTCGATCAACACTCGATCGTTCTTGTAATCCGAGTCCGGATATTTTTCCTTCCAGGTATTAATCAGGGCCAGACGCTTATTGGGATCGGTCTCTTTAGAAACACTGTTGTAGAGATCGTATTCCGCCTGATCCTTGACCGCCTTTTTCTTGGGAGCATCTTGCGCGAATGCCTGCGTCGCCCCCAAAGCCGCTATCACGGCCATCCCTAAAAACGCTTTCGCTACTCGATTGAGCACTCGCCGCCTCCCGTTACTGATCATGTTTTATGTTGTCGCTTCGGCTTGAATGAGCCACATCTATTCTTGATAGGGGACTAGCCTGCCGTTGAAATCCCGAGTGGCAGGTACTTGCGGAGTATAGCCGAACCAAATAGACTCCCGCAACATAAAGACGCCGGCAGGTCAAAAACGGTTCCGGCACGGGCTTGCGCATCCATCATGTTAGAATCACCAAACCCGATGCGCTTCATGGACCTGGGGGTCATTCTGGCCTACCTGCTCGCCGTAACTTGGTTTGGCGCTCGGTTCCGCGGAAGTCAGAAAAGCCTCAAAGACTACTTCCTGGGCGGGAGAAATGCGCCCTGGTGGGCCATCAGCCTATCCATTGTTTCGGCCGAGACCAGCACCCTCACCATTGTTGGAACTCCGGCGCTGGCATTCGCTGGAAACATGGCATTCCTCCAAGTGGTGATGGGTTACCTGGTGGCACGAATCGTAATTTCCGTCGTCTTCCTGCCTCAGTACTTCAAGGGACAGATGTACACGGCTTATGAGTTGATGCAGCGTCGGTTCGGGTCGCGCATTCGCAAACTGACCGCGACCATCTTCTTGATTACGCGGGCTCTTGCCGAGGGCGTCCGGGTCTTCGCGATTTCCATTGTGATTTCGATCATTCTTGGAACCGGAGAAACCGCCTCCATCATCCTGATCGTCTGCCTGACGCTCTTTTACACTTTTGAAGGCGGCATGACCGCCGTGATTTGGACGGACGTGGTCCAAATGGGTATGTATGTGGCGGGGGCGCTGCTTAGCTTTTTCATCATTTTGCACAAAATTCCCGGCGGGTGGTCTCATGTAGTCGATGTGGCCCAGGCCCAAGGGAAATTTGCGGTATTCGATTTCTCCTTTGCACCTACAGCGGCGTTCTTCGCGCGACCCTATACTTTTCTGGCTGGCGCACTGGGCGGCTGCTTCCTGACTACCGCCAGCCACGGCACGGATCAACTCATCGTGCAGCGCCTGCTGAGTGCGCGGACGCAGAACCAGAGCCGCGCGGCCCTGCTCTCCAGCTGGGTGGTGGTGTTCTTTCAGTTTGGGCTGTTCCTTTTGATTGGGGTGTTGTTAGCGGTTTACTACCAGGACGCGCACGTGGCGCCTCCGCACCCGCTTGATCGGCTTTACCCGAAGTTCATCTGGGACAACCTGCCAATTGGCGTCGCGGGGCTTGTGATGGCCGCTATTCTAGCCGCGGCCATGGCAAATTTGAGCGCCGCGCTGAATTCGCTAGCGTCCACAACCGTAATGGATTTCTACCGGCCTCTGGTTGCCGCCGAGACGCCGGCGAGCAACGTTCGCTTTCTGCGCCTGGCCCGTTGGGCCACGGTGGCGTGGGGCGGGCTGCTGGTGGTAATAGGTCTGGTCGCTTCTCACTGGGGGTCGGTGCTGGAGTCCGGGCTTTCCATCGCGTCAGTCACGCTAGGTATTCTATTGGGCGTGTTTTTGTTAGGTGTTTTGACTCGTCGCGTCGGAGAGCGGGCCGCGATTGCGGGCGTGCTGGCAGGCCTCTGCGCCATCCTTTACGTGAAACTGAGCACCCACATTGCTTTTACCTGGTGGGTTCTAATTGGCAGCACGGTGACGTTTGCAGCGGGGTACGCAGTCTCATTCTTAATTCGGGAGCCGACAGCATGGACAACGAACTAAAGCGCGATCTCGGCCTCTGGAGCGCAGTCGCGATCGTCATCGGCACCGTAATAGGGAGCGGTTTGTTCCGCGTGCCCCAGGCGATGATCCAAAACGTGGGGTCGGTGAGGTGGCTGTTTGTGGTCTGGATCGTCGGCGGAATCTTGTCGCTGGCTGGGGCTTTGAGCTATGCGGAACTCGCCGCCGCGATGCCCGGGGCCGGCGGAGAGTATGTTTATTTGTCGGAAGCCTACGGCCCGGTGTGGGGTTATTTGTATGGCTGGACGCAAATGTGGGTCGCGAAAAGCGGATCTATTGCCACCCTGGCGACGGCATTCTTTGAATATTTAGCGCAATTTCGCCCCGAATTAGAGCAAGTATTTTATCGGGTGCCGCTTCCGCTGGGCGAACACGGCGGACCGCTTGAGTTGCGCTACGGACAACTGCTTGCCATGGTGCTCATCCTGGTTCTTGCGGGAATTAATTATTTCGGCGTTCGCGTCGGTGGCAACGTTCAGGTGGTGATGACCGGAGTCAAGGTGGCTCTGATCGCCTTTGTGATCCTGGCGGGACTTTTGCACGCGGTGACTCCCGAGGCGGCGGCACCCAGCGCCCCCCTGGTTCCTCTAACTGCCGCCGGCTTTTTTGCGGCTCTGGTTGCCGCGCTCTGGGCTTACGACGGCTGGAATAACGTGAGCTTGGTGGCATCGGAAATTCAACGCCCGCAACGCAACCTGCCGATCGCGTTAATTTGGGGCACGGTCGTCGTGATTGCCATCTATCTGGCCGCAAATGTCGCGTATTTCCATATTTTGAGCCCTGCCGAGGTAGCCGGACATAAACGAGTCGCCGCGGAAATGATGCAACGAATATTCGGTGGGATGGGCGCCCAAGCGGTATCGGTTGCGGTCATGATATCCATCTTTGCGGCACTGAATGGATCTATCCTTACCGGATCGCGCGTGCCCTACGCTATGGCGAAAGATCGGAGATTTTTCCCTGCAATGGCGCACGTTCATCCCGTGTATCGCACTCCAGGGGTCGCGATTTTAGGGCTCAGCGCATGGGCCGCCGTGCTCGTGTTTTCCGGCCGCTACGATCAATTGTTCACCTACGTTATTTTTGCCAGTTGGGCGCTCTACGGCATGACGACGGCCGCGGTGGTGGTGCTGCGCGTGCGACGGCGTGATATGAATCGGCCCTATCGAACGCTGGGTTATCCTGTGGTTCCAGTACTTTTTGTAATCGCGGCTCTTCTTTTGGAGGTTTTTACAATAAGAAACTCTCCCAGAGAATCTATCCTAGGCATTGGGATAGTATTATCCGGTTTGCCGTTCTACTTTTACTGGAAAAAGCGGCATTATGATAAGATTTGAGCATGGTGGCTGCCTTGTAAAGGCGCTTCCCACAGGGCAACAACACCGACTCTGGTTTTTTTGTTCTGATTTCAGAACAAAGTGCTTGCTATTGCCTTAAACATGGAGTAAAACCTAATTATAGGGGCGGTCTGTTCCCAAGGGTTTGTTCTGGTTTCAGAACGCCACCTGCCTGCCCCTGGGGCTTTTTTGGAGGCGCTCGTGGATGTATCAAAAATTTTAACGGAATTACGGCAGGAACGCGAACAATTAGAAGAGGCCATTCTCAGTCTAGAGCGCTTGGCCAAGGGGCGTGGTCGCCGCCGTGGCAGACCGCCATCTTGGATGTCTGTTGCCAAAAAACGTGGCCGGCCGCCGGGCAGCAAGAACAAACCCGCGCCGCAGCTAGCAAAAGCGTTTGCCCAGGGATAAGTTTTTAGCCCTGGGCCGCTGGCCGGTTTCGGCCTTAATTCTCATTCATAAACACACTTACTTGTACAAAAGATACTTTGCTCGGAGCGGTGCAAACCCGGTCCAGTCTGGGGCGGGGGTGCCGCCCCTTTCCAACGCTCGAATTAGCTCCGAATTCCCAATCAAACTCTGGTTTACATCAAAGTCAACCTTCCCCGGATAGAGATGTTGCAGCGCGGAAGCAACCTCAATCCCCAACCGTGACGAATCGAAGATGTCGCGGTTTGTGATCAAGAACCGAACTCCGTCAACACTAACTCCAGTGAAGTGAGATGCCGTCGGCGTGAAACGCACCGGATAGCAGCGCACACCTGGAATTCCGCGCCCGTTTAAATACCCCGCAAGCTCAATCCCGCTTACAAAATCGGCCCCAATTATTTCGAATGGCGAATCGGTACCGCGTCCCACGGAGTAGTTCGTCGAGTACTCCAGCATGCCCACACCGGGATAGAGAATCGCCTCATTGAGATTCCGCATATTGGGAGACGGCGAGACCCAGGGCAGATTCGTTGAATCGAACCAATCCGTTCGCCGCCAGCCTTCTAGTCGAGTCACGGTTAAATCCGCGCCGATGCGATTCTCAGCATTAAACATTCCCGCCAATTCTCCTGCGGTCATACCGTGACGCAATGGAAGCGGGAAGTAGCCGACGAATGAGAGTTTGTCGCGGTCGAGCATGGGCCCTTCCACATGAATACCGGTGATAGGATTCGGTCGATCCAGCACCATGAAGGGGATGTGGGCTTTAGCGGCTTCCTCCATTGCGTAACCCATTGTCGAGATATAGGTGTAAAAACGGGTTCCAATATCCTGAATATCGAAGAGTAATATATCGACATTCTTCAGCATTCCGGGAGTGGGCCGTTTCGTTCTTCCGAACAAGCTATATATCTTGATCCCAGTGGCTTTATCAACGGCATTGGCAAGGTCTTCCCGATCTTCGGCGCCCGCGATCCCATGCTCCGGCGAAAATAGGGCGGTGATCTTCACGCCAGCCGCCGCCATCACGTCGATATTGCGGCGACCTTGACGATCAATGCCGGTGTGATTCGTAATCAAGCCTACGCGACGCCCGGCAAGCGATCGAAAATTCTGTTCTTCAAGGACATCGAGGCCGGTGCGGACGACGCGGGTGTTCTCGCTGACCCGCGGCTCAATTCCAACTTGCGCGGCCGCGATGGTTGCGACTCGCGCTCGCAGGCTCGTGATCGAGTGACCGCGATCTGGATGCACGGAATTCGCGAGCAGGATCACGTAAGTCTGCGAGGGCGGATCGATCCAGATGGAAGTCCCCGTGAACCCGGTGTGGCCATACGACAGGCCGGGAGGAAACAGCTCGCCGCGATTGCCAGAAAGCGGTGAATCGATATCCCAACCCAAACCACGCAACGCCGGCTGATCGATGGGACTTTGGGACGAGGTGAAGAAATCCAGGGCCACCGGACTGAAAACGCGGGTATCTTCCAGCCGGCCCTTGTTGAGCATCATCTGGCAGAAGCGCGAAAGATCGTCCGCCGTGGAAAACAGTCCGGCGTGACCCGCAACGCCACCCATGTAGCGCGCCGTATCGTCGTGAACCGAGCCGCGCAGCACTTCGCCGGATTTAAGGCGTTCCGTCGGCGCGATGCGCGATCGCCAGGCCAGCGGGGGCAGAAAGGCGGTCTCGGCCATGCCCAGAGGGGCAAAAACATTCTGCCTGGCATAATCGTTAAGCGGCTGCCCGCTGACGCGCCGCACAATTTCGCCCATCAGAATGAAGTTGATATCGCTATACACGAATTTGATGCGCGGCGGACCGGCTGGCGGGTCATGCAGCGCACGTTGGATTCCTGTATCGTAACCGCTCCAGGCGGGGATCAGGTCCAGATCCGGGCGCAGCCCGGAGAAGTGCGTCATCAAATCGCGAACCGTGATGTCGCTGTTGCCATATTGAAATTCCGGCAGGTACTCGGTGACGCGATCGGCGATGCGGACCTTGCCTTGTTCGAAGAGTTTCATCACCGAGGACGTGGTCGCGATGACCTTGGTGAGGGACGCACAGTCGAAGATGGTGTCCGCGGTCATCTTCTCGACCTGCGGTATCAGGGCCCGATTGCCGTAGGCTTTACGATGAATGATCCGTCCCTGATGCCCAATCAGAAGTACGGCGCCGGGAAGGCGCTTTTCCTGGATGGCTTGGTTGATCGCGTCGTCTAAATAGGCGGATCCGGAAAAACTCTGAGCCTGAGCTCCCGCCGCAGCCAGAACGCACAGCAGAAGCAATTTCATAGGCTCAGAGTAGCAAGCGCTTGATCACACGCCCCAGCAATAGTCTTCGACCGCTTTATCGAGAGCCCCGTCTTCTTCAGTGATGCGCATCAATTCCAGACGAATCGCGTCGACCAGAGCGTTCCAGCTGGCTTCAATTACATCGTCTGACACGCCAACCGTGGACCAGCTTTTGCGATGATCGGACCACTCGACAAGGACGCGCACCTTTGCGGCCGTGCCTTTCTTCGGCTCAAGCACGCGGACCTTATAATCCGTTAGTCGGACATCCGCAATCTGCGGATACAGTCCTGCCAGGCATTTGCGAAGACACAAATCCAGCGCGTGTACCGGGCCGTGCCCCGACGCCGTAGCGGAGTGAACTCCGTCGAGCGCACTCAGATTCACGGTAGCGGTCGACCGCGTCGCCCCGCCCACACCGCTCTTCGTGACGACCTCATAATTTTCAACGGAAAAGAAGTGCTGTCCAGGCCGCAACGCTTCGCGGACCAGAAGCTCGAAAGTTCCCTCCGCGGCTTCCAGCTCGTAGCCGAGGTATTCCATCTCCTTAATGCGCTCTAGCAGTTCACGACGCGCTTCCTCGGTGAGACGATCGGCCAACCCGTGCTGACGAAGCTTGTATAGAACGTTGCCGCGACCGGATAGATCGCTCACCAGCACGCGCTGGCGATTGCCTACGGCTTCAGGCGAAATGTGCTCGTAGGTAGCCGAATCCTTCAACACCGCGCTGACGTGAATGCCGCCTTTGTGAGCAAAGGCGCTGTGACCCACGAAGGGCTGGTCACGCCTCAGCGGAAGATTCGCCAGCTCGGCAATGTAGCGGGTCACGCTCGCGAGCGTCGTCAGTTTTTCCGATCCGATGACCGTATGGCCCAGTTTCAATTCCAAATTGGCGATGATGGACGCGAGGTTCGCGTTGCCGCAGCGCTCGCCATATCCATTCATGCAGCCCTGCACGTGCGTGGCGCCCTGCTCGATTGCGGCCAGCGCGTTCGCCACCGCGACATCGGAGTCATTATGCGGATGAATTCCGATCACTCCGTCAAAGCGCTTGCGGACCTCGCTCACAATTTCCGCCAGCCGCCCAGTCAGCGTGCCGCCGTTCGTATCGCAAAGACAAAGCACGTCGGCGCCAGCTTTTTGCGCCGCTTCGAGAGTGCGCAATGCAAAATCCGGATTGTCGATGTAACCATCGAAAAAATGCTCCGCGTCGTAAACTACTTCCCGGCCGTGATCTTTGATGAACTGAACTGTCTCAAAAATCAGCGCCTGATTTTCAGCCTCCGTCACGCCTAGCGCGCGCGTGGTATGCAGTTCCCAGCTCTTCCCAAAAATGGAAACCACCGGCGTATCGGCCTCAAGCAGCGCCGCGACATTGCGGTCTTCGTGCACCGGATTCTTGGCGAAACGAGTCGACCCGAAAGCCGTTAGCCGCGAGTGCTTAAGCCGCAGATCTTTCGCGCGGGAGAAAAATTCTTTGTCTTTCGGATTGGAACCGGGCCAGCCGCCTTCAATGTAATCGATGCCAAGCTCATCCAGTTTCTGCGCGATCAGCAGTTTGTCGTCAACTGAATAAGAGACAGACTCTCCCTGTGTTCCGTCCCGAAGCGTGGTATCGAACGTGGATATTCTCATAAGGGCTCACAAACGGAAAGGGCCGCGGGTTGCATCCCACGGCCCTCGATCTTCGAACTAAATTTTGGCTGCCAGCGCGGGTTCGTGTGCAGATGGCGCATCCTGCGGTACGCCCGCTTCCTTTTTCTTTTTGAGGAAAGGCATCATGGAACGGAGTTCCTGCCCTACCTGTTCCAGTTGTTGTTCGCGCGCACCCTCGCGCATCGCGAGAAACTTCCCGCGCCCGGCTTTATTTTCCGCGATCCATTGGCGCGCGAATTCACCCGACTGGACTTCCCCGAGGATCTTGCGCATCTCCGCGCGCGTCTGCTCGTTCACGATGCGAGGTCCGCGAGTGTAATCGCCATATTCGGCGGTATCCGAAACCGAATAGCGCATGTAAGCCAATCCGCCCTCCTGAATCAGGTCGACGATCAGCTTCAACTCGTGTAGGCATTCGAAGTAGGCTATCTCCGGCGCATAGCCGGCTTCCACCAGAGTCTCGAAACCCGCGCGAATCAGTTCGCTCACGCCACCGCAGAGCACGGCCTGCTCTCCAAAAAGATCGCTTTCGGTCTCTTCCTTGAAATTTGTTTCGATCACGCCAGCCTTAAGACAACCGAGCGCCAGCGCGTAAGCCAGCGCGCGTTCATGCGCCTGTCCCGAAGGATTCTGGTGAACCGCAACCAGGCCCGGAACGCCGACGCCTTCGGTAAAGAGTTCGCGCACGCGATGCCCTGGCGCTTTGGGCGCGATCATGGAAACGTCCACATTCGCCGGCGCGGTGATCTGCCCGAAGTGAATATTAAAGCCGTGCGCGAACATCAGCGTCTTGCCGGCCGTCATGTGCGGCGCAATCTCATTGTTGTAGAGATCCGCTTGGATGTGGTCGGAAACCAGGATCATAACGATATCGGCGGCTTTGGCGGCCTCGCTCGTAGTCATGACCTTCAGCCCTGCGTCCTGAGCTTTGCTCCAAGACTTGCTTCCTTTATATAGGCCGACGACTACGTCGACTCCGGAATCGCGCAGGTTCAAAGCGTGCGCATGTCCCTGACTGCCGTAGCCGATAATCGCCACCGTGCGGCCCTTCAGGTGCGAGAGATTTCCGTCTTTTTCGTAGAAACGTTTAGCCATTCAGAACTCCATCCACTTCTTCTAGTTTGGCAGCCGCTCGCGTGAGCACGGGGGGCTGCAGTTTTAACTTCTTGCCTTCCAGGGACACGCCGACAACGCCGGAGCGGCTGACTTCGATTTCGCCATAACTGCGCATCACGCCAATGAACTCATCCAGCTTTTCGGGGTCGCCTGTAACCTCTAAGGCAAACCCGTCAACCGAAGAATCCACCACGCGCGCGCCGAATATTTCGGCTTCTTTCAAAACTGCCGTGCGGGATTCCTGCGGTGATCGTACCCGCAGCAGCAGCAGCTCGCGATTGACGGCCGGCGCATCAGTCAGGTCCGTCGCCTGCAGCACGTTGACCAATTTGTTCATTTGCTTGATGACTTGTGCCCGCAGCCGGTCTTCGATATCGCAAACGATGGTCATGCGCGAAAGCTCAGGGTCAAGCGTGCGCGCCACGGTCAAACTTTCAATGTTGTAACCGCGGGCTGAGAGCAAGCCCGTGACCCGAAGAAGCGCGCCGGGTTTGTTTTCAAGGTGAACCGAAATAATCTGCAGCATATCGTTTCGCCTAGACCGCCACCGGCACGGGCGGACCCAGCACCATCTCATTGATCGCGCCGCCCGATGGCACCATCGGGTAGACGTTCTCGAACTGTGTAACTTTGACGTTGAGCAGATACGGGCCGGGCTCTTTGATCGCAATGTCGAGAGCGTCGGCTAGTTCCGAGGGCTTTTCAATCGTGCGGCCCTTGAAGCCGTAAGCTCCCGCAAGCTTTTCAGCATCGGGGAAGCAATCGAGGCGCACCGAGCTGAGGCGGTTGTTGTAAAACAACTCCTGCCACTGCCGGACCATGCCGAGATGGCCGTTGTTCATAACGATGATTTTGATGGGAAGCCCGTTGCTCGCGATGGTGCCCAGTTCGGGGATAGACATCTGAAAGCCGCCATCGCCCACAATCGCAAACACCAGTTTGTCGGGGCGCGCGAATTGTGCACCGATCGCCGCGGGCAGCCCGAACCCCATTGCGCCAAGACCACCCGAATTGATCCAAAGCCGGGGATGATTGAAGCGCACTAATTGCGCCGTCCACATTTGGTGCTGCCCTACGTCGGTGGTGACGATCGCTTCGCCCGCTGAAAGTCTGTCGATTTCAGAAATGAGATGCTGCGGTTTGATCTCCGTTTCGGAACGGCTCTTGTCATACGGATGTTCTTTTGCCCAATCGCGCACCTGCTGCCGCCATGCAGCGCGAGGCGCGGTATTGCGCGAACCGTGCTCACCTTTCATTTCACCAAGATTGCGGTTCAACTTCTGCAGCACGCGCTTCACGTCTCCCACGATCGGGATATCGGGTATGCGATTCTTGGCAATTTCCGCCGGATCGATGTCCACGTGAATCACGCGCGCATTCGGCGCGAAAGCCGCTAAGCGTCCGGTTACGCGATCGTCAAATCGCACGCCCAGCGCGATCAGCAGATCGCAATTCGAAATCCCCATATTCGCCGCGTAACTGCCATGCATTCCGGGCATGCTGACGAAGTTCGGGTGATTGGAAGGCAGCGCGCCAAGACCCATCAGGGTGCAGACTGCCGGCATATCCACCATTTCGACCAGTTCGCGCAGTTCGCCGTCAGCGCCCGAAGCGATTACGCCGCCGCCGGCGTAAACAAACGGCCTTTCCGCTTCCCAGATCATCTGCGCGGCTCTTCGAATCTGGCCCGCGTGCCCTTCCGTGAAAACCTTATAACCGGGAAGGTGAATGGTATCCACCGGCGTGTAGTGGCCCGTCGCTTGGAATACATCCTTCGGAATATCGATAAGCACCGGGCCCGGACGTCCGCTCGACGCGATATAAAAAGCTTCGTGCACGATTTTCGGAAGTTCCGCCAGCGTTTTCACAAGATAGTTGTGCTTGGTGCAGGCGCGCGTGATGCCAAACGTGTCGGCTTCCTGAAACGCGTCGCTGCCGATGAGCTTGGTCGAAACCTGGCCGGTGATAGCAACAATCGGGATCGAATCCATCATGGAATCGACCAGCCCGGTTACCAGGTTAGTCGCGCCGGGGCCTGAAGTCGCGCAGCACACTCCGACCTTGCCCGTAGCCCGGGCGTATCCTTCGGCGGCGAAGCAGGCGTTCTCTTCGTGGCGAACCAGCACATGCTTGATCGGATGATCGTAAAGCGCGTCATAGAGAGGGAGCGTGACGCCGCCCGGATAGCCGAAAAAACAATCGACTTCTTCCCGAACCAGACATTCGAGCAGGATCTGGGCACCATTCATTAAGGTAGACATAGAATATTCGTTCGTATCAACAAAAAAGGCCACCAGCCGGGTTAGTTGCTCCCCGCTGATGGCCTCGGAAAATCCGAAGACCTCAAGCGGGGCCGGCTACGATGACCGTAATAATGACAGAAATGAAGCTCTGCGCTGGATAACAACGAAATGTACGCGCGGAGATCATCACTTGAAGAGAGTGTACATTGAAAGTTTTGGAAATGCAAGATAATCTTTGTATAAATATTTGTAATGTTCTCGGGTTGCTAATCTAAGCTCGTGCGCATCGCCCTCCTGTTTCTTGTACCTCCCCTCTTTTCTCAGACCCTCCTTCTCACCAACGCTCACGTGATTGATCCGAAAAATCACATTGACGCCATTGCCGACGTCGCCATCACGGACGGCAGAATCAGCGCTCTCGGACCGCCGCATCTCCCGCGGGTCGCCAAGACTATCGACCTGACGGGGCTTTATCTTACGCCCGGACTTGTTGACATCCACACGCATCTCTTCACCACCACCAACGTCCATAACGCGTGGGCCGGTGACCAGAGCATCATGCCAGATAGCTTCAGCTTCCGCACGGGAGTGACGACTATGGTCGACGCGGGCTCCGCCGGCTGGCGCAACTTCGAGGATTTCCGTGTAACCGTGATCGACCGGGTAAAGACCCGCGTGTTCGCCTTCATCAATATTGCCGGTCTCGGGATGATGACCAACGCGGCCGAGCAGCAGCCTTCCGAATTCAACCCGAAAGAAGTTGCGCGTCTCGCCCGTAAGCACCACGACGTCGTCGTCGGCATCAAAACGGCTCACTATGAAGCACCCGATTGGACCTCCGTCGATCGGGCGGTGGAAGCCGGCACACTTGCCGACTTACCCGTGATGGTGGATTTCGGATTCTTCCGCGCGGAGCGACCCTATTGGCAGCTGGTCACTCAAAAACTCCGGCCCGGGGACATCAGCACGCACTTTTTTCGGGCCACGGTCCCGTTTGTCGACGCCAACGGGAAGCTCTACGACTATCTCGCGCAAGCTCGCGCGCGCGGCGTCCGGTTCGATGTCGGACACGGCGGCGGCAGCTTCGTTTTCCGCAACGCCGTCCCCGCGATCCAGCAAGGCTTCTACCCGGATTCCATCTCCAGCGATCTGCATGGCGGAAGCATGAATGCTGGTATGCAGGATATGCCCGCGCTCATCTCCAAAATGTTGGCGTGCGGACTCCCTTTGAATGACGCAATTCTTGAATCCACCTGGACGCCGGCGCAGATGATTCATCACCCGGAGCTAGGCCATCTCAGTGTCGGTGCTTCGGCCGATATCGCGGTCTGGAGCATCGCTTCGGGCGATTTTGGTTTTGAGGATTCAAGTGGCGGACGGTTGAAAGGCACGCGCCGTCTCACGTCCGAAATGACCCTGCACAATGGCGAAATCATGTGGGATCGCAACGCGCGCTCGGCAGTTGACTATAAAACTCTTGGCCCCGGTTACGGCAACCGGCCTGGCGTTGACATTGTCGTTGCGCCTCCCAAATAAACGTATCCTGAAGAATCCACAAACTTCATGCGCCTAAACATTCTCATCACGCTTTTTGCGGCCGCCGGCAGTTTAACGGCGCAGCCCATCACGCAACTGCCTTATTCGCCCAGTCTGGACACCACGTCGATGGATACGTCCGTCAGCGCCTGCGATGATTTCTACAAATATGCCTGCGGAGGCTGGAATAAGAAGAACCCGATTCCATCCGACCAGGCCTCATGGGATGTCTACGCGAAGTTGGCTTACGACAATCAGCGGTTCCTTTGGGGGGTGTTGGAAGAGTCCGCGAAGCCATCACCCACGCGAACCGCCGCGCAGGAGAAAATTGGCGACTTCTATCACGCTTGCATGGACGAAGCCGCGATTGAAAAAGCGGGCATCACGCCGATACAGCCGTGGCTCTCGCAGATCGGCGCGCTGCGGAATTTGAATGATGTTGCCCGGTATATTGCGGATCAGCACCGGCTTGGCGTCGGATCGGATCTTCTTTACGGCTTCTCATCGAACCAGGATTTTGAAGATTCGCAGAGCATCATTGCCTTCGCCGGACGCGGCTCACTCGGGCTTCCGGATCGCGATTATTACACCAAGTCCGACGCGAAGTCCGTCGAGATTCGCGCCAAGTACGTGGATCACATGAAGCAGATGTTTGCGATGTTCGGCGATGATCCCGCCGCGGCCACCGCCCACGCGAATCAAGTGATGACCATCGAAACTGAGCTCGCCAAATCCATGCTCACGCGGGTCGAGTTAAGAAACCCCCACAACCTGGTTCATAAAATGACACCGGCTCAGATCGACGCGCTAGCGCCGTCGCTCCGCTGGCGTGACCTTTTTCATGCGCTTGCCTTGAAGGACGTTAAGACCATAAACGTTGTGGAACCGGCCTTCTTTCGCGTGCTGGAGCAGCAGCTCCACGAACATGGAATCGAGGAATGGAAGAGCTTCCTCCGATGGAACCACATCCGCGACGCTTCCGATTACCTTTCCTCGCCGTTCGCTAAAGCTCATTTTGCATTCTTCGGCGGTTATCTGCGCGGCGTTCCCGAGATGAAGCCGCGGTGGCGCAAGTGCGTTGAGCTGGTAGACCGCGATCTCGGCGAAGCTCTGGGCCAAGTGTTCGTCGCCAAAACATTCACGCCCGACACCAAAGCCCGCACCCTCGCCATGACCAAGGAAATCGAATTGGCCATGGAGAGCGAACTCAAAACACTTCCATGGATGAGCGACAAAACGCGCGAACAGGCATTACTGAAACTCCACTCCATTGTGAACAAGATTGGATATCCGGCGAGGTGGCGCGACTATAGCTCGGTTGTGATTAAGCCGAATGATTTCTTCGGCAACGTAGAGCGTGCGAATCGATTCGAATATAAGCGGCAGCTTGCTAAGATCGGCAAGCCCTTGGATCGCGATGAGTGGAGGATGACGCCGCCCACCGTGAATGCCTACTATGATGCGCAAATGAACGATATCAATTTCCCGGCGGGTGTGTTGCAGCCACCTCTGTTCGATCCGAAGATGGACGACGCCCCAAATTATGGGAACACTGGCGCGACGATTGGCCACGAGCTGACTCACGGGTTTGACGATGAAGGCCGCCAGTTCGACGCCAAGGGGAATTTGAAAGACTGGTGGACTTCGAGGGACGCGACAGAGTTCGAGAGCCGCGCCAAGTGCGTATCGGACCAATACTCCGAATACACGATTGTCGATGACATCAAAATCAATGGGAAGCTGACGCTGGGGGAAGACGCGGCGGATCTTGGCGGCACGCTGATTGCGTACATCGCGTGGAAACATGCGACCGGCGAGATGAAATTGGAGCCGGTCGGCGGCTTCACGCCCGATCAGAGATTTTTTATTGGAATGGCGCAGTGGGCGTGCGGCGACATGCGGCCGCAATTGAAGCGTGAACATGCGCTTACCAACCCGCACTCACCTGAGGAGTATCGGATCAACGGCGTGGTTGCGAATATGCCCGAGTTCGCGGCGGCGTTCGCATGCAAGGCAGGGCAGAATATGGTGCGACCGCGGGCGTGCCGCATCTGGTAATTCAGCGCTCAAATTGATCGAGCGCTCCTGGATTAGCCACGGTAGATAAATCCCCAACCGATTCCCGTAAAAACTTCTGGCGAATTAAACGGCGCACAATCTTTCCGCTTTGCGTCTTCGGCAATTCTTCAACCGCATAGATTCCGCGCGGTCGAAACGTCGGGCCCAGGGTGTGGATCAGGTGACTAGTCAATTCGGCTTCAGTGGCCGGAGATGTCAAAACCACGAACACTACGATAGTTTCGCCCGTAAGTTCATCTGGAACCCCGATCACCGCGGCTTCCGACACGGCAGCGTGCTCGATCAGCGCGTCCT
>JANYJA010000207.1 GCA_025358575.1 Terriglobia bacterium
CTTGGGTTTGGTATCTATTGAGATGTTGTGATCAAGCCAGAGAGAAAGGATGCAGCCCGCCCGCGAATCTACGTCAGCATTGGGTCGGATCCGGTCGAGAAACAGGTTCAACACTTCGATGCCGATTTCCAAATCGGGCGAGTGGAGGAATGTGAAGTTTGCATCAAGAATGAATACGTTAGTCGCATTCATGTGGCGGTAGCGTTCGAAAACGGGCAATGGTGGGTGCGCGATCTTCAGAGCGCTAACGGAATCTTTATCGATGGAAAAAGAGCCGAAAGCTCCCCGGTTCAACTCGCGCTTACTGTGAGGCTGGGGATTTATGGCCCGTTCATCTCTTTTGAAGTCGAACAACCCGCCGATCAAGCCGTGCCGGCTCCCATCGGAAGCGAGACGATGATGGCCCGGCACGTGGACCGTTACTTCGCGAAGCCCGCCGAGGGCGAAGAACTCGGCGCACACACCATAATGGTCCGCCGCGCTTTCCAGCAGGTCCAGAAGAAACAACGCTGGAAATATGGGTGGGTTATGGCGGTCCTCCTTGTCGCTCTGGCGGGCGCGGGGGGATACACGTTTTTCCTTCACCGGCAAGTTTCCAGGCAAAAAGCTTTGGCCGAAGATATTTTCTATTCCATGAAATCGCTCGACCTCGACATTGCCAATGTCGAGAAACTGGTTATGGACGCCAATAGCGGCCAGGGCCGGGAAGAAATTAAAAAATATCAGAACCGCAGGAAGGAAATGGAAAAGAACTATGACCATTTCTTGACGACGCTTCGCGTCTACGATCCGAAGTTAACCGAGCAGCAACGTTTGATACTGCGCGTGGCCCGGATTTTCGGCGAGTGCGAAGTCGCGATGCCGGCCGAATTCGTCGCTGAAATCAATAACTATATAAAGAAGTGGCAGTCTTCGGGGCGGCTCGCCCGCGCGGTGCGATTGGCGCGGGACAACGGATACACCGTTAAGATCTCGGAAGAATTATTGGCACAGGATCTGCCTCCGCAGTTTTTTTATCTGGCCCTTCAGGAGAGCGACTTTAACCCTTATATCAGCGGGCCGCTGACACGGAAGGGTATCGCCAAAGGCATGTGGCAGTTCATTCCGGAGACGGCGGAGAAATACGGACTCAAAATCGGTCCGTTGGTGGATCTCCGCAGGCCCGACCCGGGAGATGATCGTCATCACTATGAAAAAGCCACTAAGGCAGCCGCGAGCTACTTAAAGGACCTTTATACAACCGATGCGCAGGCGTCCGGATTTTTGGTAATGGCTTGCTACAACTGGGGCGAGGGCCGAGTGCTTCCGCTAGTTCGAAGCATGCCCGCCAATCCGCGCGAACGAAACTTCTGGCGTTTGCTATCGGTATATCGCGACAAAGTTCCGAAGGAGACGTACGATTACGTTTTTTATATCGTTTCCGCTGCCGTGATAGGCGAGAATCCGAGACTCTTCGGATTCGACTTTGACGATCCCCTAGCGCATCTGGAAACGCGATAGCGGCGTGGACGTATAATAAGGCATCATTTTAGCCCGAAACGAATTGTGGGCTCACGTCACGATCTGAAAGGAAGATGATGAAGCAATTCTTTATCGGCATCCCTGTACTCTTCAGTTTTTTGTTGACCGCACAGAGCCAGCCCCCCAAGAAACGCATTGCCATTGTCGATTTTGATTATGCGACGGTTCAGAGCGATATTTCCGCTATCTTCGGCGTCCGCCAGGATGTCGGCAAAGGCATCGCGGATCTATTGGTGGATAAATTGGTCACAGGCGGCCGATACTCCATCATTGAACGCAAAGCCATCGACAAGATCATGGCTGAGCAAAATTTTTCAAATAGCGACCGCGCCGACCCGAACTCAGCCGCCAAGCTAGGGCGGCTTCTAGGCGTGGACGCCATCGTCATCGGAAGTATCACCCAGTTCGGTCGAGACGATAAGAGCACCACAATAGGAGGGGGCGCCTTTGGTGGGCTGGCGGGGCGCTATGGCCTTGGGGGCGTTGGCCAGCGAAAAGCCAAGGCTGTGGTCGGCATTAGCGCCCGTATGGTGAGTACCGACACCGGTGAAATTCTGGCCGTAGCTTCCGGTAAGGGCGAATCGGACCGCTCCGGCACGCTGCTTGGAGGTGCGGGCGCGAGCTACGGGGGCGGCGGCGGCGGGTTCCTGGACATGTCGAGCAAGAATTTCGGCGATACAATTCTTGGCGAGGCCGTGAATAAGGCGGTCGGGGACGTGGCCATGCGCCTGGAACACGAAGCCTCTCACCTTCCGGCACACTTCATTAATTTTTCGGGCCTGGTGGCGGACGTCTCCGGGGACACGCTCGTGCTGAACATCGGAGCGGGGGCCGGGGTCAAAGTAGGCGACCGCCTGGCCGTGAAACGTTCCAAGCGCGAAATTAAAGATCCTGCCACTGGCAAAGTAATTCGCCGAATCGAAGACAATGTTGGTGAAATTGTGATCACGGAGGTTGACGCCTCATCTTCGGTCGGTAAATTTGCCGGCGCCATGATGCCGAGTGTCGGAGACTCGGTTACGAGCCAATAGGCCGTGTAGAGTCGCAATCTTATGGACTTGGAAATAGGTCAGACGATCGGCGACTACGAGATCCTCCGGGTCCTCGGCTCCGGTGGAATGGGAAAAGTCTACCAGGTCCGCAATTACGTTTCGCACCGGGTGGAAGCCATGAAGGTTTTGCTTCCGGCATTTACCTCCGAAGCCGATCTGGTTGACCGCTTTTTGCGCGAGATTCGAATATCGGCCAGCCTGGATCACCCAAATATTGCCGCGCTCCGCACCGCGCAACGCGTTAATAATCAACTCGTGATGGTGATGGAATATGTTGAAGGCTCAACCTTTGACAGCCTGCTGCGCGCTTCGCATATCCCCGCGGAGCAGGGTATGGGGTACACCATCCAGGCGCTCTCCGCGCTTTCTTATGCGCACTCCAAGGGCGTAATCCATCGCGACATTAAGCCCGGAAACATCATGTTGACCCCATCGGGAACCGTTAAGCTGATGGATTTCGGAATCGCGAGACTGGCCACGGACAGCAAACTGACCAAGACCGGTGTGATGCTCGGTTCGGTGTACTACATGTCGCCTGAACAGATCGAGGGCCGCGAGCTCGACGCCCGCTCCGATATTTATTCATTGGGAATCACGCTCTACGAAATCGCGACGGGCCAGCGGCCTTTTAGCGGAGACAGCGAATACAAAATCATGGCAGCGCACCTGAAGCAGATGCCGCAACCGCCGAGAGAACTAGCTCATTCCCTGCCCCAGGAATTGAACGACGTCATCCTCATGGCTTTGGCGAAAGATCCGGCGCAGCGGTTTCAATCGGCGGATGCTTTTCAGAAGGCATTAGCTGGTATTTACCCGCATTCTCGACCGCCGCGCACGAAGGCTGAGACTGTGGGTGCTTCGGCCGGTGCTGAAGTTGCACAGAAGCCCAGTCATCGATTGGCTTACATGTTGGCCGGATCCGTCGCCACCCTCGCAGTAATTGCAGGAGCGATCATCGAGCTTCCAAAGATCTGGCAGGCCAAAGCGGGGGGCCACGAAACATTCGCTCGCGTATCGTCGTCCCCAGCCGCCACGTTGCAGACACCGGAAGGAATCGCACTACCTTCCGATCGGCATCGCGCCGTGCCCGAGCTTCAGCGTGCTACTTCACGCAAAGTCGAGTCAGAAAAAATCGCCGCCGTTCAACGGCCAGAGACTTCCGCGCCGAAGATTCAGCAGCCCATACAATCTGCGACCATCACTTCGCCGGACACCAAGCCTGCCACGTCTGAGCCGCCTTCCGCCGATGCTGCGGTCCTGTCGGATCTGCGCGAACGAATGATGCAAATGGCGGCTCGCATCGGCGCTGCCACAACGTCTATTCAAAATTTGCAGCGCGAACAGGCGCGGCAAGGTCTGAGTCTGCGGTCCGATGTGGTGGCTATGCAGCAGCGCATCAACTACCAAATGGACGAAGCGGATGCGGGCATCAAACAAGGCCACGCCCCGGCTGCCAAGCAAAGACTAGACTCGGCCGAGCGTGATCTGGAAAGACTCGAAAACTTCTTAGGCAAGTAAGGAACCTTTATGACAATTAATAAAAACGTGCTGACTGCGATGTTTCTTTTATTCGGCGTGCCCTGCCTGTATGGCGATTTTACGTATGAATCCACGACCAAGATAACGGGTGGGGCCTTGGTCGGCATGATGAAGTTCGCGGGTGCTTTTTCAAAGGATGCTCGTAAGGCCATGGACGCCATCCCGTCCACGACGGCCATTAAGGGCAGCCGCATGGTGCACAAGACGAATGACTCGGCTAGCGTCATCGATATCGACAAAGAAACCATCACCACCGTAAATTACGCGCAAAAAACTTACTCGGTAATGACGTTCGCGCAAATGAAACAGGCCATGGAAGACATGACGCAGAAAATGCAGCATCAGAAACCCGGCGACCCGCCCCCGCCCGACATGCAATTCGATATCAAGCTGAACG
>JANYJA010000232.1 GCA_025358575.1 Terriglobia bacterium
TTTCCCGCGAGGGCCGCCGAAGATCGCCTGCAGATCGACAGTAAGAATTGACGATTTCGCGAGTTCCCCAAGTCCTCCGCGCAACTTCGCAGTGAGCACCTTGTAGATATCGTCATGCGCATCGTCGGCGTCGACTTCGAACCGAGCCCTATGGCGCGGCTTACCAGGGAAATGAATTCGCATGGCCGTCACCCGGAGTTTCCGAAGTTGCTGCGCAGCGTCCATTTTGAATTCGGCCTTCGGATCTTTGAACACGCTCAAGTCGTATGTCTTCTTCGAGGCCCGCAGAGGAGGTGGCACACCAAACGTCGCAACCGAGAATCTCTTAAACAGTTCGTCGTGTTTGTCGCTTCCCCCCTTGGCGAGAAGGCTGACGCTGCCAGCAGGGCCATCAACGTAGAACACGATGTGGAAAGGGGGCGTGACGCTCACGCTCGCTAGTTTGCCGTCTGAGCCGTAGGAATCGATCTCATCCTTGTAATCCGACGGATAGGCGTGGAGCACGTGAATGCCGTCGTGTACCCGATGGTCAATCCTGCATAGCTGGGCGCGCTCCTCATCTTTGTAAATCTCCCTGATATGGCGTTTGAGTTCCTCGAGAAGTTCGTCGTTTACATTGACCTTCGCGTCAGGAAATCCAACCCGCGTTTCTCGGGAGGTCTTGGGGAGCGAATAAGTGTGAGCGTAGACAGGCTCACTGTCGAACAGTTTAGGGTGCTCGACCAGACACCAAAACGCCCGCTCAAAAGCGTTCTTCCTGGCAGCTAGCTGAGTCGCTAGTTCCGGGCGCTGGTCGCCGGAGGCGGTGATAAGGATCGCCGTACCGCGGGAATTCGCCAGTGCGTGTACCTGTCGGAACCTAATACTTAGGTGACGCCGGTCAGCCTCGTCCAGCGCTGGCAGCCGCTGGAGAATTGACTCCGCGTCGTTCTCGGCCAGAGTTTTCCAGTCAAGATCAGAAAAAGCCTGGTATGGGGAGAGGAACCGCTGAAGGAGTAAGTTCGGCGTCTTCTCGACGACGGTGCGCGGATTGTACGGTTGAGACACTAAGCCCCCGCTTTCCCAAACGAGGTCCCGTGCTGCATTCGATTCGACTAACTGCTTCGGTACGCCAGAACTCGCGGAATCGATTCCAATTCTAGCACGGCCAAAACATTATATATGGAAACTGTTCTTGAGCGATTGCCATGCCCCGCGCTGCTCGGGCCAGGAGAGAAGGCCCCCTATTCTGCGCACCGCCACCTCGCTGATCGGAAATCGAGGCGCTCCGGTCGGCCGGAATTCGAGAATCTCCTGTTGGATGTCGGGCGCAAGCCAGACCAGTTCCATGATCTGGCTCATCCGCTCCCGTGTCAGGCAGCCAAGCCGGGCAAGGTCCGCGTAGTCGCTCGCCTCACCACGTTGGATCATGTCTTGGAACTGGATCGCCAGTGCCATGACCTGCGTTACCCGTGGCAGACGTCCATCACTCGAAGCTGGCGCGTCCGGAGGCGGTGCGGAGGCGATCAAACGGAACTGAATCTCAGCGGCGCTATTTCTTATGCTCATTTTCTCTCCGACAGGGCGGGAACCCAGTTGCAAAGCTCTTTGATCCCCCGGGAACGAAAGCCGAGGGTCACCGTTCCAGTCTTGCCGTCGTAACGGACGTGCTCGACCAACGTCCGAATGAACCGCTCCTGCTCCCACGAGGACAACTGCTGCCAAAGCGAATCAAAATCATGAAGCGCTGCCTCCACGTCCAGAGTGTTCACGACTTCTGATTCGATTGCGGTCAACTGCTGCCGAACGTCTGCCAGGCGGCTGTTCAGGTGAGACGCCCGATCCGCAAGTTCGGCGAGGCGGTTGGTAGCGAACTCGGCTGCTGGCCCGGCTTTGCTTATTATCGAAAGCGCCGTCTTGATGTCCTCAGCAATCGTTTTGAGTTCCCGCTCGATTTCCGTCTTCTCGACTTTGTTCTCGGACGAACCTTTCTGTCGATGCTCATCGAGCTGCCGCAATACCTCGCGCAGCATGGAGGGGCTGCGTCCAATACCACGAAGTTGTTCAATTACCGCGTTTTCGAGGGCGGGAGCGGAAACGGATCGGGTTTCACACTGCGCCCAGCCCCGCTGATGGGCCTTCACGCACACGTAGTAGCGATAGAGCCGATCCTTCTTATTGACATAGGTATGCACCATTCCGACATTGCACGTCCCGCATTGTGCCAGTCCTTTCAACAGGGCTGCATACTTGTTGCCGATGCTGCGCCCACCGCGTCGGCCATTCCGGTTGAGCACGTTCTGAACTCTGTTCCACGTCTCGTCGTCTACGATGCGATCATGCTCGCCTTCATAGACCTGTCCGCCGTAGTCGACTTTACCGACGTAGATCATGTTCGTGAGCAAGTTGTAAAGGCTGTTCTTGGGGATCGGCTTGCCGCCCGCCTGTCGTCCCGCGCGCGTCGTCCAGGATTTCATCCGCCAGCTGCGGCGGTCGAGTTCCTCCACCACTGGGATCAACGATCCGAGTTCGAGGTAGAGCGCGAAGATCTCTCTTACCCGCTGAGCCTCCTCCTGATTCACCAATAGAGAGCCCCCCTGCGGAGAGACATCGTAACCGATTACAGGATTGCCTCCAACCCACTTGCCTTTCCGCCTGGCGGTACTCATCTTGTCGCGGGTGCGTTCGGAGATCATCTCCCGCTCGAACTGGGCGAATGAGAGCAGTACATTCAGGGTAAGGCGACCCATGGAACTGGTCGTATTGAACTGCTGCGTCACCGACACGAAAGTCGCTCCGTGGCCGTCAAGGATCTCCATGATGCGCGCGAAATCGAGAAGTGATCGCGACAGCCTGTCCACTTTGTAAACCACGACACAGTTAACCGAACCGGATTGAACATCGGCAAGCAACCGTTTTAGCGCCGGGCGGTCCATGTTGGCACCGGTATAGCCGCCGTCGTCGTACTTCTGGGGCAACGCCGTCCATCCTTCCTGCCGCTGGCTGCTGATGAACGACTCCGCTGCCTCGCGTTGCGCATCGAGAGTGTTGAAAGCCTGTTCGAGACCCTCCTCCGTAGACTTCCGTGTGTAGATCCCGCAACGGACGCCCGCCCCCACCGCGACGCTGCTCCCGTTGGCCTGCGACCGTTTGTCAGCGCGCATGGCGTACCGCCTTCTCCAGCCCGAAGAACGCAAAGCCATTCCAGCGGGTACCGGTAATCTCACCCGCGACCGCACTGAGCGATGCGAATCGACGGCCATCGTATTCAAATCCGTTGTCGAGAATCTTCACCACGACGGTCTGGGTCTTGTACTTCTTCACGATCAAGCTCCCCGGCATTGGCAGGCGCGCATCTCCTGTCTGGACCACGGTAGTCGTTACGGTCTGTTCCAGCGAATCCCCAGCCTGTCGCCGGGATACGTTATCCGAGATTCGTGATCTCAACTCTGTTCCGCGGGCGACGGCGATCGCGTACTGTCGGGCCGACTCGGGGATGCCGCCACCTTTCGCCGCCTGCAGGTGCCAGGCGATCTTCCGCCGAAGGTGTTGGGGGTTGGCGATCCGATGCTCCGCTCCGAACAACTCCTTATGCGTGGCCTGCAACTGTGATGCGCTCATCCCAGGCAGATCCTCGATCTGGGGCAGGTTAATGCGTTTCTTCATTGTTTGTGGACTCCTTTCTCCGACGCGTCAACGTCAGTTCATGAACGCTCGGAGTGCCCGAAATAGCAAGTTCTCCTGTTGACCGGAGCCGCTCCGGCGCTGTGGGGACAAGCCGAATACCGGAGTGCCGCTTATACGCCGCAGCCAGTAGCCGGGAAATCTCTTTGATGGCATCGTCAACCGTTGGTTCCACGCCGATCTGCATCTGCTCGCCTCCAATGGGGCGCAGCCTGGCGACGAAGATGTGGATGCAGACAAGGGAGGAGTTCACGCCGTGGTGGTCTGCTCGACACAATGTCCAGCACCCACAACGAGTTCCCGCTTGGCGGCCTGCCCGATGTCTGGTGTTCCGGGGCGCGTTTGCGCTCCTGTCAACTAATACTCAGACCAGTTGGAAAATGTGCAGCTTTGGCACCCGAGGGCTGGGATAAACCGTCGTCGATTACGTCGTGAGGTGGAAGAATCGCTCGATGTTCTTG
>JANYJA010000251.1 GCA_025358575.1 Terriglobia bacterium
CCGGCTCGTATGAGGGAATGATTCGGATCGACGGGGCGAGCGTTCCCATGCGTGTGCCCTTCTTATTCGTCTTGGGAGACGGCACGCCATACAACATTTACATCCTGTACGGCGACTCGACCACTGGAACCGTTAACGGCAGCGTTCCGGACGGTGGCGTTGCTTTCAAAGTAGTCGACCAATACGGAGCGCCGGTTGCCGCGCAAGCGGTTTCCTTCACTGCTACGGGCGGCGGTGGAACGGTCACGAATGCATCGACCATGACCGATCAATTCGGAATCGCGGCTGCGTCAGTGATGCTCGGCCCAAATCCCGGAACTGACACGTTCACCGGACAGGCTGGCGCGCTCAAGGTTACCTTCAACGACCCGGCTCGCGCGCAACCTACTATCACAACGGGCGGCGTCGTAAATTCAGCAAGTTTTCTGGCCGGTCAAGGCGCAGCGCCCGGATCTTACATTTCCATTTTTGGAACCGGTCTTTCAGATAATATAGGCCAGACCACAACGGCCTCTCTTCCTCTTTCCATCAATCTGGTGAGTGTGAGTTTCGATTCGGCAAATATGAGTTTGCCGGGGCGGCTCTATTTTGTGAGCCCCACCCAAGTGAACGTCCAAGTTCCGTGGGAATTGCAGGGGCAGACTTCGGTGCAGATCAAGATTAATCTTGAATTCTCCAAAAGTAACGTAATTACGCTTCCTTTGACGACGGTTTCTCCCGGGATTTTCGAATTCGCAAACGGCGGCTCGACAATTGCCGCGTCACTAGACGAAAGTTCGGCGTTGGTGACGGCATCAAATCCGGCAGCGCGCGGACACATAGTGCAGCTCTTTGCGAACGGTCTAGGTCCCGTGTCGAACCAGCCTGCGACGGGAGATCCGGCGCCTTCATCGCCACTAGCCCAAACCGCCGTATCTCCAACTGTGACGATCGGCGGTCAAAGCGCGTTTGTGCAGTTCAGCGGGTTAGCACCGGGCTTCTCGGGCCTCTATCAAGTGAATGCAGTGGTGCCGACGAATATCGGCACCGGCGTTCAGCCGCTGACGATGACCATCAACGGTGTCGCCGCTAAGACATCGGCATTGCCGATAAAATAGACCCATGCGAACGCTCGTGATCTTGTTTGCCGGAGGAATTCTTGCGAGCGCGCAATTTCCGCGCCCGCCACGAAAGGCGCGGACGGGCTCGGAGCAGACCGACGACAATCGGAAGGTATCGGCGACGGGCGTGATTCGCAAGATGGATGAAAAGTCGATCACGTTAGAGGCAACGGATTCGCGTTTGATTGAGATCAAAGTTTCGGCGAGCACCAAATTTCGTAAAGGCGATGGGGAGATTGCGGGTTCGTTGGTGAACACCGGAGACAGTATCCGGGTGGATGCGGTGGAAGATAGCGAGGGCTATTGGACCGCCACGACGGTGGTAGTGACTAAATCAGAGGCACCGGTTGCGGGCGGGCCGAGTCCTAGCATTTTGCGAAGCCGGGAGGCACCCGAGAGGCCAGTGGAACCGGCGACGACTCGCGCGGCGGCGGACCGGAGTTCATCTGGCGACGACGAAGGGCCACCGAAGCTGCGACGGGGAATTCCGAAGGCGCGTCCGAAGCCGCGTGATGACGAAGACGCACCCATCGCCGGGCGCAACGAAGGCGACGTGACACCGGTAGCGGCACCAGCCGATCCCAAGCAGCAACTGATCGACCGGGCGCGCGAAGCTGCGTTTTCTTTCTCGGAGGGTCTGCCCAACTATGTCGCGCAACAGTTCACCACGCGGTACGTGCGCGAGGGGGACCATTGGCGCGCGCTCGATGTCGTGTCCGCGACGGTAGTTTACGAGAACGGGAAGGAAAGCTACCGGGACCTTCAAATTAACGGGAAGCCGGTCAAGAAAAATATGGAGGAGATGTCAGGTTCGTGGTCGACGGGGGAATTCGGAACCACGCTGAAGAGTCTTTTCGATCCTCGAAGCGCGGCGCAATTCGACTTCCGCAAGCAAAGTACGTTCCAGAATTTTAATGCGATGGTTTTCGATTATGCGGTGGACCGGCAGCACTCCGACTGGCGCATCACGGTCGCGTCGCAGGCTGTTATCCCCGCGTTTTTGGGCCGCGTTTGGATTGACGCCAAGACGGCACGGGCCCTGCGCATCGAAATGTCGGCTGTCGAGATCCCTCTAGAATTTCCGATGGATAAAGTAGAGGCGGCGCAGGACTACGGGCAGGTGCGGCTGGGCCCCGACGAATACCTGCTGCCGATCCACGCTGAGAATCTGAGCTGCCAGCGGGGCTCACCCGTGTGCAGCCGGAATGTTATTGAGTTTAGAAATTATCACAAGTACCAGGGTGAAACGAAGATCGTGTTCGATAAGTAGCACGATAGCTATGGCGACTCTTATTTTAGATCTTCGCTGAGCGCTTCGAGTACTTCGGAAGCTTGGTCGTGGATGAAAAAGTGGCCGCCAAAAAATTTTCGGTGACGGAAAAACGCAGTGGTTTGCACCGACCAAGCTACTACTTGACCTTCAGTGATGCGCGGATCGGACACGCCGCCATAAGCATAGATAGGAATTGACAGCGGCTCTTCGGGCCGGTAGACATAATTCCGGTAAATGCGTGCGTCGGCGCGGAGGGCGGGCATCACGAGATTCATGATTTCGGGATTGTCGAGGACTTCGCGCGGCATGCCTTCCAGGGCGCGGAGTTCGGCCAGGAATTCAGGGTCGGCAGGCTCGGGCGGTGGCTGGTGATTGAGACGGAACTGAGGTGCGCGCGCGCCGGAGACGATGAGCGCGCGCGGCAGCGGAAGAGCGCGGCGGCGCAGGAGACGCACGAGTTCAAAGGCGACGGTCGCGCCCAAGCTGTGTCCGAATAGGACGAAGGGTTGACTCGTGAACGGCGAGATACTCGCGGCGATAGCATGGACCAGCAAGTGCATTTCGTCGATTGGCGGTTCGGCGATGCGGAATTCGCGACCCGGCAGGCGCACGGGGCAGACCGCGGCTAGGTGGCTGAGCGGAGATTTCCAACGGGCATAGCTTGAGGAGCCGCCTCCCGCGTGGGGGAAGCAGAATAAACGGAGCTTGCCAGGTGGGACATCGGCGGCGCCTGGAAACCAGAGATTCGCATTCGGCGCGGGTTCTCTCGTCATTTTGCGGCGCGCGCGCAATGCCAACAGACGGCGTCTATCGAGCGATAGTTTACTTGTTGTTGACGATGGATTTTCGGTTGGCGCGACAGGGCCGCGTTTGGGCGAAAGTAAAGACTTCCTCAGCAGCGCCTCGAACGGAAGCACGTTGAGATTCGTGATGTAGTTCAGCGCGGCGGCGCGGGATTCGGCGGCGATTTGCCCCCAATGCGCGCGATCCGAAGTGAGACGGCGGAGAGCATCTTCCCAAGGTGCGATATTCTGCTCAGGGATTTCGGCGACGGGCACCATGCGGGCGTCGACTTCGGGTTTGTAGTGGATCACGGGACTGACGGGGAGCAGATAATCGACACCAAGCTTAGCTTCGGGAATGCCGCCGATATTGCTGGCCATCACAGGCACGCCGCGCGACATGGATTCAAGCACCATGCGCGAACGGGCTTCGGCCCACACCGACGGAACGAGCATCACGCGAGTCTTGCGGAGAATGCCGTCAATGTTATCGACTGTATCGAGCAAGGTAATGTTGGGACGTTTGCGCATCGCCGCAAGGTCTTTTGGAGTGGTCCCCCACATGGGGACCGCGGCAAACTGAATTTGGGGCAGCTTTTCAGCGAGCGCGAGGAAAATGCCGATGCCTTTCACCGCGCAGGGATTCACCATGACGACGTAGGGATTATCGAAGTTGCCCAGCAGCGGGCAGTCGCGAGGTTCCATCAGCGAGATGGGGACGTGCACTGCGTCAAGAGCTCCCCACTCGCGAGCGTAATGCGCGACGGACTCGCTGACGCCCACCACGGCATCAGCGCGACGCAGCATCTCAGTGCGGGCGGTGCTTTGCGAGGAACTATCGGGGCCAAACGGGACCGCGATGGTGGCGCGAATCAGATAAACCACCCGGGCGCGCGGGGTGCGGATGGCTAGATCGAAGAGGAGCTGGGCGGGGTCGTCGGTGGAGGTGATGATGATGTCGGGATCGAACTCGGAGATCTGCTGCGAGAAATATGCGCGCAGGCGCGGGTTGAGCGAGACCACGTGAACGCGGACGCCGTTGAGCTTGAAGAGAATGGTTCCGGGATCGGTGGTGTCCGCCTCGACGCCGCGCGCGGTTAACTGCTGGAGGAGAGCACCGTGATCTTCGGGACCGAAATTCTCGACGCGCGTGACGACGAGAACCTCGTGCCCCCGCTCAGCCAGGGCTTCCATGAGCAGGCGATTGGATTTGTCGCCGCCGCCTAGGGATGGATAGTAGAGCGAGTTGTGCGCCAGCAGAATGCGCATTGGCGGGAGGCGCAACTGTTCTAGCAGTGTCTCGAATGCGCTGGGATGAAGACCCGAAACAAATCGCAACGCCGCTTGGCGAGAACGCGCGGACTCACGCTCGTAAGCATCGCGATCGGTGAGAAGCGTGTTGAGAGCCTTCACCCAAGGCTCGATATCCTGCGGCGGGAGAACCGGCTTCGGCATGTGGTTCTCGTCGAAGACGGCTTCATAGCGCGTGACAGCGTTCGCGTGGATTACAAATTCAGTGCCTTGTTTGGCTTCGACCAGGCCGCCGGAATCGCTGGAAATTACGGGCAGTCCGCGCAACATGGCTTCCATGGCGATGAGGCCGAAACCTTCGTACCACAGCGATGGCATCAGCAGCAGGCGCGCTTGCGAGAGGACATCTTCGATGTTCGGAACGTTCGCGAGCAGGCGCACGTTGGGGAGCTTGTCAAGCGCGCGTCGGTTATCGGATGTTGTCCCCCAGCCGGTCAGAGCGCCGAACGTGATGGCCGGAAATCGTTCGGCGAGCGCGAGGAAAATTCCAATTCCTTTTACCTCGCACGGATTGATCATGAGGACCATTCCGGCGTCGGGAGACGAGAGGTCGGCGTAGGGAGGCAGGCCGTAGATGGGTGGATGAATTACGGTGGCATCGCGGCCTAGATGTTGACGGATATAGCCCGCCATGTGCTCGCCGATGGCGACTACAGCCCGAACGGCGCGGATAATCTCAGTGGCGGCGCTATCGGGACTCCAGCTTTCCGGGCCGAACGGGAAGAACTGCGGCGTGTGAGCCAGGTAGACAATGCGTCCGGGGGCAGCCTGGTTGGCTTCGCGCAACAACACGTGGCTGAGGTCTTCGGAGGATACGAGCACCCAATCGGGCGCGAATTCGGCAATCTGCTCCGCCAGAATTGCGGTGCGGCGAGAGAGGTCTTTGACCGAGACGATAGAGATGCCGTCGTGCTCGGTGACACGCACGCTTTCGTCCGAGAGGTTCGGGGCGACGACGCGGCACTGGTGTCCATTCGCGGCGAGGAGCCGCAGCCACGCGAGATTACCGCGCGTCGACCCGCCTCGCGGGGGAGCGTACGAGGCGTTCGATGTGAGAAGGACGCGCATGCGTTGCTAGACAGCGGCTGAGTCTTCGCGAGCCAGCAACTCTCGCACCTGCTCGTCGGAAAGAGCGTCAATTTCGGCGAGCAGGGCATTGTATTCCGCGGGGTCCAGGCGACCGATCTGGCAGTCTTCAATGTTGCGCGCGAGGTCGGCGAGTGTGAGCGTGCCGGAGTAGACGTCATCGATGGAGAGTTCAATTCCGAAACGTTCTTTGACTCTTAAAAGAAGTTGGACGGCCAGAAGGGAGTGGCCGCCGAGATCGAAGAAGTTGTCCGCGGGCGAGATGTTCGGGATGCGCAGGAGTTCGGACCAGAGCGCGGCGAGCTCCCGTTCGGTGCCGGTCAGGTTCATGGAGGGCGAATGCGTGGCTTCGCGCTTCATAGCCGATAAGATTTGTTCCGGCGTGGCGAGCGTGCGGGCGATCTGTTCGAAGTCGATCTGCCGACGCGATGGAGCAGCGGGCTTCACGGCTTTCGCCACGAGGAGCGTATTGCGATCGGGCTTCCAGGCAAGGTTTTGCAGAGCGTCGACTTGAAAGCGAAATGGCTCGCCGATACTCTCGAGGAACTGGCGCGCGGGCTCGTTCTTCGCGGTTGAAACAAAGTTGGCCGTGACGAATTGCAGGTCGCGCTCACGAGCGCGGCCGGCGAGGCCGGCTAGGATGCGATGTTCGACGCCGCGGCCCAAGACGCGGCAACTCAATAGGAAGGTGTCGATGCGCAGTTCGTCGGAGAGTTGTTCGGCAATGACGAGGCCAACGACGCCGTATTCGCCGAAACGATCGGAGACTTCGACGGTGAAACATTCAATCTTCGGTTTAGCGAGGAGAGTTTGGATGTCAGATTCGGTGCGGCGTATGGTCGTGAAATTAAATTGATTGGTGCGTTGCGTGAGCTGGGCTGCGCGGCTTAACTTTTCAGGCGACAGCGGCTGCACGATGACCCGCAGATCCAGACTGGCGATAAAATTTTCAAGGTTTGAAGCGGCGCGCGCTTCCTTTCCGAACTCTTGAGCCTGCGTGTAGAAGGCGTTGCGATTGCGGTCTTCCTCGGTGATGACGGGGTGATCGAAGGCCCATACATGATTCAGGAAGTGCGGCACGTCGGCGATGTTTTCGGGGAGCGTCAAGGCGATTACCTGGGGCAGACTGCCTTCGACCTCGGCGCACTCGCGTGGATTGTCGTCGATAAAAATGAAGCTATCAATGCCAAGGTTCAACTCGTCGGCGAGCGAAGTGAGATTGGCGGCCTTCGATTCCCAATTCAATCGGCAGGCAACAAAATGCCGCAACTGTAGTGGCATTTGCGGATTGCGGCGGAAGGTTTCATGAACATCTTCCGCGTTGTTCTTGCTGGCAAGACAGAGCAGCATGCCTTCTTCCCGCTGTTCGAGCATGAACTGTTGAAGCTGGCGACGGGGCTCGTCTAAGACGATTCCGGTTGGGCCGTCCTCACCGCAGATTCCCTGCCACAAGGTGTTGTCGCAATCAAGCGCAATGACTTTGCGGGGCGGGTTGATCATAGCGAAAGTCTCACGCACCAGCGCGGTGCCGAGGGCGGTGTAGTAGAGCTCGGTGTAGGGAATTTTCGCGAGCTTCGCGCCGCTAGCGTCGTACCAGTTAGTGACCGGAAAGAGCGCGTGAATCTGTTCGTACTCGAGGAATTGAACTCCGGGGAGATCGCCCAGGCTGCTCTCGATTACGTTGATCAGATTCGATTCGAAGCCAGGCGGCTGGCTCGCGCGGAAGTCTGGCGACGGCGCGCTGAGGCAGAAGATGACTGGCGTCGCGAAGCTGGTGTGCGAATCACGCAGGGCTTGCACGAAGTGAACGACATTCTGGTGGATTCGTTCGAATACAGTCGCATCAAGAATCTCGAACTGCGCAAAATCTTCGAGACGCGCCATAAGTACGTTAACGCCGTGGCTGTTGGTCGCGAAGATACTTTGCGGATCGAAGAGGGTTTGCGAAAGCTGGTTATACGGGGCGAAGCGAACTTCGAAATCGACATCCAGATAACGGCCCCAAAACGCGAGCACCTGTTCGAGGGGTTCGGCCGTGAAGCTGGCGCTGATCGCGATCCGGAACATAAGCGTGTGTCAGCGTGAACCAGCGGGGAGAATCCAGATGTTTCGAAACCAGACCTCATCGCCGTGATTTTGGAGAGTGATGGGGCATTCTTTGCGGGGCTGCGTGGCGAGCAGTTTCATAATGGCGGGCGATGAGCGCCAGCGCTTCTTAATGCCGGCCATGGCGTCGGGAGAATCGAGCGAGGAATCGACGACTTTCACGCCGTTGAGCCAGTGTTCCACATGGTTTTCCAAAAGTACGATGCGCGAATGGTTGAATTGACCGACAGGTAACGCCGCAGGCTGGCTGGGGGCGACCATATCGTAAAGGGCCCCGGCGGTGTGCTTGGTATTGCTGGTGGCATCGCCATTGGTTGTGTCATCGGTGATCTGATATTCGAAGCCGACGACGTAATCCTGGCCTGAGGTTGGACGCCGATCAACGCGATGGAGGAAACTGCGTTCAACGCGCTCTTCGAACCGCTCATGCAGGCTTGGCTCGGCAGTCAGAATGAAGAAATGGTCCTGCACGCGATACTTCACGCCGCTGTTGCCGCCGGGCGCGATGCGCCAGTCGAACTCCAGTTCGAAATTCCGGAAGTTTTTGACGGTGAAGAGATCTTCGGTGATGCTCGGCTTGGCATTGGCCTTGAGGCAGCCGTCCGCGATGGTCCACGCGTCCCCGGGGGGAATCTTACCGCGCGAATCAACCCAGCCCTCCATCGACTTTCCGTCAAAGAGGGAAAACCACCCCGCACGCTCCGAGTGCCGCGGAGCGGAGGAGCAACATAGAGCGGAGGCGAGTATCAGAAGTGACGTGCGCAACATTCCGTCACAAGGATACCGAACTCAGACCAGCTTGGCTTTAAGCATGGTGTAGGAGTGCGGGGCGAAGCGAATTCGGAGCTTGTTACCGTCGGCGGTGGCGGAAGAAGTGACGGTCTTCACGGTGGTGGAATCGAAATTATTTTCGGACTTGATGTCGGGGCCATTGACGACGGAGACTTCCACCGGGCCAGCGAATTTTTTATCCTGCGCTTCGAATTCGGTTTCAATTTCCTGGTCTTTGTGGCGATTGACGACATTCATCACGACTGTGCCGTCACGATAGGCGGCGGAGGTGTCGAGATAGGGGACGTCGTCATAGCGCTTGCTCTTGAACTTGGGGCTATCGACCATCAACTCGAGAGCTTTGCCGCGAGAATTTTGCGCGAACAGTTGCAGCGGATAGTAGATGGTTTGCAGGAACAGTCCTTTATCATTGGTGAAAATGGGCGCGATCACATTCACCAACTGCGCCATGTTGGCCATCTTGACGACATGCGCGTGGTTTACGAACGAGTTCAAGAACGATGCGACGACGAGCGCGTCTTCGAGATTATAGCGCTCTTCGAGAATGCGGCGGCCATGTTCTTTGGAGCCGCGAGCGCGATACCAGACGTTCCATTCGTCCCACGCGATGTAGATTTTTCGATTGCCAGGCGCGCCGGCGAGAACTGCATCGATGATACCGGCGACGGTGTCGATGCGGTGATCGAGCTCGACCGCGCTGGTCATGAACTCGGTGAAATCGTTGTCGCGATTGCCGACGTAGAGGTGGATGGAGAGGTAATCGGCGTGGGTCTTGAGTTGATCCAGAACCGTTCGATTCCAGCCGGTCCAATCGATACCGTTGCTGAAGTTGGAAGATCCGGCAGCCACGAGTTTGATATCGGGGTCGGTCCACTTCATGAGCTTGGCGGCTTCGAGCGCAAACTTGCCGTAGTCCTCGGCGCTGCGATGTCCCATCTGCCAGGGACCATCCATCTCATTGCCGAGTCCCCAATATTTCACCTTCCACGGCTGCGCGCGCCCGTTCTGCTTGCGCAGACGCGTCATGGCGGTGTCTTCGGAGGAATTGCAGTACTCGACCCACTGTTGCGCGTCACTCCAGGTTCCGGTGCCGAGGTTGGTGCAGATGTAAGGCTCGGTGCCGAGCATTTCGGCGTATTCGAGAAACTCATGCGTCCCGAAACGATTGCTTTCGACGGAGCCCCAGGCCATCTCAAGCCGAGGCGGCCGCTTATCGCGCGGGCCGATGCCATCTTTCCAGTTGTAGTTGGATGAAAAATTTCCGCCGGGCCAGCGGAGTTGGGTGACATTGAGATTCTTCGCGGCCTGAAACACGTCCCTGCGGTATCCGAACTTGTCGGAAAGCGGCGAGGCCTCTTCGAAAATTCCGCCGTCGATGCAGCGTCCGAGATGCTCGAGGAAATTCCCGTAGATTTTGGGATCAATATCGCCGATGGTGCGCTCTGTGTCGATCTTGACTCGGGCTTTGAGGCCGGTCTGCTGCGCGCGCAAGGCTACAGGGGAAGCGAGGAGAGCGGCGGAAAAACTGCGTCGGGAAAGCATAGGCGGGTGCGGGCTCCGGTGAGGGTGGTAAGGGCTTACACTATACCGACTGGCCGGGCAAGTCAAGCGTAGAGGTGGTGAGGAAGAGCCTTTCTGAAATGCAGGTCCGGCCAGGTTAAGCGCTAAGGGCCTGGGCGGCAGCGATTTTGACCGGATCGAAGTCGTAAAGAGCGGCACCCTGGGCCTCCAAGATGCGAGCTTCGCTGGATACAAGGTCGTCGATTTCCCGATTCGAACAAACAAACCCATCGTCGGCAGGGTTGTAGGGAAGTCCTTTTAGTTTGTTGACTTGCTGGAGTGCCGCGGCCTGCTGCAACTGCCGATGCTCTTCGATTTTGCGCTGGGATTGAAGAGACTGGAGCTGCTGAAGCGTCTTATGGAAGGCGCGCTGGAGGCGCTGTTCGTGCATGCCGAGGACGCGGATGGCGTCGGTGTTGTTGCGGAAGGCACGGGCCATATTGAGGGCGGTGTCGAGGCCGGTGGCGGGCTCATCGGAATCGGCTTCTGCTTCGGCTTCGGCGAAGGCGAGGGAGTAAAGATTGCTTTCGAGGGCGGCGCAACGGTTGAGACGCCACTGGGTGTCGGCAAGCGACTGAACGAGCTGCTTTTCGATCAGATTTTTGGGCTGGAGGTCATCGTGAAATCCGTTGGTGAAGACCGTGTAGGCGGCGAGGTCCTCGGTGGGGAGAACGATAACCTGGGAAGTTAGGCCATGACGAAGAGCATTGAGACTGGAGGGCTTTTTGCCAACGTCAGTGCGAGGGCCGGTGGAGTGCTGAGCGTTGAGCGCGTTAATTTGCGGAGAGCTAGACATTGATGGAGGCTCCTGTAAGTTGATTGCGGAAAGGGTCCGCTATTCACTTTTAGCAGGGGCGAAAAAGGGGACGCGGGCGGGGAGGGGGTTAAGTTATTGAAAAGATTAAGGATTTTGGGTCGCGCGAGGCTTGTGACCGGGGAGCCAGGGTATTACCTATCAGCGGGGATTGGTCTTGCTCCAAGGGGGACCGGTAGCGGGTCAGCTTGAATGAAAACGTTCGCCTAGAGGTCGTGATTTGCCTGTCGATACAGTTTATCCGTGAGGCCCGCAGCGCGAATCAGGGATTTGAGCGTACGTAGCTTGCCTATTTTGTGATTCGACACTACCAGGGCTCTACTCGGTTTACCTTTGGATTCGTGAGGACGATATGTTCGCCCTCACGTCTGACGATCTAACCAAATTTCTTAAAAAAAATTTCCACATGCTTTTTCCGCAATCTTCGGGAGCGGGTCAGTTTGAGATTCTGCGGAGCGGGACACGGTGAGTAACACCATCTTCAGGGTTGGCCGATAAACGCTGCGCGACATATCGCGGGCCTGTCGGGAGCCGCGTTGAAAGCGGGCAGTTCTCAGGCCGTCAGATCCGCTGGCCAGAGGCGGACGGTCCTTTGTGCAAGGCTCAATGAAACGGCCGTCGGCTTCATGTCTCCCCCTTGGGCCGAAGGCGGGAAGATTAGGAA
>JANYJA010000011.1 GCA_025358575.1 Terriglobia bacterium
ATGTGAGCCCAGAATCCGCCGTGCTGCGGAGTGTGCGGGTCGCCATCATGATCCGAATATTGATGATGAACGCGGTGCGTCGCCACCCAGAAAATGGGTCCGCCTTCTAGCGCCATCGTCGCGCAGATCGCTAGGAAATACTCCACTCCTTTCGGAACCTTATACGAACGATGCGTCAGCAGCCGGTGATAGCACATACCGATGCCTAAACAGATCGCCATCCAATAAAGCGCGGCGGCAACGAAGACCGCCTTCCACGAAAAGAAAAAGAGGGCAGCAACGGCCCCAACGTGAAACGCGATCATGATGCCGGAAGTGATCCAGTTGATGTAGTCTTTTTTGGGAAAGGTGGTAACTGTCGAGCTCACGAAATCTCCTGAGAATGGCCTAATCTCACCGTATCAGGATCAACGCCAGGGCATTGTAAGAGTTGTGTAATCTGTTTGGTTCAGAAGGCCACGCAGAGCCCCACTCCGTCGAAAGAAGCAGGACCGAGAATGTTTACCGTGAGGTTGGAGGCGATGGTTCCGTCGGCGGTGCAAGGAGGAACTGCTGCAAAAGTTTGGTAGAGCGGGATCTGAAGATTGATTTGGTAGAGGCCAACGAACCCTGGTGTCAAGCCGCTAAAAAGCACGTTTGTTGGCGAAGGGGCGAAACCGGTCACGTCGAACCACTCCGTGGACCCGGCACGCCCATGCGGCGGCGCATTCGCCTGAAGATCGAAGCCAACGATAAATAGCTGCTGTGTGACCGCGGCGGGAGACGGACTCTTTTCCCCGGACTTGGGAACCGGACTGGTCAAGCCGAGTCCCACCGCATAAATCACAAGCTCCTCGCCTGGATGAGCCGGCTGCGCTTGCGTCACATAACTCCCGTCCGCGTGCGTTGCCACCGGTTGGCAGACGGCCGCGGCACTGGCGAACGTCGTATCGCAAGAGTTAGCGATATGAATCCGGTCGCTAACGATGTTCAGCGGAACGAATCCCTCGGCCACGCCGTTTTTGGCGAAGACCAGATTCGATAGCAGCGTAGGTCTTTCCGATCCCGGCGGGACCGGCGGCGGCACTTCAAACGGAATCTGCAGCGAGATGTCCGTCACCACCCCACAAGGTATGGATGCCGTAGGACAAGGGCTTTGCGCAATGGACAGCAGCGGAACTGGAATCGGCAGTAGAGCACCCGACTGCACCGTAGCCGAGATGCCGCCCGTCGTAGTAATTCCGAAAACGGAAATCGTGATCACCTGACCCGGCGCTACCGTCACGGCGGTTGCGCGCGGCGCGTAGCCAGCGCTCACCAAACCGACCGGCTGCCCGAAAACTCCGGACGCCAATAATGCAAGAGCCGCGAGCCGCATGGTTCATCCTACAGCGTTTGCGACGAGACCAGTGCGAAGCGCTTGCCCGCGGCGTGATCCTCGATCACGATGCGGCCGTTCTCGAAGCGCACATCATCCACATTCAAAAACCCGGCGGGCACTTCGGTAAGGAACATTAGATAGTGGCTTTCGACGGTGGATTTCGCTGGCAGCCAGCGATACTCTGGGGTGCCAAAAAGCGCGTTCTCGGTCATCGCCTGACGACGCGGAACATCGAAGGGCAGGGTCGAAAACTCCAGCCCGCGAGCCAGCTTCCCGTTCGGAGGATAAAATTCCCAGCTCTGCGTCCACGGGTATTCGGCGCGTTTGAACACGTAGCCGAGCAGCAGACGCTTTTTTGGGTTCAGCGCCGTGACAAACACGACCGAGCGAGATGGGTCCATGAGCGAGGTTGTGTGGTCGCCGGAGTTCGGCGTAGCGGGTGTCGAACGCATGTCCAGGGTCCCGCCGGCCAGCGCCGGAGCCATGGGCCACGTGAAGTCCTGACCCGAAGGCAGCCGGTGCGGAAGACCGCCAGGCCCGACTTCATAAGGCCGCGTCTTCGCTTGTTGCGCCGACATATTAATCACCGTAACTCCCGGTTCCAGAAAGGGTGAACCGATGGTCGCGTGCTCGGCCCAGAACACAGGCCGGTCGAATGCCACGTCACTAGTAAGATGCGTTTCCACGCTGACCACTTGTTCGCCATCAACCAGCCGGAAAGTGCGCGTAATATGCTCCTGGACCAGCGGGAGCGCAGTAGAAAACGCGATCGTGTTCTTCGATTGTTCCGTCACATCCCACTGGCGTTCGTGCGCTTCACCGTGGCCCGGCAGGCCGGCTTTGGCCTCTTCTGGCGATGTCGGGCCGAAGCCGTCAACGCAGAGGAAATGTCCCATCCCCGTCCCGAAAATGTTCGGCTCGCCAGCTTCCCTCGCCATCCGGATCGGGTCCCACAGCGGGCTCAGATGCTTAGGGTCCGCAACCAGCGAGATAGCGGCAATGCTGGTTCCTTGCTTCAAAACGGTTAGCTGCAGTTTGTCGTTAGTAAGCGACAGCGCCGGATGTCCTTCAAAGCTTGTGCTTTGGGCTTGCAGTGAAAAAGCGCAGCAAATCAATAGAGCGGTTCGCATGTATCCTTTGATAATGGCATCCGAAGCGGTCTCCCCGGCGATCGATATTCGCGACCTGCGCAAAGTTTACGAAGGACGGGCCGCGGTCGACGGATTGAGCTTGACCGTTCCCCGCGGCTGTTTCTTCGGATTCCTCGGTCCTAACGGGGCGGGGAAGTCCACCACTATTCGCATGCTCACCGGACTGATTCCGGCCGATTCCGGATCTATCGAACTGCTCGGCTTCCGGATGCCGGATCAGGACATGGAAATCAAGAAGCGCATCGGTCTGGTGCCCGATGAATCGCTGCTTTTCGACCGGCTGACGGGACTCGAGTTTCTGGAATTCGTCGGCCGCATGTACTCGCTGGAGCGGCCGCAAGCCCGCCAGCGCGCCCAGGAACTGCTCGAACTGTTCGAACTCGGCGACGAGCGCAAGAAACTCATCGCCGGATATTCGAAAGGCATGCGCAAGCGCGTGGCCATGGCGGCGTCGCTCATACACCGGCCTGAATTGTTCTTGATGGATGAGCCGTTCGAGGGCGTGGATGCCGTTGGTGCGCGCTTGATGAAGGACATTCTTCTCGATCAAGTGAGGCACGGAGCCACGATTTTTCTCACATCCCATGTGCTTGAAGTCGTCGAGCGATTATGCGATCACGTCGCCATCATCAATAAGGGGAAAATAGTCCGCCAAAGGTCCATGGCAGAGATGCGGTCGGGCACCGAAACACTCGAAGAAGTCTTTGTGCGCGAAGTGGGAGCCGATCGCGCCTTCGAACGGCTGGAGTGGCTTTAGATGATAGCCGCAATCCTCAGAGCCCAATGGCTCAGCATGCGCAGTTTCAGCATGGGCTCGCGCCGCAGCGCAACGGCTGTTTCGGCGCTTATCGGATTTGTATTTTACGGCTTTTGGGTTCTGGGCGCAGTAGCGATTGGAGCGTTCCTCTCGGCGAGCCAGGATGCAACATGGCTGCCAACTTTGATTCCGGTCGCCCTTCTAGCTGTGATGATGTACTGGCAAATCGCGCCGGTGATTTCGGCCAGCCTCGGGGCTTCGCTCGACCTCAAAAAGCTTCTGGTTTATCCCATTCCTCACGAGAAGCTGTTTCAAGTTGAAGTCTTGCTGCGTCTCACCGCCTGCGTGGAAATGCTGATCATTATCGCGGGGATTGGTATCGGTTTGATGCGCAACTCTCTATTCGGCGGCATACTGTCAGTGCCGCGCATCCTGCTCATAACTCTTCTATTCATCGTGCTGAACCTCCTCATTGCCGCTGGCTTGCGCAATCTGATGGAACGCCTGTTATTGAAACGGCGCCTCCGCGAGGTAATGGTTGTGCTTCTCATATTGGTGAGCGTGCTTCCTCAATTGCTTCTCGCTTCCAAAGTGAATCCGGAGGCGATGACGCGCTATCTCCCCGCGTCGGTGTTCTGGCCGTGGGGCGCGGCGGGGCACTTGCTGCTAGGTCTCGATTGGCAGATTGGGACAGCCGTCCTGATGGCGGCACTGGGTTGGGCTTACGCCTTTAGCCGGTGGCAGTTCGCCATCAGCTTGCGTTTCGATCCCGCAAGTTCGAGCCGTAAGGCACAAGTCATCGACCAGCCGGAAGGTAAATTGAGCCTGCTTGATCGCGCCTGCCTGGTCCCGCGGTTTCTCTTTGCCGACCCCTTAGGAGCCATTGCCGAAAAGGAAATCCGGTCTCTAATTCGAACGCCGCGCTTTCGTCTGGTCTTCGGCATGAGCTGCCTTTTTGGATTACTGGTCTGGACGCCTCGAGTATTGCGTGGCGGCAGTGCCGGTGGCACCGCCGATCATTTCCTGACCATGGTCTGCGTATACGGTCTGGTCATGCTAGGCCAGGTCATGTACATGAATGCTTTTGGATTCGACCGGTCCGCCGCCCAGGCCTGGTTCTCTCTGCCCGTCTCCTTCGGCCGCGTGCTGGTCGGCAAGAATCTGGCGGCGGCGCTGTTCGTGATCACCGAAATGCTAGTCGTGACCGCCATCGCGATGGTTCTGCCGATTCCAAAATCCCCGGTGCGCGTGGCCGAAGCGATCGTGGTTACTCTGGTCTCCGGCATCTATTTGATCGCGTTCGGGAACTTGAGTTCGGTCTATTTCCCGCGTGCTTTGAGTCCCGAAAAAGTCACGCAGGGCGGCGGGTCGCGCAGCCTCAACATCATTTTGGTTCTCTGTTTTCCAGTCGTGTTGCTGCCCGTTGGCCTAGCTTACTGGGCGCGTTATGTGTTCGGCGGCGAAGCAATTTTCTTCGCGCTTCTCGCCCTGGCCGCAGTCTTAGGTGCACCGCTCTATTGGATTGCGCTAGGTTCCTCGGTCGAAGCCGCGATCCTTCGTCGCGAACGAATCCTCACCGAATTAGCAAAGTCCGACGGTCCCCTTTCCATCGGGTGAACAAGTGATTTCTTTTTAGCGCAGCGGCCTCAGAGTTACACTTCTAGCACTGCACGTGTCACGCACGCCGTCACTGCAATCGCGTCCTTGAAGATCCTTGGTCAGGCAAACCCGAACTTCTTTCAAGAAGCGATTGCTCTCACATTGCAATGAAAACGCCCCTTGCGAAAAGCCCGATTCCCGCGCGAACTTCTTCACGATATCGCTCGGGCCTACTTGGATATTCTGCAGTGGACCCTTAAAGTCTGCTGGAATCGGGACCTTGCTGAAAGCCTGAATCACCGTTTTGAAGTAGTCCGTCTCCGAAAGACCCGCACACGTGCCGTGACTTTCCCATTCGTGCTGGATCAGGATCGGGCTCGGCATGATATTGGGAAGACCGGCGGGAACCCGATTGGGATCGAAAGGCGCCCCTGCGCAGCTTTTTGGATATCCGCGTTCGTACTGCGGCCACAATCCATGCACGATAAATCCAAATTTCTTAACGCCTCCGCATTCCGGCGCATCCGGGTGAGAAGTACAGAAATCCGGAGACCAGGAAAGGCTGAGGACATAATAGTCGAAGCTGCCAGGTGGGGAACCCTGCGTATTACGTGCGCCCCGGTGGTGGGACCGCGCAAACGCCGGCACGCCCAGGAATAAGGTGAGCAATACGAGAGCGAAACGTAGTTTCATTGACTTTAGTCTATTCAAAGATCCTGCGAAAATGACAAGACGTAAATCGAAGCGGCTCTTATGATCGGAATTCGACAACTGAACGCAACCGAAGGTTTCCAACACATGGAGGCGCTTGCCGAAGTTTTGCTTGACTGCGTGGAGGGAGGAGCCTCCGTTAGCTTCATGGCGCCTCTTCCGCGTGCCGCTGCGACATCTTTTTTTGAAAAAGTGGTTGAAGGAGTGCAACAGGGCGATCGCATCTTACTGGCGGCCTTCATCGATTCAAAATTGGTAGGAACCGTGCAGGTCCTCCTCTCGACGCCTCCCAACCAACCCCATCGAGCGGATGTCGCTAAGTTGCTCGTCCTAAGATCAGCGCGCGGAAATGGGGTCGGCGCGAGTCTCATGGAGCACGCGGAGGAAGCCAGCCGACGCGCGGGCAAAACTCTTCTTGTGCTGGACACAGTCACTGGCGGCAACGCCGAGAAGTTGTACACGCGCCTGGGCTGGAACCGAGTGGGAGTTATCCCAAACTATGCGCTGTTTCCCGACGGAACATGGTGCGACACCACAGTCTTTTGGAAAAAACTGATCTAACACGGAACGGTCACGCGCCTAAAGAATTCACAACGTCGAATCCGTGAAAGTTGCGCCAGCCAACAACTGGCCTGAGTGATTTTCCGGGCCCGGAAGTGGGCATCATTCGATGAGCGCATTGAAAACTAGCTTGAACGTTTGATAGCTCTGCGCGCGGTACTGAGGACGCATTCCGAAGAGAATCACGTGGCCAGCGCCCACGCGCGCATCGACCAGCGCGGACCGGCTTGCGATCATCTTTTCACCGAGCAGCCATCCCGAAGCTAGCAGGTCTCTTTCGGGATATTGAGCGATTGAGCCGTCTGCGACCGCGAATGCCGGACTCGCCTCCGACCAAATAGAGATTTCAGAAGGAAGGCCGAGCGTCAGGCGGCTGCGTGTGTCGAGTTTCACTTTTAAAAGCGATCCGGGGGAGTAAAACTCTTGACTGGGAACACTGGCCAATATATTGTCGGCCTTCACGCCGAGATTCTGGGTCGCGTAGGCGGTTGATCGATTGAAAAACAGCAGCTTTCCTCCGGCCTGCACAAATGCTAGGAGGGCTTTCGCACCGGCATCTCCTAAACCTCCGCAGAACTCTTCCGGCATCTTACCCTTCGGATAGCCCGCGACAATTTCTTCAGGGGATTGATCTGGAAAGACCAGCACATCAAATCGGCTCCGGAGATTTCCCGCCTGGATATCGGGATTTTTAGTTCGCGTGTAGGCGAATCCAAAGTTCTCCAGAAGCCATCGGGTCCAGCCTTCGTCCATGTTCGGAACAAAGCTTTGGTAGAGCCCGATGCGCGGGCGGGCGAGTAATTTCCAGGAAGCGCCACGGCCTCTCTCGGCGAAGTCGCCGGTGTTGGCGTCGCGCCAGACTTCGAGACTTTTCCGCCACATTTGGTTTACCGTGACCCAGCTATCGGTATCGAGTGCCGATAGTGTGGCGGTAGTTTGATGTTTCGAAAAATCTGCGCGGACAAGCGGGCCGCCGATGGGCCGGTCGACCGCGTTTACGTCCACACCGAAAAGCAGCGGCAGTGTGTGGGCCGTGACGTCGTAGGGGCGCTTCGGCGGGCCGCCGGGATACATTCGCAGATCGGGATACCGCTGCCGCTCGAGCAACGCCTTCGCATAGCTGCTGTATGGCTGCTGCATCCGGATGATGTGGCTGCCGTCGGGAGCGCGCTCAATTTCCACGGCGCCAAACGCCAGTGTTTCCAGCATCCGGCGCGTGGCGCCGGGGTCGCGCTGCTCGGCGGGAATCACGAAGGCGGCTGGGGACGTGCGCGCAATCGCACGCTGGCCGACTTTGTAGAAGTTCCGCAGCATGTCTTCGCGATGGATCGCGGCTTGATAGAGGCACGATTCAAATGCAATCAATTGATAATCGACTATGTCGCGGAGGCGCCATGTCCCGCCCCGCCAAGGTTCCAAGTGATTCCAACTGCGCTGCTGAGCGTTGTAGCCGAGCGCATCTTGGTCGAGCTGGCCGGAAGTCAGCGAGAGCGGCGTGGCAAGGCGCACGCTCGCCGACTCAGTCAAAATGCGCAAGCCGCCGTGAAAAGCTTGATAGTGCCGCGAGGGCGTCCAGAAGTCGTAGGACGCGCTGATGGCGACGCCGCTCTTGCCCGCTGAGGTGAGGTCCGTGGCGATGGACGTGCCAATCATGTTCATCTCCTGGGCGAGGATGGCATCAACATTAGGCTCGATAGGATCCAGCCACGGCGGGATAAAAATGCGCGATCCCGTGGAGCCCTGCTGATGAACGTCATAGACAATCTCGGGGTGCCATACATTGTGCAACTGCGAAATCACGGCCCGCGTTTCGGGCTGCGAAAAGATATACCAGTCGCGATTGTTATCATGACCGACGTATTTTTGATACAGCTCGGGCGGGGATGTGCCCTCGAAGGGCGTGCCGAGAGTTTTGCGATACCAGCGGGTCACGATGTCCACTCCGTCGGGATTGAGAGACGGAACCAGGATCAGAATTGTTCCGGCGCGGATGGCCTGGAATCGCGTCGAGTCATCCGTGAGCATGCGGTAGGCGAATTCGACAGCCGTATGGGTTGAGGCGACTTCGGTCGCGTGGATGGAGCAGGTGATCAGCACGACAGTTTTGCCTTCACCGATGAAGCGCTCGGCTTCGAGAGGGGTCGCGCGCCGCGGATCGGCCAGGCGCTGCTGGATGGCGAGATAGCGGTCGAGCTTGCGCATGGTTTCGGGTGACGCGATGGTTGCGGCGATCAGGGGCCGGCCTTCGGCGGACTTGCCGATTTCGCGCACGCGGATGCGGTCGCTGCTTTTTTCAAGCGCGTAGAAATAAGAGACCACTTGGTCCCAATCGAGCAGGACCTTATCAACTCCGATGCCGTGTCCGAAGTGAGCTGCGGGCGTCGGCACCGCGGCTGCCGCGAGACCTGCCAGCACAAGGGCCGCGGCCCACAACTTCACCACTGCCGCAGTTCCTCCAAGAGTTTTTCGATATCTGCCGGGCTGATATAGAAATGTGGTGACGCGCGCACCCAGCCCTGGCGCGGCGCGACCGCGATTCCAGACTCCTTCAAGCGGCGCACAATGACATGCGTTTCAGCGCCGGGTTTTCGAAAGGCCACGATGCCGGCTCCATTCAAAGGCGTGCGGTCCGGTCCCAACGTTTCGAAGCCGAGCGCGCGGGCTCCGGCGTAGATCTGGTCGGCGCGAGCTTGTACGGCGGGAGTGATGTTGTCCACACCGATGCTGAGGATTAGCTCAATGGACGCGCGCAGGCCGTAACATCCGATCGTGTTCAGAGTCCCGCACTCGTAACGCCCGGCATCGGCGCGCAAGGTCATATCGCGCGAGGCGTAGTCGCTGTAATACGCCACGTTGGTCCAGCCGAACTCTACCGGTTCGATTCGATCTTGCACAGCCTCGCGCACGAAGAGAACTCCGCAACCTTCGGGACCGAGGAGCCACTTGTGCCCGTCGGCGGCCAACGCATCGATGCGGGCCTTTTTTACGTCAATGGGGAAGATTCCGAGACCCTGAATGGCATCGAGAAAATAGAAGCAGCCGTGGCGCGCGCAGATTTCCCCGATCGCGTCGATGTCGACACGGTAGCCGCTCAAAAATTGAACGTAGCTAATGGCTAGGAGCTTGGCACCGTGGCAGGCTTCGTCGATGCGCTGAAGATCGTCGAAGACGGAAAGCCAGCGCACCTCGACGCCTTGAGATTCGAGGCGCTTCCAGGGAAAATAATTGGCGGGAAATTCCTCGAGAAAGGCAACCACGATATCGCCGGGCTCCCACTTCATCCCCATAGCGATGGTCGCAATGCCTTCGGAGGTATTTTTAACCAGGGCAATTTCGCGCGGCGATGCGTTGATGAGACCGGCGGCCGCGGAACGGACGCCTTCATACGTTGCCATCCACTGGTCATAATGAAGGCTGCCGAAATTCGCGGCATCGTCGCTTAGATGCTTCATGGCTTCGGCGGCATCCCGCGATAGAGGCGCGACGGCGGCGTGGTTCAAATAAATCAGCTTCTCGCGCACCGGAAAGTGATGCGCATATCGCTCCCAGACTTGATCCATCCTTATGACTATAGCGGCCCGCTCTACAATGGGGCGTGAGCGATCTCAGATGGCATCCGTTTCTCCGCGAGTGGGTGGGGGTGGCGGCCAATCGCCAGAATCGACCCCAGCTTCCGAAGGATTGGTGCCCGTTCTGTCCGGGGTCGGGAAATGTCCCGGCGGAGTACGACGTTTTTCTTTACCCCAACGATTTTGCGGCGCTTAGCCGGACGAATGAACCGTTCGATCCCGGTCAGGAGCATCTCTACGGGACCACCGGCGCGCGAGGTTCGTGCGATGTGGTGCTGTATCATTCCGACCATAACCTGCCGCCGTCGCAGATGTCCGCCGGGCAATGGCGCAAAGTAGTGGAGCTGTGGACCAGTCGGACACGCGAGCTTGCCGCGAATCCCGAGATTGCACAGGTCTTTATTTTTGAAAATACGGGAGAGGCCATCGGCGTGACCATGCCGCATCCCCATGGCCAGATTTACGCGTTCCCTTTTATTCCGCCTCTGGTGGCGCGCGAGTTGGATGCCGCCTCGGCGGACCCGGAATGCCTCTACTGCAAAGTGCTGCGCGAAGAAATCGCTCAGGCCAAGCGCCTCGTTTGCGGCAACGCTAGCTTCGCGGCCTTTGTTCCTTTCTGGGCACGCTGGCCTGGTGAAGTGCAGTTATACGCCAGACGCCACTTCGCCGCGCTCACCGATCTCACGGACCAGGAGAAGACCGACCTCGCCGGTATCATCAAGCAAATTCGCGTGAAGTACGACAATCTTTACGGGTTCGCCATGCCGCTGATGATGCTTGTCCGGCAAGCCCCCGCGCGCGGGCACCACCACTATTTCCATTTCCACATTGAGTTCTACCCGATACAACGGAGCGCTACGAAAATCAAATTTCTGGCGGGCGTCGAGAGCGGCGCCGGCACATTTTTGAACGATACCGTTGCCGAGGATAGAGCCGAAGAGCTTCGCAGCACCGAACCGCTCTAAAACATGCATTTTGCTATAAAATACCTGTCCAGAGGTATTCCATTGCGAAATATTCTACTTGTCGCCATCATTGCCGCGGGGACGCTGGCGGCGGAACACGTGCCGGTGATCGATGCGTCGACGCCGGAGGGCCAAGCGCTTCAAAAAATCGGGCAAGAACCCGATGATGCGAAAAAGACGCCTCTTCTCGAAGACTTTGTGAAAGGGTATCCCGCCAGCGCCTCCATCGGGTGGGTTTACGAGCAACTTCAACCGGCTTACGTGAAGGCCGGCAAATTCGATGAAGCTTTGGGATTGGGAGACAAGCTGCTCACCATGGATGCCGACGACACTGAAGCGGCACTGCAAAATCTGAAGGCGGCGGAAGGCAAGAAGGACGCGGCGCTGGTGCTTAAGTGGTCTGATCGAACGGACCATAATGCGAAGAAGGTGCTGGCGCAGCCGCAGCCGACAGGCGAGGATGAGCTGGACGCCTGGAAGAAGCGCCAGGATTACGCCAAGCAGGTGGATCAGTACACCGAATACACGCTGTATTCGGCTGCGGTTCAGGCGACCGACCCGAAGCAGAAGCTGCAATTGGTGAGTGCGCTCAGGACGCGGAACGCGCAGAGTCAGTATCTTCCGCAGATGGCGCAGCAGGAGTTTCTGGCTTATCGACAGTCTGGTGACAACGCCAAAGCCGTGGCGCTGGCCGAGGGCATTCTGGCTACCGACCAGACCAATGAAGATATGCTGCTCGTGGTTACCGATAGCTACATGCAGAAGAAGAGCAATCCGGATAAGGTGTTGAGTTACTCGGCCAAAATGGTGGAGGTGATGTCGGCCAAGCCGAAGCCTGAAGGCGTCGGCGATGCCGATTGGGAAAAGCGCAAGAATCTGATCGTCGGCTTGGGCCATCAGTGGAGCGGGAAGACTTACATGGATCAGAATAAATTCCCGCAAGCCGACAGAGAATTGCGCCTGGCGCTTCCGCTCATCTCGGGCGATAACAACCTGAAGGGTGAAACCACGTTTTTGCTGGGTCTGGCAAATTACAAGATGAAGAAAGTTCCTGAGGCGATCAGGTTCAACCAGATGTGCGCGGCCACCCGCAGCCCTTACCAGGCGCAGGCGGAGAAGAACATCAAAGCTATGCAATCCGGGAAATAATACGGTGGTAGTCGTGGAAGGCGCGGACGCCTTCTTTAGTCATGTAGCGGGCCAGAAGAACCGGGTCCGTTTCACGAACGTCTACCATGACGAGGCCGTCCAGGGTATCGGAAAACTGGTTGTCGACGTTGAAGGCCAGCAGCTTTCCTCCCATTTTGACATACTGCTTGAGAAGGATAGGGATTCCCTTGCCGTCGGTCTCCATGTCGGCGATCGGGGCGGACAGGGCGTCGAGATCCGGCAGAACGTGGCGAAGTTCCAGGCGGTCCCACTCTCGTATCGCGCCGCTTTTGAACGGACGCCGCAGCTTGGCGAGTTGAGTAAGCTGGCGATCCTGGCCCCCTTGAAAGTAATTCACCACTAACTGTCGCGAAGCCCAGTTGTACTCATTGCTGATACTTACCGCGCCGAATACGATTGGGCGGTCGGGATTGCGTCCAATGTAAGCGGTTAATCCTTTCCACAACAAGAAGAGGGGCGCATACTTCTTTTGATACTCGGGGCGCACGAACGACCGTCCGAGTTCCAGAGCGGGGCCGATTTTTTCGAAGAAACGGGGATGATAATGGAACAAGGTGCTGGTGTAAAGTCCCTTGATCCCGAAGCGCGCGAGAATTGTTTGGGTGTCGCCGATGCGGTAAGCACCGGCCAGTTCATTCTTTCGATGATTCCAAAGGAGCAGATGTTGGTAGTAGGGGTCGAAGGCATCGAGGTCCAGAGCGCGGCCGGTGCCCTCGACGGCTTCGCGGAAAGTCATCTCGCGGAGACGCCCGAGTTCGAGCATGAGAATCGGGATTTGGCTTGACGACGCGATGTAGACGGAGAAGCCCTCGGATGCGTCGAGCAGTTGCGCTTCGGGCAAGGCGGAAATCTCGGCGCACATATCGAACTGTGATTGAGGCCCCGCGACCGCGACCGCTAGCTTGCGCCGGCGGTCCTTAATAGCTTCTCGGCGATTGGCGAGTAAATAGGTGCGCCAACGCAAGTAACTAGTAGCTGCGGTCAAGTTGTCCACCGCGCACACTGTCTTGGCAGGGATGGGCGTGCCGACGCGGACCTCTACGGTCTTGCCAACCTTATTGAGCAGTTCCTGCGGCAGGCAAAGCGTTCGTAATCTTGGATGCAGCATCCCGATGAGCTGAAACGGTACGCCGTTGGCGCCATTGAAGAATAGCGGGAGCGCCGCCGCCCCGGTTATGTGGATCAGGCGCGGGATCGTCTCGCTCCATTTGGGATCGGCAATTTCACCATTGCGGAAGCTCCAGTGTGAAACTTCGCCCGCTGGGAAGACCGCCAGCATTCCCCCGTGCTTGAGCCACGCGACGGCCTGCTTCAGAGCACGGCGGTTCAACGCCGCGGAGCTCTTCTGCTGAAACGGATCGACGAAAATGCACCGGTCGCGCAGTTCGGAGATTTCTTCGAGCAGATAATTCGTCATGATTTTTACGTCTGGACGAATGCGCGCGAGCATGGTTCCGAGAATCGCCCCCTCGATCAAACCGAAGGGGTGGTTGGCTATTACGATCACCGGACCGGACGCGGGAATCCGCGCCATGTCGCAGTCTGCTACGGTATATCGCACGTCCATGACTTCCAGCAGATTCTCCATGATCGAGCGCTCGGCGGGAAGCTTGATCTTTCGATACAAGGCGCGCATGGAATCCACCGCGAGGAATTTTTGCATCAGCGGATTCACGTGGGGTCTTTGCCCGTCGCCCGGATTCAGGAACGCAAGCGATAGCGCGGTTGGCATGTACGTTAAATACCGCGCGAGTCTTACAGGGCGATGAACGCGGGGTTACGGGATAATCAAGTCAGTGACTCTCTGTTATCTCGATGCTTTTTCCGGACTAAGCGGCGACATGTTGGTAGGCGCGCTGGCGGATGCCGGCGCCGACCGCGATGCAATTGCTCAATCGCTTGATTCTCTCTCCACCGGCGCGCAGGTTTCATTCGAACGTGTCAAACGCCGCGACCTCACGGCAACCAAGTTTCACGTCACTGTGATGGAGCAGCCGAAGCATCGCCACCTGAACCACATTTTGCGGATAATCGAAGCCGCCACACTCCCCGAACGCGTAAAACAAAATTCGGCTGCCGTGTTTCAGCGTCTCGCCGCGGCCGAAGCTTCGGTTCATGGCGTTCCGATCGAGAAAGTGCACTTCCACGAAGTAGGCGCGGCGGATTCCATCTGTGACATCGTCGGCGCGTGCCTCGGGTTTCATCTCCTGGGCGTCGAGACCATCTATACCTCGCCGGTGAACGTGGGCAGCGGAACCGTGGAGACTGAGCATGGCACACTGCCTGTTCCTGCTCCCGCAACGGCCGTGCTGCTTCGCGATCGCCCGATTTATGCGCGTGGTCCCGCTATGGAGCTGACAACTCCGACCGGAGCCGCCGTCGCTGCCGCACTCTCATCGGGCTTTGGCGGGATGCCGCCCATGTCGATCGACAAGATCGGCTACGGCGCGGGCGGCAAGGATTTCCGCGAGCATGCCAATGTGCTGCGTATCCTCGTCGGCCAGGCCACCGGCGCTAGCGAAGCGACCACGGTCTTCGTAATAGAGGCAAATATCGACGATTCCAACCCGCAGGTGCTGGGCTTTACGCTAGAGCGTTTGCTGGATGCCGGAGCGCTGGACGCCACTTTGCAGGCGCTCTCGATGAAGAAGGGCAGGCCGGGGGTGCTGCTCAGCGTGATGACCACGGCGGAGCATCGCGAGACCCTGGCGCAGCTTATCTTCAGCGAAACATCCACGCTGGGGTTGCGCATCTACTCAGCCGAGCGGCGCGTGCAACCGCGCGATTGGGTCGAGGTGGAAACCCCGCATGGTAAAGTACGAATCAAGGTCTCTGGCGACGGATCCTTCGCGCCTGAGTACGAGGACGCCCGCAAACTGGCGCTCGCCACCGGCATCCCGCTCAAACAGATCTTCAACGAAGCCAGCTTCGCCTATTTGAAAAACTCGCGATGAAATATTATTTAACGACGCCGATTTACTACGTCAACGCAGCGCCGCATATTGGCCACACTTACACCACTCTGGCCGCGGACACCATCAAGCGCTTCAAGCGCATGCAAGGTTACGACGTCACACTGACGACGGGCACCGACGAGCATGGACAAAAAGTCGAGAGGTCGGCTCAGGCGGCGGGGAGAACACCGGAAGAGTTTGCGGGCTTGGTCTCTGCTGAATTTCGCCAGCAGTGGGACACGCTCGGCCTGAAGTACGACCACTTCATCCGCACTACCGATCCGAAACATCACAAGACGGTGCAGTGGCTATTCGAACGGTGCATGGCCAACGGTTACGTTTATAAGGGAAGTTACACCGGACAGTACTGCGTGTTCGATGAGCTCTATGTGAGCGATGCCAAACCAGGTGATAAGTGCCCCGACTGCGGGCGGCCCACCGAAACCGTGACTGAAGAGAATTACTTCTTCAAGCTGTCGGCGTTCACGCGGAAACTGCTGGATTTTTACGAAGCGAATCCAAAATTTATCCAGCCGGATTCCAAGCGCAATGAAGTGCTGAGTTTTGTGCGGCAAGGCCTGAGCGATCTCTCCATCAGCCGCACCACCATCAATTGGGGCATTCCGCTTCCCGTTGAAGGACACCACGTTTTCTACGTCTGGTTCGACGCCCTCATCGCCTATATAACCGCGGTGCAGGGGACGGATCTGTGGCCCGCGAACCTTCACTTGGTTGGCAAAGAGATCGTGCGTTTCCACGCGATCTTCTGGCCTGCGTTCCTCATGGCGGCGGATCTTCCTCTGCCAAAACAAGTGTTCGCCCATGGCTGGCTGCTGTTCGAGGAAGATAAGATGAGCAAGTCGCGCGGCAATATCGTGCGCGCCGAACCCATTCGCCAAGTGATGGGCTTCGAAGCGCTTCGATACTTTCTGCTCCGCGAAATCGTGTTCGGGCAGGATGGCAGTTTCAGTTATGACGCCTTGATCGGGCGCTACAATTCGGAACTCGCCAACGGCCTCGGGAATCTGGCAAGCCGGACGCTATCGATGATTCAGCAGTATCGTGGCGGCATGATACCGCGGGGGTCGGACGACGCTGTTGTGGAAAAGGCGCGCGAGACCATCGTCACGGCGACCCAGTGCTTCGAAAACCTGGAATTTTCCAAAGGGCTTGAAGCCGTTTGGACGATGCTCTCGACCGTCGATAAATTTATAGTTGAACAGGCGCCCTGGAAGCTCGCGCGCGTGGAAGCCTCCCGCGCCCAGCTTGATTCCACGTTGCACACCGCAGCCGAGACGCTGCGCATCGCCTGTATTCTGCTCTCGCCCGTGCTCCCGGAATCCGCCGCCAAGATCTGGAAGCAGCTTGGGATGGCGACATTGCTCGAAACAGTGCAGCTCGATAGTGTCGAATGGGGACAGATTCCCGAAGGCCAGAAAATCGGAGAGATCGCTGCGGTGTTTCCGCGCATCGAATTGAAAGAAGCCGTGGAAAAGATGCGTGCACTGGAACTGGAGGCGACGGCGGAGCAGGCCAAGCTGCTGGGTAAGACGCCCGCGCCGCATGCAAATGAAGGAGTTTCGCCGCCATCGCCAAAGATGACCATCGACGATTTTGTGAAGGTGGATTTGCGCGTGGGCCGGATTCTTTCCGCGGATCCGATAAAGGGCGCGGACAAGCTGTTGCATTTGAAGGTGGATATAGCGGAAGCGGAGCCGCGCACTATCGTTGCGGGCATCGCGTTGGCTTATCCCGTCGAAACTCTGGTGGGTCGCAAAGTCGTGATCGTCGCAAATTTGGAGCCACGAAAGCTGCGCGGCATCCTCTCTAATGGGATGATCGTCGCGGCTTCGCTCGAAGGCGGAAAGCCTGTGCTTGCGGGTTTTCTTGAAGACGTGCCAGTGGGAGCGCGCCTGAAGTGAAGTTGGTGGATTCACACTGCCACCTGGATCACGAAAAATATCAGGGCGATCTGGATGCCGTGCTGGAACGCGCGGCTGCCAGCGGTGTTGATCGCATGCTTTGCATCGGCACGGGCGACGGTCCGCCGGACCTGGAGCATGCCATTGAACTGGCGCGGCGATATCCTCGGATTATGGCAACGGTCGGCGTGCATCCGCATGATGCCGACAGCGCCACGCCCGCGACATTCGATGCGCTGGGTGCGCTCTTAAAGCACGAAGAAGTCGTCGCCCTTGGGGAAATCGGCCTCGACTATCACTATGACCTCTCGCCTCGTGAGGTGCAGCGCGATGTGTTCGTCGAACAGATGCGGCTCGCGCGAGAAGCTTCCAAACCAATCATCATCCACACTCGCGAAGCCTGGGACGACACTCTTGCGCTGATTCGCGAGCACTGGCGATCGCGCACCGGCATCATGCATTGCTTCACTGGCGACGCGGCGCAAGCGCGCCAGGCTCTCGACCTCGGATTTCTTCTCGGCTTCGGTGGCGTCATCACTTTTCCGCGTTCGGAAAGCTTGCGTGAAGCTCTGCGCCAAGTGCCGGACGATCGTCTTCTTGTCGAGACGGACTGCCCCTATCTGGCTCCGGTTCCGCATCGCGGCAAGCGCAATGAGCCGGCCTTCATTATGGATTCCGTACGCGCCATTGCGGCGGTGCGCGGGACCACTGCCGAACGCATCGCCGAGATCACCACAGCCAATTTCGACCGCTTCTGTTTGCGCGTCGCGAGTGTCAATGAGTACACTGAAAGTTCTCCATGGAATTAGGCAAGCTAGGGCAGATTTTTAGCGCACGGGAGATTTTCGATCTGCTCCACGACGATCTGTTGCGCGTCGAAAGTGAAATTGGCCTGGAATCGGTGGCGTCGGTCGATGCAGTTACCACCATCGGCCAGTATCTGCAAAAAAGCGGCGGAAAGCGTTTGCGTCCCGCGCTGTTGCTGCTCTGCGCGAGGCTCGTTGGCGAGTCCGGGCCCAGCGCCATCCGGCTCGGCGCGGTAGTCGAGATTCTGCACGCCGCTACGCTGGTGCACGACGATGTTATCGACATGGCGCAAACGCGGCGCGGGCGCCCTTCTTCAAATGTGCAATGGGGCAATCACATCTGCGTGCTGTCGGGTGATTGGCTGTACATGCAGGCCTTCCAGATTGCGTTGCGCGAACGCAATTTCCACATCCTAGATCTCCTTATCAGCCTCACGCAAATGATGGTCGAAGGCGAATTGATTCAGCTTGAGCGCATTGGCAAGAGGGATGTGAGCGAAGCCGATTGCATGGAACTGGCGGATCGCAAGACCGCAGGGCTCTTCTCGGTCTGCGCGCGCCTGGGCGCGGTCTGCGGCGGGGCGGATTCCGCGCTCGAAGATAAGCTCGGCGATTATGCCTGGAACCTCGGCATGGCGTTTCAGGTGATCGACGACCTACTGGATTTCACGGCGCGCGAGAAGACACTCGGCAAGCCTGTCGGCGGCGATTTAAAAGAAGGCAAGGTTACGCTTCCGCTGGTTTACGCGCTGGAATCCGCGACTTCCGAAGAGCGGCGCATGGTCGAAACCGTTTTGCGCGAACGCAGTTATGACACCGTTCCTTTCCGCGATATTCTTGCGTTAATTGAAAAGTACGATAGCATTCAGCGGGTGCAGGAGCGGGCTCACCAGTTCACCGGCAAGAGTCGGCAGATTATGGCCGAGTTTCCAGACAGCTCGTATCAGCGCGCGCTGGTTGCCGTGGTGAATATCGTCACGGACCGGGACCACTAGGCTATTTGAAGCCCGATTCGGGCGCGCGCTGCGCAATTTCGAAGTGACTCAGCGTCTGCATGTACCGCGACACGCCCTTATAAAGCGCTTCAGCCAATCGCTGTCGATGCTCTGGTTTTGAAAGCAAACTTTCCTCGCGAGAGTTACTTAGAAATCCGATTTCCGCCAGGATCGACGGCATCTGCGCGCCGATCAGCACCACAAACGGGGCTTTGCGAATTCCGCGATCCTTAGCGGCCGGCGAGTACTTCGCCGCGAAGGTTTGCAGCGAAGCCTGCACGTCGCTGGCAAACTCTTTTGACTCCTCAACCTTGTCATGCTTGGCGATGGAATCCACCAGATCGCGCAATTCGTAAATAGATTTTTCGGAAGTGGCGTTCTCTCGCGCCGCGACATCCATGCCTTCGGACGACGATGTCAGATTGAGGTAATAAGTCTCAACGCCGGCAACGTGCACCGCCGGGGAAGAGTTGGCATGGATCGAGAGAAAAAGATCCGCTTTCTTTTCGTTCGCGAGAGCGGTTCGTTCGTGCAGCGGAATAAAAGTGTCGTCGGTTCTGGTGTAAATGACTTCGCTTCCCATGCGCTGCTCGATAAGCTTGCCAAGCCGCAACGCCACATCCAACACCAGGTCTTTCTCCAGAAGGCCGTTATCCCCTCTGGTACCTTGATCGTGTCCGCCGTGACCTGCATCAATCACCACGCGATTGACCTTGAGCCCCAGCGCGCGAATCAGTGAGCGGTTGCCATCCGTCGTGGTGCGTTGCGCGGCATTGGCTGCGGACCGCGAAAGCGGCGGCGGTTTTGGCATCGCTGTCACCACCACAGCGGCTTCATGAACACGGCGGCTCGTCACGGGCGGCGCGATTTTAGCCAGGTTTCCGAAAGACGCGGGAGCCTCGAAAGTCGGTATCAGCGCCGGGGGTGTCGGCACCGTGACGCGGCTCAAGACCACCTGGGTTGGCGGCGGAGGTACGAAAATATTTGCACTTGGCGGTGCCGTCGCGCGAGTCACTAACCGCGGGGCGGTTTGCAGAGAGCGCAGTTCGACGATCAGTCGATCGGGGTTCTCAAGCTGAGACGCGACGTAATCGACCGGCGACGCGAGGTCAAGCACAATTCGCGTGACACCGGGCAAAGTCTCAGCCACACGGATGCGCTTCACCAGCTTGTCGTTCACCTCTCGCGTGAAAAGACGCCTGCCATTGACGTGCGGACGAGCGCCGATTAGGTCGAAGAAAAGACGGTCGGGATTGTCGATGTGGTCAGAACGAAAACGAAATTCGCCGTTCACCTCGATGGCTACGCGGGTCACTTCGGAGAACGAACGGAAGCGGACGGCTTTTACTTCCAGAGGCGCATTCTGGGCCCGCGAAATCTGTGAAAGTTGAGTGGCGCAGATGACCAGCGCGGCTAGCTTCGTCGAAGCTGGAATTAGCCGCGTGAGCATTCTAGGGGGTCCTGTAGTAAACCTTGCCATCGGAATTCACCGATGCTTCAATTGGATTGTACGCCGCAATAGACGCAATCTGCACCGGCGACGGTTTCACCTTGCGCGCGGCACGGGTGCGCGCGACCCTAAGATTCTTCGCAACCTGAGTAACGTAATTCCGTGTTTCAGGATACGGCGGAATGCCACCGTATTTGGCGATCGCGCCTTCGCCGGCGTTGTAGGCCGCGATGGCTTTCACGTAATCCTGATGGTAAAGCTCAAGGAGATATTTCAGATATTTCACGCCGCCTTCAATATTCTGTTCGGGATTGAAAGAATTGGCGACACCGAAACGGCGGGCCGTGGAGGGGATCAACTGCATTAACCCTTGCGCGCCTTTCGGCGAGATAGCCGAGGGGTTGTAATTGCTTTCGGCCTTGATAACGGATTCGACGAGCGGACCTTCCACTTCATTCAAGGTGGCGGACCGGTCGATGAAGGCATCAAGTTCGGCGCTCGCAACCGGAGCCAGCGGCGCCGGTCTGGCGGCTACCACCGTTCGCACCAGTCTGCCCGTTCGCGCGTCGGGTCGCACCACGCTGGTTACGCGAGTCTGGGCAAAAAGAACACTCGATGCCGCCACGGCAGCTAATAGTATAAAACAGGAACGCATGGTTCTGTTTACAAGTTCGTCGGCTTTTGTAATCTCCAATGATACCATTTCTCCATGTCCCCGCAGCCTCGCGCCGGTTTCGTGCTGGTAGGCGGCGCCAGCTCCCGCATGGGTGCCAACAAGGCTTTTCTGAATTTGCATAACCGGCCAATGGCCCTGCATGTCGCCGAAATGGTCGCTGACGTTGCCGGAAACGTCACGCTGATAGGTCCTCCTGATGTATATAGGCATCTCGGTTTGTCCGTAGTCCCCGACCGGCGTTCCGGATGCGGCCCGCTCGCTGGCATCGAGACCGCTCTTGGACTGACCACAGCCGACGTCAACCTCATCGTGGCGTGCGATCTTCCCGGCCTCTCGGCCCAACTCCTGGAAGTCATTTTCGACGCCGCGGAAGCGCATCCCGAGGCAGACGTCACCATGCCCGCCGGTCCCCAACCGCTCTGCGCCGTTTACCGAAGCCGAGCGCTCCCGGCCATCCGAAACGCGCTCGATCAAGGCACCAGGAAGATCACCGATGCCTTCGCTGGCCTTCGCTTGCAAATGTTGCCGATCGCCGATATTCGTCCCTTCGCCAACATCAACACGCCCGGCGACTGGCGGCGTTACACTCAGGGCTAGATGTCGACGTCGACCGAACAGTTCCCGCACTACATCGAATTTCGCCACGTGTATAAGACGTTCGACAAGCCGGTTTTAGTCGATGCCAATTTTTTTGTGGACAGCGGGCAGACGGTGGCGATTATCGGGCGAAGCGGCGTGGGCAAATCAGTCACTCTTGGCCACATTATGGGATTTATCAAGCCCGACGAGGGGCAAGTGATTGTGGCGCATGAGGATGTGACGCACTGTTCGGAAGCCGAGATGTCGCGGGTGCGCAAGAAAGTGACCATGGTGTTTCAGTCGGGCGCGCTTTTCGATTCGTTGACGGTGTCTGAAAACGTTCTGTTCTCGCTGGAACAACGCGCGGATTATGACGAGCAGAACAAAGAAGATGTGGTCGAGGGTCTTTTGAAACTGGTGGACATCTGGGACGCCCGCGACTCGTATCCAAACGACCTTTCGACGGGCTACAAGCGCGCCGTGGCGATTGCACGCGCGCTGGCGGCACAACCGCAGTGTATTCTCTACGATGAACCGACGACCATGGTGGACCCGATCATGTCGGATCATTTGGCTGAACTCATGTTGCGGTTGAAGACGCAATTAGGTCTGACGTCCGTGGTGGTGACGCACGACCTCGATTTGATGAATCGCGTCGCCGATGCCGTCGTGTTCCTGTATCAGGGCACGATCATCTTCTTTGGGCCGCCCAACGATTTGGTGAAATCGGAACACCCGCACATCCGCGAGTTTTTAGAGCTGGATAGGATTGTGCGCGGGAATGCGGCGAGCGCGGTTCAACCGGCGGCGCCGTAGCCATGCCGGAAACTTGTGACGGGGGCCTTTAGTTCGTTACCTTGCGGCGGAATGGATAGATGGAAAATCTCCCGGGGTAAATCGCCACGAGCCCCCACTGAACAAACAGATTGAACGCCTCACTGTTCCACAATGTCAGCGTCAGTCTCGTGCCGGTAAACGATATACCCCGGCCAAGCCAAAATCTTGCTGAATTCGCGCTCTGTCAAACACGCGATTTTATCTTAACCTGTTCACATTCCTGCGCAGAACCGTATTTGTTTTGCGCTGCTGCGGGTTGCTCAGGAAGCAATCTCCTGGTCAATCAAGGATTCGAAACCGGCTCTGGTTTGAGCAATGCGTAGGAGCGCTTCGCCCTTATCCCAGCTCTTCGGTGTGTCCTTTCTTCAGCATGTTGACCCCCTCATTTCGTTTCCGAGGGACACAGCCGACTACGATAACTCCAGTTTTAGTTGTTACAGTTTTTGGGGTTTGGGTCATAGCGTTGAAGCCCTTGTATTCACCCCTAGCCAACTCGGCGATCCGTTCTCGAATCGCCTCCGGACATCGGATTCACGAGTTTGCGGCCGGTGTTGCCGTGCAACACCCACGCATGATCGTTCGTTTCGAAGCGAGCCTTGTACCGTTTTACCTGACGCATTCTCACATCGAGCAGCGCCGCCAGCCGTCGCCATCTCCTTCGGAGGGTGACAAAATCCCTCGGCAGCTACAAACGGGAAGATGGAATTTGACAATTTGGTTGGCATTTCGATAGCCTAAATGGGTAAGTAGCGATCATCGGAGACGTGTGTCAAATGAGTACTCAGTTCCCCTCCAAGCCTGCCATTGAACGAAAATGGCATATTTTGGATGCCAACGACGCCGTGCTGGGCAAGCTCGCCAGCCTCGCGGCCAACCTTTTGATGGGAAAGCATAAAGCTTCCTATACGCCGTTCCTCGACACGGGCGATCATGTGATCGTTATTAATGCCGAGAAGGTCAAGCTGACGGGCAAGAAAGACGACCAAAAAATCTACCGCCATTTCACCGGATATCCCGGTGGATTGGTGGAAATCGGTGCCCGGCGCGTTCGCGCGACCCGGCCCCAGCGCATGATCGAAGATGCCATCTCGGGTATGCTTCCGAAGAATAAACTCGGCAAGCAAATGTACCGGAAGCTCAACGTCTACGCGGGCGATAAGCACCCCCACATTGCACAGAAGCCGGTGGCTATGGCCATGGCGAAAAAGACCGCATAGTTTCAGAAAGGTATCTAAAGAGTGGCAGCGAAACAGCAGCAACATCTCGGAACGGGCCGCCGCAAGCGCAGCGTCGCCCGCGTATTCCTCCGTCCTGGCAGCGGTACCATCACCGTAAATGGCAGGACACTTGAACATTACTTTCCCACCGAAGCCGGTCGCACGCCCGTGCGCCAAGCGCTTCTCGCCACGGAAACCGCGGACAAATACGACATTCTGATTCTGGCTCACGGCGGCGGCATTTCGGGACAGGCTGGGGCGATGCGCCTCGGCATCTCGCGCGCCCTGGTGGCGGCCAATTCGGAATTTCGAGGCACCCTGAAGAAGCTCGGCTACCTGACGCGTGACGCGCGCCAGCATGAGCGCAAGAAGTATGGCCAAAAGGGCGCTCGCAAGCGGTTCCAGTTCTCCAAGCGGTAGTAGTTTGTCCGATATTTCAACTTGCGCGCGCAAATCTCGCTTTGGATCGCGCGCGCGAGTTGTCATTTGTAGTCAGCATATGCATCACCCAGCATCATTCAAATAGGAGCTTATTTTGCCCGCGATCTCAATGAAAGAATTGCTCGAAGCCGGCGTTCACTTCGGGCACCAGACCAAGCGCTGGAATCCGAAGATGAAGGAATACATCTTCGGCGAACGAAACGGGATCTACATCATCGACCTTCAGAAGACGCTGAAACTTTTCAAGGACGCAGCGCGTTTTGTGGGCGAGATGGCGGCCCAAGGAAAGAACGTGCTGTTCGTCGGCACGAAGCGTCAGGCGCAGGAAGCGGTGGCTGAAGAAGCCACGCGCTGCCAAATGTACTACGTGAATCAGCGCTGGCTCGGCGGACTTCTCACCAATATGACCACTGTGCAGAAGTCGATTAAGCGCCTCAAAGAATTGGAACTGATGGCGACGGATGGCGGATATGCCGCGCGTCCGAAGAAGGAAGTGATTCGCCTGGAGCGCGAGCGCAAGCATCTGGATTCGAATCTGGCGGGTATCAAAGACATGCCGGGCCTCCCTGACGTGGTTTTCGTTATCGATTCGAACAAGGAAGCCATTGCGGTGAAGGAAGCGCGGCGGCTGGGTATTTCGGTGGTTGCGATCGTCGACACCAACTGCGATCCCGATGAAGTGGATTGGGTGATTCCGGGCAATGACGACGCGCTGCGCGCCATTCGCTTGTTTACGAGCAAAATCGCAGATTCCGTGATTGAAGGGCGGGCGCTGGCGACCGAACAGGACTTCACGGCTGAAAAGATCATCACCGATGAAACTCCGGCCGATGAAGCAATTCCCGAATATACGGCTTACGTGGACGAAAAGTACGCGGCTAAAATTATGGCTGAAAGCCTGATGGAAGATGAGCCCTCGGAACGCAAGGGTCCCGCATCGGAAACGGTCGAGCCTGCTGAAGAGCCGGTAGCCACGGAAGCTGGCAAGTAACTCACATTTCTCGAATTTCTTAAGGAAAATAACATGGCGGAGATTACCGCGCAATTAGTGAAGCAGCTACGCGAGCGCACGGGCGCCGCAATGATGGAGTGCAAAACCGCGCTCACCGAAGCGCATGGGGACTTGGCGGAGGCCGAAGTGGTTCTGCGCAAACGCGGCATCGCTTCGGCAGGAAAGAAGAGCAGCCGCGTGACGAAGCAGGGCCTGATAGCTTCGTACATTCATCCGGGCGGGCAGTTGGGCGTTCTGATTGAAGTGAACTGCGAGTCGGATTTTGTGGCGCGCACGGACGACTTCATCACGATGGTGCACGACCTCGCGATGCATATCGCCGCGGCAGATCCGCAATTCATCCGCAAGGAAGAAGTAACGCCCGCGACGCTCGAAAAAGAGCGCGACATTCAGAAGGCGCGCGCGCTGGCTGAAGGCAAACCGGAGAAAGTTGTCGACAAAATCGTTGAAGGCCGGCTGGCGAAATACTACGAAGAGGTGTGTCTTTATGAGCAGCCTTTCGTCAAGGAGAACACGCTGTCCGTGGACCAGTACATCAAAACTAAAATTGCCAAGTTAGGCGAGAACATCACTGTCACGCGCTTCGTCCGCTTCAAAGTGGGCGATGCCGTGACGGAATAAATAGCGGATTGCTTCGGCAAGCGAATGGCAAAGTACCAGCGGATACTTCTGAAGCTCAGCGGTGAGGCCATGGCGGGCTCGCAGTCGTTTGGAATCGATCCCGAGCGGGTGGTTGGGCTTGCCAAGCAAGTGGCGGAAATCGCTCAGGCGGGCGTTCAGACCGGTGTCGTGGTGGGCGGCGGCAACATCTTCCGCGGGATCGCGCTGGCAGCTAAAAGCATGGATCGCGTGACGGGCGACCACATGGGCATGCTCGCGACAGTCATCAATTCGCTGGCGCTGCAAGACGCGCTCGAGCATATGGGCGTCCACACGCGCGTGATGAGTGCCATCGAAATGCACCAGGTGGCTGAACCATACATTCGGCGTCGCGCCATGCGGCATCTTGACAAGGGCCGCGTGGTCATTTTTGCCGCGGGCACTTCAAACCCGTACTTCTCGACCGACACGGCCGCGACCTTGCGCGCTCTGGAGATCAAAGCGCAGGTGATCGCCAAAGCGACTAAGGTCGACGGCGTCTATAACAAAGACCCGATGAAGCACGCCGACGCGGTTATGTATCCGGAGATCGCGTATACCGAGGTGCTGACCAAATCGCTCGCCGTGATGGATGCGACCTCCATCGCGATGTGCCGGGATAACAAGCTTCCAATTATCGTCTTCAACTTGAACACAGACGGCAATATAATGCGAATGGCGATGGGGGAAACCATCGGGACAGTGATCCGCTAGCGTATATGACTTCCATTAAAGAAATCGAAACTCACACCAAGGCGCGCATGGAGAAGGCTGTAGAGGCGCTTCAGCACGATATGGCGGGCATCCGCACGGGACGGGCGAGCATTAGCGTGCTTGACCACATTCGGGTGGATTACTATGGCACGCCGACGCCGCTCAACCAGATCGCGAATCTGCATGTGCCTGAGCCCAGCTTGATCACAGTGCAGCCGTGGGATGTGACGCAGATCGCAGCGATCGAGAAAGCGATCCGCAGCTCCGACCTCGGGTTGAACCCGGCCAACGATGGCAAGCTGATTCGTCTGCCCGTGCCTCCGCTGACTGAGGAGCGCCGGCGCGATTTCGTGAAGCGCCTGCATGCGATTGCGGAAGATCACCGCGTGGCCGTGCGCAACATCCGGCGCGATGCCAACGAGCACTTGAAGAAGCTCATGAAAGACAAGAGCATCTCCGAGGATCAAGAGCACACGGCTCTTGAGGAAGTTCAGAAGCTGACTGACAGCGTTATGGCTAAACTCGACTCCGCCGCCAAGAGTAAAGAAAAAGAGATCATGTCGGTGTAGGGAGTTTCGGGATCTCCGCCTACCGCGAATCCGGACAATTTTCGCGATCTGTTTGTATCGTCGCTACTCGCGGAGTCTCCCGTGTTCTTCGTCGGCTTCCATATGGTAAATTTATCCGGCGGAGGTTTTTGATGGCAATTGTGACGAAACACGACGCGAGGGAACCGAGCTGGTTTGAGTTGGCTACCACGGATCAGTCGGGCGCTAAAAAATTTTATACCGGGATGTTCGGTTGGTCGGCCGAAAATTCTCCCATCGGCCCCGACCAGTTTTACACCATGTTTGGCATTGGCGGAGATCGCCTCGGGGCGGCTTTTTCGATGACCCCGGAGATGAAAGAACAGGGCCGTGCTCACGCCGCCCTTTGATGTTATGGAGTATGGACGCATGTCGGTCTGCAATGATTCGGGCGGGCCGTCTTCCAACTGTGGGAACCCAAGCAGCACGACGGTCAGCGTAAACGGACGGCCGCGCGGGGGTCTTCTGCCGATGGATGAAAACTGGGGACCGGTTTCCCCGTACTGGGGAATTTACTTAATGGTCGTGGATTTCGAGGCGATGACGGCGAAGGCGAGCCTAGGAGCGACCTCGCGGATGGAGAATCACAAGGCTTCAGGGGTCGGGCAGTTTTCAATGATGGTGGATCCGCAGGGTGCGGCGTTTTCGATGATCCGGCCGGTGGGCATGTGAAGGGCTTCGCGGTCATCGTCGCGCTGGCGCTCGTGGAGACGTTAGCGCATGCGGGACAGGGCAAAGAAGCGATCCCAAATTACAACATACCGCTTTGGGAGGAGGGTAAGGTTCCGCTGTCGCAAGGGAACGGGCCGCTGGACAACCCTTTCCTGACTGTCTTTCTCCCCGCGGCGGACGCGGCCAATGGCGGGTCGGTGGTGATTGCGCCGGGCGGATCGAACATCATGCTGATGTATGGCGAAGAGGGGACGGCGATCGCGGAGCGCTATAACGATTGGGGCATGACAGCGTTTGTGCTGACGTACCGTCTGTCACCTAAGTATGGAGACGATGCGCGCGTGTTGGACGCCAAGCGGGCGATTCAATTGCTGCGAGCGCGTGCCAAGGAGTGGAAACTCGATCCGCGGAAGGTGGGATTTATTGGATTCTCAGCGGGTGGATCGCTGGCGCGGCTGGTGGGAGCGAAGGGCGGGCCGGGGGATGCAAACGCGGCGGATCCGGTGGACCGCATGAGTTCGCGGGCCGACTATCTGGGTATTGTGTATGGGCCAGGGCGCGCGATGCCGGGCGAATCGCTGAAGGATTATCCGCCAACGTTTTTGCTGGCGTCGTCGGGGGACTCCGGTGCGTCGAATGGATCGGCGCAGTTGTTCATGGATCTGAACAAGGCAGGGGCGACGGTTGAACTTCATCTGTATCAGAAGGGCCGGCATGGCCTCGGGAGCGGGTTTGGCAGCGGCTCGTTTTCAGACTGGCTGGGGAGGCTGGAGCATTTCCTCAAGCAAGACGGATTTCTCCCGGGAGGGAGGCCGTAGTGAGGGCAGCACTGTTGATTGCGGTCACGACTTTGGCGTTGTTATCCGCGCCCGGAACGGTTGCGCCAATGGTGAATGACGGCTACGGCGACTTCCTGATTGTGCCGGCCGGCGCCTTTTTGATGGGCGATAACTTCGGCGACGGCGAATCGCGCGAAAGGCCCGCGCACACGGTGGATCTGGATGCGTTCTATATCGCGAAGTACGAGATGACGAATGGCGAGTGGCGGAAATTTCGCGACGACGCTGCTTATGGCGACGCGAGGTTTTGGCCGGGCGGCCGCGTGGTGCCGAAGGATCAGGTTCCGTATTGGAGCGACGCGCGTAATCATGGCGGGGGAACGCCGGGGAGCGAGAACTATCCGCTCCAGGGCGTGAATTGGGACTCGGCGACGGCTTATTGCAACTGGCTAACCGCGAAGACGGGGAAGAAATACCGGCTGCCCACCGAGGCCGAATGGGAAAAGGCCGCGCGAGGCAAAGACGGGCGTCGGTTCCCGTGGGGCAATGAAATCGACCACTCGTATGCGAACTATGCGGAGCCGATGAGTAAGTTCGATACGGGGCAAGCGGTCGGCTTTTATGACGGCAGTAAGCGTGGCGACTTACAGACGCACAATGGAGCGTCGCCTTACGGCGCGTTTGACATGGCGGGAAATGTTATGGAATGGTGCCAGGACTGGTACAGCCGGAGTTACTATTCGATTTCTCCGAAGAAGAACCCGAAGGGGCCGGCGACGGGCGCTTACCGGGTGGTTCGAGGGGGCACGTTTTTCATGGATGGCTTTGATTTGCGGACATACGCGCGGTCGCAGGCTTGGCCTTCTTTTCAATCGCATCGGATGACGGGGTTTCGAGCGGCGCGGGAGTTATAAGCCTCCCAGCCAATTGAGGGGCGGTGATTTCGCCTGCGAGATGTGACCCGCCGTGGCCATGTTAGATTGAAGGGTCATGCCTCAAAAGAAGTCACTGGACGAATTGAAGGCGCTGTCGAAGCAGATACGGCGCGAGATTATCGAGATGATTACGGCGGCGAAGTCGGGACATCCCGGCGGGTCGCTGTCCGCGGTAGAAGTTGTTGTTGCGCTGTATTTTGGAGTGATGAAACACGATCCGGCCAATCCCAAATGGGCGGATCGCGATCGTTTCATCCTGTCAAAAGGGCACGCGGCACCGGTGCTCTATTCGGTGCTGGCGGAGTGCGGGTATACACCGAAGGAATCGCTAAATACGCTTCGCAAACTGGGTTCAATTTACCAGGGGCATCCTGACGTGCGCTTTATTCCGACACTGGACGCGTCTACAGGTTCGCTCGGCGAGGGCGTTTCGCTTGCGATCGGCATGGCGCTGGCGGCGAAATTGAATGGCAGCCCGTCGCGGACTTACTGCATGCTCGGCGATGGCGAAGTGCAGGAGGGCCAAATCTGGGAGAGCGCGATGTACGCCTCCTTTCACAAGGTGGACAACATTGTGGTGATTGTGGATCACAATGGCATTCAATTGGATGGCTGGGTAAAGGACATCATGGGGATTGAGCCGCTGGCGGAAAAGTGGCGCGCATTCGGATGGCACGCCATCAGCTTGGACGGCAACAATATGTCCGAAGTGCTGAGCGCGTTTGAAGAAGCCGAGGCAATTAAAGCTAAGCCCACCGTGCTGATCTCTACGACACTGAAGGGCAAGGGCGTCAGTTTCATGGAGAACAATCCGAAATTTCACGGTCAGGCGCCGACTGCGGATGAAGCCAAACTGGCACTACAGGAGCTGCAATAATGCCCGCCAAAACTCGCTATGAACTTAAGTTGGGAATGGCCACGCGCGAGGCATTTGGCCGAACGCTGGCGGAGGTCGGCAAGAAAAATAAAGATGTGGTGGTCTTGGATGCGGACCTTTCCAAATCCACTTACACGAATTTTTTCCAGAAGGATTTTCCAGAGCGGTTTTTCGAATGCGGGATTGCGGAATCCAACATGGTGGCGATTGCGGCGGGCTTGGCCTATGCAGGAAAAATTCCATTTTGCTCCAGTTTTTCGGCATTCGTGATCAACAAAGGCTTCGAGCAATTGCGCGTGACGGTGGCTTATCCAAACACGAACGTGAAAGTGGTTGGGACGCACAGCGGAATTTCAATCGGCGAAGATGGGCCCTCCCAGATGAGCGTGGAGGAGATTGGGCTGGCGTGTTCGCTGCCTGGATTTTTGGTGTTCTCGCCGTGCGATGAAGTTTCCATGGCGGCGATTGTGCGAATGGCTACCGACCATGTGGGACCCGTGTTCATTCGCGCGGGACGCATGAAGGCGGCGATTATTTATCAGGCCGATCAGAAGTTCGAGATAGGGAAGGGAATCGGACTCACCGACGGCAAGGATGTCACGATCATCGCGACTGGGCTGTTGGTGGCCGAAGCCCTGAAGGCCGCGGAGACTCTCGAAGGCGAGGGGATTTCCGCGCGCGTGATCGATATCCATACGGTGAAGCCGCTGGATCGCGAGATTATTGCAAAGGCCGCGAGGGAGACTGGGGCCATCGTAGTGGCGGAAGAGCATCTGGTGGATGGCGGGCTGGGAGTGCGCGTGGCCCAGATCGTGGCCGAGACGACACCTTGCTTGATGGAGTTTGTCGGTTTGACCGGGTACGCCGAGTCGGGATCGCCGGAAGAGCTGATCGATAAGTACGGCCTGCTGGCGCGGGATGTTCTGACGGCCGTGCGAAAGGTTTTGGCGCGGAAGAAGTAAGTAAGGGAGTTAGACAAGCGCCCAGACACCCCGAATCTTGTCTGGTGGGGATGGCCAAAATTGGATATACTTTTCCCACGCGGTCACAAGGAGAAGGTGACTATGGCTTGGACTTGGGGCACCAACACTCTGGGTGCTGGACAGACACAACGATGGTGGCTGTCGTGGCCCAAGGACCCTGGAATCGAAATGATCGGTGTGCAGGCGATCACTTCTGGAGCGGAAATCGATTTCACATCACCGGGAATTCAGGTCAACTCCGATGGGTCTGTCCTCTATTTCGTGACTATCATGAACCGCGGGAGCGTGCCGGCGCAGTATCACTTTACCGGCAGCAGCCGCGGCAGCTGGGTCTGGGGAACGAACACTTTGAACGCCGGCCAGACGCAGCGCTGGTGGCTTTCCTGGCCAGGATTCCCTGGACTCGAGATTGTTGAAGCGCTACCCGTAACACCAAGCTGCGAGATTGACTTTGCCTCAGCCGGCGTGCAGGTGAACACGGATGGCTCGACCCTTTATTTCATTACGGTGACCAACCGAGGAAAATACGCGGTTGAATATCATTTTCGAGGCAGCGCGATCTGCTAATCGAGATAGGGAGATTATGACGCTAAATATTGTTTCGGATAGACGTGGCAATATTGTTTCCATCAGCCAATTCGGGGACGTCGGCGATAAAATTTCCGGGATAACCACTGCCGGGATACAAGCGGAGCCTGGGCATCATATTCATGAGATCGAGGTTCCCGAAGAGCTGGGAGGAATTTCTCTTCTCGATCTTCACAAGAGCTACAAGGTTGAAATCTCGAAGGGCGTGGGATGCCTAGTCAAAGCATAACCGTCTGATTGGAGGACACAATGCCGCAGGTTGCACAACCGCCTCAAGTCCGTCCTTATAACGGCGCATTGCGCTTGACCTTCCAATATGAAGGGTCAAACGTGAAACTGGTATCGAAGCAAAAAGTGGAAATGATTCTGCCTCCAACGCAAGCGCTAACGGGGAATGAAAATCAAACCGGTTTCTGGTTCATGCTGAGCAACGCGCAAGGCACGCCGGTGTATCGGCGCGCCCTCCACAATCCGATCGCATACGATCGTGAGATTTTCTCTAATAACCCCGAGCACCCTTCCGTTCAGCGGGTACCCGTGGCTCAGCCCAAGGGCACATTCATCCTGCTGGTGCCGGATGTTCAGGAGGCAAAGACAATCCAACTGTTCAGCCATCCGCTAAATCCGGCGGGACGCGGATTGGCCGCGAGCGAATTCGCTCGGTTCGACATTACGTCCGAACCTGACAAAGGAGAGAAGAAATAATGGGCGCGGGAGATGGGCAGGTAATTGGCACCACTCAAATTGTGGATCACGGGCCAGCGTCGCGAAAATGGAATTTAGTGATTCTGTCGGAGGGCTACCGGCAGGCCGAGTTGGCGAAGTTCCACAGCGATTGCGCGAGCTTCGTGAGCACGATGTTTGCCACGCCGCCATACGACGAGCTGTGGTGCGGCATCAACGTTTACCGAATTGACGTGGCATCGACCGATAGCGGCGCCAAAGATCCGACGGCGTGCGGAGGCACGGGCGCGAATCCGAAAACTTATTTCGATGGGTCGTTCTGTAATGGGGGAATTCAAAGAGCGCTGGAAGTGAATAATTTAGCGGTTCACATGGTTGTGAATGCGCAGATGCCACAGGCGCACATGATTATGGTCATCGTGAACAGCAATGAATACGGCGGGACGGGGGGGGACATTGCCACTTTTTCTCTAGCGACGGGGGCGAGCGAGATCGGTTTGCATGAGATGGGACACACCGCATTCGGATTCGCGGACGAGTATGAATATTACGCGGGTTGCGGGTCGGGCGAGACGGGACACGACAAGTACACGGGAGCGGAGCCGGCGCAACCGAATGTAACCGCGGATTCAAACCGGGCCACTAACAAGTGGCGCGACCTAGTGTCTTCCGCGACCCCGATGCCGACGACCATAAACAAGGACTGCTCGAAATGCGATCCGCAAGGCAACCCGTCGTCAGCCGAAACGGTGGGCGCGTATGAAGGCGCATATTACAACCATTGTGGCGCTTATCGCCCGCAGTTCAATTGCAGAATGCGGGCCCTGAATAATCCCTACTGTGCCATTTGCCAGCGCGTCATCCGGCAGACTCTTGCACCCTACATGGCCAGTTGGACCTGGGGCACCAATACGATCGGCGCCGGGCAGACACAGCGCTGGTGGTTATCCTGGGGCGCCTATCCGGGACTCGAATGGGTGGGAGTGCAACCCGCGACGCCCGGGGCGGAATTGGACTGGGACACACCCGGCATGCAGCAGAACGCGGATGGTTCGGCACTGTACTGGATCACAGTTCGCAACAACGGTTCGACCGCGGTGCAATTCCATTTTCGCGGAAACGCACTGTAGTCAGCGTGCCGAGTCCGCGAGACCGACTAGGGCAGCTCCGGCGATTACCCAAATCGGGTCTCGGCGCGTAAAGGCGAGTACTCCGAAACTAACAACTGCAATCCCAATGAGCAGTGGACTTGTGAGCGCATCTTTCGCGAGAGGCACCAAGGCGGCCCCTATCAGGCCGGCGGCGGCCATGATCACGGCTTGGATCGCGCTCTTCACCGCGCGGATCTCGGCGCGCTTGCCGAGGTACCTGATCATGGGAATGATCAGGAAGGCGGGGGTGATCATGGCGAGCCATCCGGCGACTGCGCCCGCCGGGCCCGCGACAAAGTAACCGACGCTGACTACATAAAGTCCAAGGGGCCCCGGAGTGGCGCGACCGGCGGCCATTGATGCGTTGAGTTGTCGTTCGGTAAGAACGTGTCGCGTTTCGACGAGGTCGTGCTGGATCACCGGCAGCGAAGTAGCGCCGCTGAATGAAGTCAGCGTCGCTTTGACCAGAAACAGGTACAACAGAAACGGGTTCATGCGTGCCAGACCGCGCCCGCCGCGGCGGCTAGCGCCAGTATTTGGATGGGCGTCATTTTTAGACGCGCGGCAAGCAGGAAGGCGAGACAGGCGATCGTGGCTGTTTTTATGGTTCGAGCACGCAGGTGGGGTTTAAGCAGAAGGTACGCGCCCGCAGCCATGATCCCGATGGCGCCGGCAACCACACCGGAGATCGCTGCGATGGCGAGACGGTGAGAAGTCCACGAATCATATCCGGCGGATAGCAGTGCAACGAAGATTGAAGTTGGCATGGAAACGGCGAGGACGGCGAGCAAAGCGCCCGGCCACTTCGCGAGATCCCAGCCACTACCCGCGCAGAGAGCCAGAACATTGGTTCCCGGAGTGATGCGAGCAAGGCTGTAGATGAGGCCGTAACGTTCGGATGTCATCCACTCGCGCTTCACCAATTCGGCTTGCAGGGCGGCCATAGTCGGGTCGCCGCCACCGAACGTGAGATTGCCGATTTTCAGAAACAGCGAAGTGACGCTGCGAAGTGACGGCTGAGACATTGCCGTAGAGTATCATCGGTCCATGTCGGTACGAACCACGGGCATGATTGTGTGCGCCATCATGTTTGCGGCTGTGGGTGCGATTTACTTCACGCACCGTCCGCAGCCCGTGGCAGCAAAGATGTCGAAGCCAGCGAAAGCGGCAGAGCCGCCGACCATCTTCACCTTTTCCGGGACGATTCGCGCACAACATACGGTGCCAGTCGGCGTGATGGTGAACGGGCAAATCGAATCGTTCATGGTGGATGCGGGGCAGGATGTCGTTGAAGGCCAGTTGTTGGCGCGTATCGGGAATCCGAGACTCGATGCCGCCCAGGAAAATGCGCGAAGGTCGCTGGACGCGGCACAAAACAAGGTGAATTCACTGGAGTCGGAAATCGTCACAGCACGGTTGGAAGCCTCACGGGCTCTAGCGGACGCGGCGCGGGTGAAGGACCAGTTGGAACGCAATGCGAAGACGTACAAACATCAGGAGACTCTAAATGCACAGGGCGCGACGCCGCGTCTAGCATTTGAAAAGGCAATGCACGATTACGAATCGTCGCAAGAGGAGGCGAAAAATCTTGATGAATTGACGCGGCAGCGCCAGAGACATGTCGAGACCGCGACCCGAGAGTTGGAAGCGGGTAAGCGGGATCTTTCTGAAAAGCAGCAGGAGTTCCAAGGTGCGCAAAGCGGTCTTGCCGCCGCCGATGTGCATGCCCCGGTTTCCGGTTTAGTAATTGCTCGAAAGGGTGCAGTGGGGCGAAAGATTACGCCGGACGAAGGCAAGGATCTGTTTCAAATCGCCGTGAATTTATCGATGCTCGAAGCGGCGTTCACCGTGGACGCGCAGACCGCGGCGCGTTTGCTTCCGGGGCAGACGGCGCGGGTTTCGGTGCCCGAGATGCAGATCGATTCAGTTCCAGCGACCCTCCGCGAAGTAAAGGCTGGGCAGGGGATTGCGGAATTTCTTAGCCCGATGCCAGCGCTTCGACCGGGCACAAATTGCAGCGTTCGCGTGCAGCTAAAATAGGGACGCGATGCAATTTCTTAAGAGCAGCCTGGTGGAACTGATTACGCAGACATCCACGAATCTTCCGCCGGATGTGCGCGCGGCGATGAGTGCGGCGGGGCTGGGCGAGGCACCGAACACGCAGGCGTCGCAGGCATTGAACATCATCTTTTCCAATATCGATATGGCAAAGGACGATGAAGGGCCGATCTGCCAGGACACGGGAATGCCGACGTTTGTGGTCCACACGCCGGTGGGCGTGAATCAGATTGCGATCCGGCGCGTGATTCGCGAAGCGGTGGCGGAGGCGACGCGGCTCGGCAAGCTGCGGCCAAACTCGGTCGATTCGCTCACCGGAAAAAATAGCGGCGACAACTTGGGTGAAGAGACGCCGGTGATTCATTTCGAGCAGTGGGAAGAGGATGATATCGAGGTGAAGCTGGTGCTGAAGGGCGGCGGCTGCGAAAACAAGAACATTCAGTATTCGTTGCCGTGCACGCTGGAGAATTTGGGCCGCGCCGATCGGAATTTGGATGGCGTGAGAAAGTGCTTGCTGCATGCGGTGTGGCAGGCGCAAGGGCAGGGCTGCGCCCCTGGAGCGCTGGGCGTGTGCATCGGGAGCGATCGCGCGCATGGGTATGCGCTCGCGAAGGGCGAGTTATTCCGGACGCTAGGCGATGTGAATCCGAACCCGGAACTGGCAGCGCTCGAGGCCGATGTGATGCGTGAAGCGAACGAACTGGGCGTGGGCCCGATGGGATTTGGCGGGCGTGTGTCGCTGATCGGGTGCAAGGTGATGGCCGCGAATCGGCTCCCTGCCAGCTTTTTCGTCTCCACGAGAGCCTCCGTGTCGAGCAGGGCGATCACGCGCGACACGTAGCCGGCGTCGATCGTGGTCGCCAAGGCGATCTCGCGAACGCCGGGCGGCTGCTTTTGATCGATCAGCGCCCGTACGATTCGACCGGCCTTCGCGCCTCGGAGCGAGCGCGCCGGCCTCTTTTCGCGGTCGGGGTCCTGCGCGGCCCCCTGGGTCTCGATGAACAGGCCGGGGTTGCGCAGGGAGATCCGCACGTTGCCCGTGAGGTCGAGCCAACTCACCTCCCGCTCTCGGAGGCGTGCCCTCGTCGCTTCGCTCAGGTAGCGGGCCACCACGATCAACGGCGCGCGTTCGGTGAGGTCGCACGCGGCTTCGACCAAGGGCATCACGCCTTTCGGGTCGAGGCGCGACCGAGCCTGGATGGCGATCGGTCCCGTCCGGCGATCGGGCCCCGTCATTTTGGCGGTTGCGTCGATGGGGCTCGAC
>JANYJA010000031.1 GCA_025358575.1 Terriglobia bacterium
GGTTCACCGAGCAGCGGAATTGCTTTCGGGAAAGGTGACAGCCATCCACCCAAGAACAAGATGGCCTTCGGGCACTAAAGCGCTATTTGAAACGAATCGCACAGCAAATACATCCTCAACGGAGGACACTAAATTATGAAAAGAACCGGGTTTCTGCTAATTGGGGCGCTTGTTCTTTTCGCCGTAATCCCACACACTTTGGCGCAGCTGGACTTCTCCTCACGGCCAACCTATTTCACGCCGACTCATCGGCTCACGGGCATAGGGGTGGATCGCCAGGAAATCGGCGACGATGTTCTGGCCGAGCGCACCAAGCTGATGATCGAGAGTCAAACATTCAGCATCATGCGGGATCCGGAAGCGCTCGCGGGAGCGAAGCGCATCACCAGCCCCAAGCTTCAGAAGTTGTTCAACAAAGCGGGGGAGTCGAGTGGGACGCCGGCACCGCTGCTGGCAGCCATCGCGTACCTTGAAAGCTGGGGCGTTGCAGATGCCGAAAGTCCTGCGGGGCCGCGCGGAATCATGCAGATGTCGCAGGCCACGGCGCGACGCATTGGCCTGAAGATCATCTTCGCGACGCGCTATCACGTGACCACCGAGCGAAAGCTGGTGAAACGCCGCCGCGGCAAACCGGTCATGAGGACGGTGAAGCACAAGGTTCCCTATACTGTGCTGGTGCGCGACGAAAGGCTGATGCCTGAGAAAGCCATCCCCGCGGCTGCCAACTATCTTTCCCAGATGGAAGCGCACTTCGGCGGCCGCGATTTTGCCGTCTTTGCCTACCACTGCGGCGAAGGGTGCGTCTCAAATTTCATTTCGCTGGCGCAAGACGCCTCGGATCTTCGCGGCAAGGCGGTCACGGTGCCGAGGTTGTTTTTTACCAGCAGCCCGGTGCACAACAAGCCCATCTACGAATCCATTCAGGAGCACATGGCTCGGGATTACTCTCCCACTTACTTTTTCCGAATCATGCGCGCGCAGCAGCTTTTGGAATTGTACCGGACCGATCCAGAAGGATTCGCGAAATTGTTTCAAGAGTATCGCAATCAGTTTGAGCCCGATAAGCGCGCGCCCAATCGCCTCTCGGTGTGGCTCAAGCCAGAAGATCTGCTGTTTCATTCCTGCGAAGACTTGAAGCGGGAGACTGGCAAAAGACTGGTTCGCGCGCTCGACAAACCCAAATTCTTTGGCTTTGCCCTTCGCACCACGGGGCCCGACGCAATCGGGATACGGGACATGGTGAACCAGGAATATTACCTGCAAGCGGCGCCGCCGGCCATCGGCGCATTATCGTATATCGCGTTTGAAACGCACCGTCTGCACGATGCCATGAAAACCAAGGGCGAGGCGTTCGTTCCGCTCGAAATTACCTCGCTAGTGCGTCCGCTGGATTACCAGCAGAAGTACGATCCGGCCGACAAGTCCGAGCTTCCTACCCATTGCACGGGCCAAGTTTTCGATGTGGCTTACAACAAACTTCCGATGTACGAAAAGGAAAGCCTCGACTTCATCCTGGACGACATCGGTTGGGACGGATATCTGGGCTTCACGCAGGAGTCGCAGAATCACGACACCATGCATATCGGCTATTCGCCTTCGGCGCGCGATTTCTTCACGCAGGTATATCAGGAAACCGTGAAGCCGTAACTGGCATACACTGGACCTCATGTCTAAACGCGACAAGGTCCGATGGGGTGTGCTCGGCGCCGCAAAAATCGGTCTAAAAAAGGTAATCCCGGCGATGCAGCAGGGCGATTGGTCGGCGATCACAGCCATCGCTTCGCGGGATTTGTCCAAGGCTCGCGCCGCCGCGAGCGAATTGGGGATTGCGAAAGCGTACGGGTCGTACGAGGAGCTTCTGGCCGATCCCGAAATCGAAGCCGTTTACAATCCGCTGCCCAATCATCTGCATGTCCCGTGGTCGATTCGCGCGGCCGACGCCGGCAAGCACGTGCTATGCGAAAAGCCGATTAGCCTCACGGTAGCGGAAGCGCGCACGCTGCTAGAGGCGCGGGATCGAACCGGAGTTCTGATTGAGGAAGCGTTTATGGTCCGGACACATCCGCAATGGTTGCGCGTGAGAGAGCTGGTTGCATCCGGGCGTATTGGCAAACTTCGCTCGATTGTCGGGTTTTTCAGCTACTCGAATGCCGACCCGGAGAATATCCGGAATGTTCCAAATTTTGGCGGGGGCGCGCTCATGGATATCGGGTGCTATCCCATTACAATCGCTAGATTTCTTTTCGGCGAAGAACCCAGACGGGCCGTCTCCCAGATCGAGCGCGATCCGGCGATGAAGATCGACCGGCTGACGTCGGCGATTTTGGACTTTCCGTCGGGCCAAGCCGTTTTCACATGCAGCACGCAGCTTGCGCCTTGGCAGCGAATGCAGATCTTTGGAACGCGCGGGCGGATCGAAATCGAGATACCATTTAACGCGCCGGTCGATAGGCCAACCCGAATTTATGTCGATGACGGTTCGGATATCTTCGGGGGTGGAATTGAGACTGAATCGTTTCCAGTTTGCGATCAGTACACCATCCAGGGCGATCTATTTTCCCGCGCCATTCGGGAAAAGACGCCCATCGCGACTCCTCTGGAAGATGCTTTGAAGAATATGGCGGTAATCGAGGCGGTGTTCCGCTCGGCGGATTCCGGGGCTTGGGAAAACGTTGCGCTATAATAATTAGTTTCCGGGCGATTCATGTTCCTGAGCATTAAGGAGTTGGAAGTTAAGAAAGTCGCATTTGACGCGACTTTTGAGCCTGGGCAGTTGGATTTTAGCGGTGCCGATGTTCGGCAGGTTACTGCCTTGCATGCTGAGGGCGTCGCTGAGATGCTGCCGAATAGCGATGGCGAAGTGCGAATTCAGGGGCGGATTACCGTTGCCATGGAAGCGGATTGCGACCGGTGCCTGGGCACGGCGCATTACGATGTCAACGAGCCGTTTGATCTTTTTTATGAGCCGTCCGCCAAGGTGGCGGGCGAGGATGAGATAGCGATAAACGCGGCGGCGGCGGAGATCGGATTTTATGAAGGAGCGGGAATCGAACTGAACGATATTTTAGCCGAGCAGGTGCTTCTGCAATTGCCGATGCAGCGCGTCTGCAAAGAGGATTGCCTGGGTATTTGCGCCGTTTGCGGCAAGAACCGCAACGAAACCGGATGCAACTGCGTGGAAGTGCCCGCGGACGATCGCTGGAGCGCTCTGCGCGCTCTTTAGCTGCAAGGTATTGACAAATTTCACGGAAAATCGAAAAAATCTTAAGGAACTGAAATGCCGAATCCCAAACGTAGACACTCCGCCGCGCGCACAGGGAAGCGCCGCGCCCACGATAGCCTGAAGAAAGTGGGCATCTCCGAATGCCCCAACTGCCATACACAGAAGCTGCCTCACCGCGTCTGCCCGACCTGCGGTCAGTATAAAGGCCGGGAGATCATCGAAGTCGCCGGAGAGTAGGTGGTCACTATTGCGGTAGACGCACTGGGCGGCGACCACGCTCCGAAACCGGAAGTCGAAGGCGCCATTCGCGCGGTCAAAAGCCTTGATGTTAGGGTGATTCTCGTCGGGAAGAAAGACCTCGTCGAGGCCGAACTGGCCAATCATCCTGGATGCCGCGATCTTCCCATAGAAGTCCTTCACGCTGGCGAGCGGATCACCATGGAGGACAGCGCCGCTAAAGCGGCTCGCTCCAAGAAGGATAGCTCGATGCACGTCGCTTCTCGCCTGGTGCAGAACGGCGTTGCCCAGGGCTTCGTCTCGGCCGGGAACACGGGCGCTTGCATGGCCATCGCCAAGATGGTTCAGGGAAAAGTTCCGGGCGTCGACCGTCCCGCATTGTCGGGTGTTTTTCCGACTCTAAAGGGCAAGCCGGTAGTGGTTGTGGACGTCGGCGCGAATGTGGATTGCTCCCCCGAGATGCTCGCGCAATTTGCCGTGATGGGCGAGATTTATTCGCGCTTAGTTCTGCACACCTTCAACCCGCGGGTGGGACTGCTTTCCATCGGCGAAGAAGAGCATAAGGGCAACGATCTGACTCGCTCCGTCACGCCGCTGCTCAAAGCACTGCCGATGAATTTTATCGGCAACGTCGAAGGCCGCGATATTTATTCCGGCATTGCGGACGTGATTGTTTGTGATGGGTTCATCGGCAACGTCGCGCTGAAAGTCAGCGAGGGTCTCGTGGACATGATCAAGAGCATGCTGCGTGAATCGCTCGAAGCCACTATCACTCGCAAGATCGGCTACGTTCTTTCGCGCGCTGCGTACACCGACTTCAAAAAGCGCGTCGACTACTCCGAATTCGGCGGCGCTCCGCTGCTGGGTGTCAAAGGTGTCTGCATCATTTGTCACGGGCGCTCTGACGCTAATGCGATGAAGAACGCGATTCGCGTCGCTGCCGAATTTTCGCAAGGTCAGATCAATCAGCAGATTGAAGATGGTTTGAAAGTCTTAGCTAGCGGCGGACAAGTCGCTGCCCGATGAAAACAATTTGGCTGGTTACTCTTTCCGCGACGGCGCTGTTGGCCCAGGGGCCGACCGCCAGCCGGCCTAACGATCACGTCCATTGGTCGTTGACGCTTGACCTCGGAGCAGTCGCGCCGGGTCACGAGACCGTTGGAAAGCTGACGGCGCAGATCGATTCCGGCTGGCATCTTTACTCGCTCTCAACACCGCCTGGACCCATCCCCACCACGATCAAGTTTGCCGATAACGCGGCGATCGGCAAAGTACGCATCTTCCAGCCGGCGCCGGACCGCAAGTTCGATGCCAATTTCAATGCCGATACGGAGACGTTCACCGGCGCTCCAATTTTTCTGCTGCAGTTTACGGTAAATGCGAACGCTTCCAGTTCGAGCGAAATCACTGCCCTGGCCCGATACCAAGTCTGCAGCGATACCGTCTGCATCCCGCCCGTCACGCGCGCGGCATCGGCGACGTTGAAGATCGACGCCACGGCAGCGCCTTCCTTGCCCTCAATTCCCTCTGGATATACTGAATTTACTGGGACTTCAACGATTTCCGGCCCGCGCCCCGCAGCCGCCGATTCTTCTTTAGGCGGTTTTCTGCTGCTCGCGTTCGGCTTCGGACTCGCCTCCATCTTTACGCCCTGCGTATTCCCGATGATCCCGATCACCATGTCATTTTTCCTGAATCAGAAGAATGTGACACGGCGCGATACTATCATCCAGGCGCTGATCTTCTGCCTTGGAATCATCGTGCTCTTCACCGCGCTCGGCCTCCTCGCGACGTCACTGCTAGGTCCGTTCGGCGTGGTGCAGCTTGGGTCGAATCCGTGGGTGAACGGGCTGATCGCCGTGATTTTTCTGATCTTCGGACTCAGCCTGCTGGGCGCCTTTGAAATCACCATCCCTTCCTCGATTCTCACTAAGCTCGACAGTGCCTCGCAGAAGGGCGGTTATCTCGGCACGCTGGTAATGGGCCTGACTTTCTCGCTGGCCTCATTCGCGTGCGTGGGTCCATTTGTGGGAACGCTGCTGGCGGCATCGGTTCAGGGCGGCGGTTCGCGTCCGCTGCTCGGGATGGCCGGCTTCTCGACCGGGCTCGCCCTGCCTTTCTTCCTCCTCGCGCTCTTTCCCGCATATCTCAAGAAACTTCCTCGTAGCGGCGGCTGGCTGGCGCGTGTGAAGGTGGTGATGGGCTTCGTGATTTTGGCCGCCATGCTGAAGTATGTTTCCAGCATCGACCAGGTATTGCAATGGGGTTTCCTCACCCGCGAACGGTTCCTGGCAGCCTGGATTGTGCTTTTCGCCATGGCCGGCCTTTATCTGCTCGGGCTGCTGAGAATGGAAGGGGTTTCGAAAGATGACAATGTCACGCTCGGGCGCCTTCTTGTCGGGATAGCATTTCTGATCTTTTCAATATCGCTGGTGCCCGGAATTTTCGGCGCGGGACTCGGCGAGCTTGACAGTTATGTGCCCGTCGCCAAGGGTTCGGCGAGTCTGGGCGGCGGTTCTTCCGAAAAACTTGTATGGCTGGAGAACGATTTCAACGGAGCGCTGGCGCGAGCTCGCGCGGAGAAAAAGCTCGTGCTCGTGAATTTTACGGGCTACGCGTGCACCAATTGTCACTGGATGAAGGCCAACATGTTCACCCAACCTGACATTGCGTCGGCAATGAAGGGCATGATACTGGTGGATCTCTACACCGATGGCACCGACGCGGCATCTCAAGCAAATCAGAAATTGGAAGAAGGAAAGTTCGGAACCATCGCGATTCCTTATTACGTCTTGTACGATCCGGGAGCGTCGAACGACGCCGCACGTGTCCTCGCGTCGTTCCCCGGCCTGACGCGGAAGCCCGCCGAGTACCTTGCATTTCTGAATACTTCGGTCTCAGCCGCGACGACGGTATCCGTTACGAATGCGTCTCCTTTTGGCCCCTTCGCCACGCTCGGCGGCGCGCCCTTCGATGCGACTCCATTGCGGAACAAAGTGGTGGTCCTGAACTTCTGGGCGACTTGGTGCGTGCCTTGCCGGCAAGAGATTCCAGCGTTTAACAAGATGCAGGCGCAGCTGGGCCCGCGCGGACTAATGGTGCTTGGAGTTTCGCTGGACGAAGATGGTGCTCCCGCTGTAACGCCGTTTCTCAAAAGCAATCCGATCGAATATACTCTGGCGCTGGGTGCGCCTAAGGTAGCGGAACTCAATACTCAATTTAAGATCGATCAACTTCCCGTAACGTTAATTTATGACCGATCCGGCAAGCTGCTGCAACGGTTCGAAGGGTTCACCAAAGCGGACGCGATTCAAAGTGTAGTCGATCGCGCATTATGAGCGGTCCGCATCGCGTCCTCATTGTTGGCGGCGGCTTCGGCGGACTTTACGCGGCGCAAGCCCTGAAGCGCGCCGCCGTCGATCTCACGGTAATCGACCGCCGCAATTTCCATTTGTTTCAGCCCCTCCTTTATCAGGTGGCCACTGGCGCGCTGTCGCCGGCGGAGATCGCATCTCCCTTGCGCGTTGTATTGCAAAAACAAGCGAATGCGCGCGTACTCATGGGGGATGTGCGTGACGTCGATCCCGCGGCGAAGCTCGTCATTCTCGCCGATGAAACTACTTACCCCTACGACACGCTGATCGTGGCAACGGGTTCTACCCACCACTACTTCGGACACGACGAGTGGGAAGAATTTGCGCCCGGACTTAAAACGGTAGAGGACGCCACCGAGATCCGCCGCCGCATCCTAACCGCATTTGAAAGTGCCGAGCGCGAAGCCGATCCTGAGAAGCGCGCCGCTCTACTAACGTTCGTGGTTGTGGGTGGAGGCCCGACCGGTGTGGAGCTGGCTGGGGCATTAGGGGAAATCGCGAACGACACACTCCGCCACGATTTCCGCAGTATCCACACACCGGAAACTCAAATCTTCCTGATCGAAGGCGCCGAACGGGTCCTTCCTCCCTATCCGCCCGGCCTATCGGCCGCCGCTGAGAAATCGTTGATTGAATTGGGTGTTCGCACCCGAACTGCCAGCCGCGTAACGGAAATCGATGGCGATGGAGTAACAATTCAGATCGGCGATCGCACCGAGCGGATTGCCACCAAGACGGTCCTGTGGGCTGCCGGCGTGCGCGCGAACCGGCTGGGACGTGTCCTGAACGAGCGTACGGGAGCCGCAATCGATAAAGCCGGACGCGTCGTTGTGACACCGAACCTAACGGTGCCGGGACAGCCTGACATCTTTGTGATTGGAGATCTGGCGTCTTTTATGGCGGCGAACGGCGAGCAACTCCCCGGCGTTGCGCCAGTGGCCATGCAGCAAGGAAGGTTTGTCGCCAGACAAGTGGAACGCCGCGCAAAGGGCGAAAGCGCGGTTCCCGACCTGTTCAAATATTGGGACAAGGGAAGCATGGCCACCATCGGCCGTGCGTCCGCTGTGGCGCAGATGGGAAATTTGCATTTCTCCGGTCTTCTGGCGTGGCTAGCGTGGCTCTTTATCCACTTGATGTATCTGGTGGAGTTTGAAAACCGCCTGCTCGTTTTGATCGAATGGGCGTTAAATTATGTCACCCACAATCGGGGCGCGCGGTTGATTACCGGCGATAAGCGGCCCTAAGTAAGAATTTTTGATCCGAGTTCTTAACGGGCGCTCGATCAGGTAATGTGCCGCGACACAGATCCCACTTAAGAAAACCGTAAAGAGCAGAACCGCCGGCCAAGACGTCATTTCCCCAGGAAGCTTGTTACCCGTGACCATCTGCCAAAGAGCACGGAAGACCGTTCGCAGAGGGATTTGAAGGATATATATTCCGTAGCTCGCTTCTCCTAGGATGAGCATGAGCGGGAGCGAAAGTATGCGGCTGAAGTAGTCGCGCTGCCACGCGAGCGTATAAATCAAAGCGCAAAAGAGCGGAAGAAGCAAGCCGTTCCCCAGTAGCAAAATGGGAATGCGATCCGCGAATCCTAGCACGCCGATGATGACTATTCCCGCGGCGCCCGCGGAGAAAGTCATCGTCGAAGATGACGTGCCGGAGGCCGCTCCGCTCCGACGTTCCAAAAAGAAAGCGCCGGTCAGTGCGCCTCCGAGGAATTCCGGAAGGTGAAGCATTGGGTTGAAGTGAACTACGCCCAGCCACCCGTGCGTGTCCGCTTGCCCGATTGCGGGCTTGTCTACGAGGATTCCGATCCATCCCACGCCGTCGGGATTTGCCGTGAGGTAAATCACCGGCGCAACGACAGCGAGAATCCAAATTGCCAAAATGGCCGTCGCCCAATAGCGCCGCGAAACTTTCAGAACGTGCGGAAGTAGATGAGGGAAAAGCAGGTAGAAAAACGCTTCTACCGATAGCGACCATGCCGGCGAATTCCACGCCAGTGCTGTCGGAGGAAACCAGGCTTGCAGCAAACCGGGAACGGTTAATAAGCAGGCAATCAGAAGCGTGTGTGAATACGCCCCGGCATGTATTTCTTTTAGGAAGCTTGGCAAAGAGAGAACCAGGGCGAACGCATAAATGGGATAAATTCGCGCCCAGCGTGCCACGTAGAATTCCTTCTTCGAGTATTTGCGCCCCGCGTAGCTGTACACCAAAACAAATCCGGAGAGTGCGAAAAACAGTTCGACCGACACAAATCCGGATCGGACCCAATTGGTGAGGACGTGCGAAGGCGCGGTCAAACTGGGGCTGCAAACGTGCAGCAGAACAACGTGCAGTGCGGCCAAAAAACGCAATCCGGTGAGGGAATCAAGCGGGGGGCGCTTTTCCGGCGGCATCGGATCAATCTAACACGAGCTGGCGAAAGAGCTCATCCAGGGTGGATTCCGGTGACTCGCACAGCCCGCTGTGAACTGCTGAAATCTGAATGACGGTACTCCGTGGCGCCACTATCCAGTGGAACCTCTCGCGCAGCGAGAGTTTAGCAATTGGGCCGGCATCCCTTTCGCCCGCGCAAATTTTAGGGAACGCTTCCAAGTGCCGGCTAATTTGGTTGATGTCCATCTCGGGCCAGAGGGCGTGCCAACGCGCCTCATTGATATGCACCCTCGCGTGGAGGAATTTTCTTGAGAGGCAAAACATAATGACTCCGGCATTGACGAATTCCTCGCGGTCCACGCGCGGAACCACGCGAACGGTGGCGAACTCAAATGAGACTCGCGCGGGCACGCAGGGCCTCCTCCACAAATGAAGACGCCGCGCTCAGCCGGCTGGACAGATAGGTTACATAAGCCCGCCGTTTGTCGTCGGGCACAAGAGCGCCGGGCTCGGGCAGAAGCCAGGCATCGGGAAGCTGCGCCATTACATCCGTGAACAACTTCTCGCAAAGCCGCGCGCGCGACAGTTCATCGGCCTTTTCGATTAAGTCGGCCCAATGCAGCAGCACGTGATCGCGAATAGCGGGGAACCGGCTGAGCGCCGACTGTTCCAGGTTTTGCCAGTTGTGATGGAAGTACAGAGTTGCGCCGTGATCGATGAAATACAGTGTCTTGTGCCACCAAAGCAGATTCGGATTGCGAGCCGTACGATCGACGTTGGTCACGAATGCATCGAACCAAACTGCCATGGAGGCGATCTCCGGGGCGGCGACGTCGCGCGCCGCCGGATCGAACATCAAGGAACCGGGTAGATAGTCCAGCGCCAGGTTCAGCCCGACGCTGGCCTTCAACAAATCGCGAATTTCGGGATCGGGCTCGTTCACGCCGAGAGCCGCGTCCACTTCCATCAACACGATTTCCGGCACCTTCAGACCCAGGGCGCGCCCGATTTCGCCGGAAATTAATTCTGCCACTAAGGCCAACGGCCCTTGGCCGGCGCCTCGAAATTTGACGACGTAGAGACCCAGATCGTCACCTTCAACGATGGCCGGCAAAGAACCGCCTTCGCGCAGGGGCGTGACATAGCGTGTGGCGGAGACGGTGCGCGGCACAGTCAATTCTATAATGGTCGGATGTTTGCAACTCGCCGCGACCTTCTGCTTCTAGCCGGACGCGCCGCCGCTCTTCCCGGAGCGACTGACTTTCTCTCGGCGTGGCTCCAGGCCGCCGATGTCCACCGGCACGATTCGAGTTCGCCCGCGCCGCCCGAGCCGCCGCTGCTCCGCGACTATAAGCCGGCTTTCTTCGATCCGGCGGATTTCGAAGCGCTGCAATCCTTCACGGAGATCCTGATACCGACGGATGACACACCAGGCGCCAGGGAGGCGCACTGCGCGCATTACATCGATTTTCTGCTTCAGGCTTCCGAAGACGTGCCTGCCGCCAGAACAAAATGGCGCAAAGCCATGAACACACTTCGTCAAGCTGGCTTTCACGGCGCGAGCCAAGCGCGGCGCGCTGCGTTGGTTGAAAATATGTCGCTGCCGGAGCGTGACCCCGCCCGGACGCATCCGGCCTTTGCTGTCTATCGCCTCATAAAAGCGCAAAATACGTTTGCGTTTTATACGTCACGCGCGGGAATGATCGAAACCCTCGAATACAAGGGTAATTCGTTTAACAGCATCTTTCCGGCCTGCACGCATCCGGAGCACCAGAAAATTTAGAAAGTCCGCGGACGGTATCCCGGCCTCGAGCGGATTCGATACTTCTTGCCCGCGTCGTTGGCAATTTCAATCGTGAATTTACGAAATCCCTCGTTTGCATTGGTCGCGGGATAGTAAGTCACCGTATAGGAATTGCCAAGATCTTCCCGGATATTCTCAAATGCTTCCACTTGTTTCTGCCACGTCTTAGCCCAATAGGCTTTGCCGCCCGTGCGGCTAGTGATGCGGCGGAAGACACCGCTCGAAATGGAATCCTTGTTGACCTCGTTAGTCGAGATCACGTAGATCGGGATTCCTTCGTCCTCGGCTACCGCGCGAACGTCATCGGGCGCCACCATGCTCGCGTTATCCGGGCCGTTAGAAAATACGATTACTACCTTACGTCCTGGAACCTTTGCGGCATCGCGCAGCGAGAGCAACAGCGCATTGTAAAGAGCCGTATCGTCACCGGCAACCGACTTACGCAAACCCAGAATGGCATCGGAGCGGTCGCGTGTCAGCGATGCCGCCCGCGAAAGATTGCGGCTGAACGTGTAAACCGCGATGGAATCCGCGCGGTCCAGACCGCGTACGAAGTCCGCGATAGCGTCCTCGGCATAAACGAATCCTCGATACATGAAGTTGCTGGTATCGAACAGAACGAAAACGTTGGTGCCCACGAACGCATCGGAGCGCGGGTCAAGCCCAGGTTTCGCGCCGCCCGTGGTGGCGGGGTTTTCCGCCGTGATCAAAGGCTTCATGGTGCCATCGTCCATAACCTGCATCACCGGTTTATTGCCTTCTTCGAAGGTAGTAATCTTTTCCGGAATGCCGTCTTCGTAAATTTTGAAGTCGGTCGGTTTCAGGTTGTTTATGTATCGTCCCTTGCTGTCAGTCACGGTGAAGTTCAACACCACCAGATCGACTTTGGATTTGAATACGGGCGTGCTCTCTTGGCCCATGAGCCAGAGTGCGCACGACCCGCTAATCGCGAGCGTGGTGATCGCAATCGCGACCAAGCGAGCGGAAAGCTTCTTCACTAAGAATCTCCTGAACACGATCTATAATCCGGCCACGGGCGTTGCGGTCTGCTTCGTTCGAATATCGGCACCGACCAGCCGCAGCGATTTCAGCAGAGCGGGCCAGTCTTCCAGATGCGACGCAAAGATTCGTTCGACTACTTTCCGCGTCCATTCTGGAATGAGGACGTTCAACTGCGACGGTGTAGCGTGCACCTGGTCGGCCACCGAGGCCCAGTACAGAGTGTTGGACTCCCAGCTTTCCGCCATTATTCGGCTGGAGTACCCCATCAGCGTTGGAAACGTGCGAAGCTGCAATAGTTCTGGCCGGTAAGAATTAGCGAGCGTCGGTTTTGGCGTCCCGAACGCCCGGGAGATGGCGCCTTCGGAAACTTCCTGTTCATGGTCGGAGCGTAACGCGCGAAGCTCGACGGCTGCGGGGTCCGCGCTCGCGGGCTGCAACTTCAGAAATTCCGTGCCGACGGCATAAAGCTCGGCGGGTGTGAGCCTTTCAATTGTCCCTTGCACATCTCCGGCAGTCAGCATTTGCCTCGCGGCATAAGTACGAGCGGGAGCCGCCTGCAGATTTATCGTTGCCATCACCTGTTCCCGGAGGATGGGGTTCAGCGCGGATTCCGCCAGCAACGATTCAGCCAGCCGCATCTGCAGACCCACCCAGTGGACCTGAGACGCAGTAACGCTCCACCATCTGGGTATTTTGGCGCTGACTATCATCTGCGGCACCAGATCACCCCAGATCAGCGCCTGTGTTTGCGAGGGAACCAGAAAATTCTGCTCGGCTTCCGCCAGAGCATAAGGCAGATTCGAGAGCGAACCGGTAAGACGCCCGCCGCCATTTGAAGGCCACCCGGTGCCAAGCAACTCCGTGGATTTCCAGGTGTGGGTGGTGCCTTGCATTCCAATAAAGTCATGCCCCCGCACGAAGAGTGGATTTGTAAACAGAATTTGAGCGCCGGGCGGGGCATAATGTGCATAGTTATACGCCACCAGGGCGTCCCGCAGAAACGGCGCGAGACCGCCGCGAACTTCACTTAGTTTTGCGGCGTCGCCCTGAGCCTTGTCGAGCGCCGCTCGAATGTTGAATTTACGTTCCGCGTCGACATGCTTTTCCGTCCAGTAACCGAATGCTAGAGCATTCTTTTCGGCGCCCGTTAAGGAGTTCCGCGGCACTTGAATCTCCGCCACGCGGCTGGCCAGCTTCGTTACTAAAGCCGTGTTTAGCTTCTCACCGCGACGCACGCTGTCGAGATTGTCCGCCAGTTGGAACAGCGTATTCAGAGAAAGAATGCGCTGCGCATCCAGAACGTGCTGCATCTCCAGGACAATCTGTGCATGGGAGTCGGAATCGGTCGCATCCGCTCCGGCAAGAAGGTCCAGCAGACGATCCTGAGCCCCCGCAGCCAGAATCGATGGATCGCCGCCCGTCCCCACCAGCAAAGCTTTCACTCCATTGCGACCCGCGTCGAATACGTCACGTTCGTTGCTCACGTCGTCGAACGGCTTAATAATTGCGGCCAGCGTTTCATTGGCTTTGGCCGCGGGAAGCGAACCCTGGCGTGAGAAAATCTGCCAGAGCCCGACCAGCGCCTGCATGGTGGCGACGGTATTCTGCCGCAGCAGCATGTCTTTGATATGGCCGGTGCTCTCGGCCGTATCCAAAAATCTAATGATAGTATCGTCCGTGATTGCTGGACCGTCGTTGAAGATGCTGTATTGAGCGCCGTATTCTTTAAATTCACGCGCTAGACGGTCTACCGTCGCCGCCGCAAGCGGCCGGGCGCGGTAACGATCCAGGTCGGTCAAAGTCATGAAAATCTTAAGCGGCTCATTCTCTACGGCTTTTCGCGAGAGAGCGAACAGCGCTTCGAGAACGTCGTCCGAATCTTTCCAACCTCCAGCCGCCTTGGTAAGCTTGCCGTCGTACTTCCCATGGGGGTGATTGACGAACAGATTCTTCCAAACTTCCAAACTTCCAGGAACGTGGAGACGCCCGTCGGGATCGATCCGCAGCCGGGTGGTCAAGAGCATCATGTCCGCATTCGCGCGAAAGACCGGGCGGGCCGGTCCTGGACTGGTGATGTGCCCGCGAACAGCCGCGTAGAACCTCTTCATTCGAGTGGGATCGGTCAGGTACACTTGCACGGGGCCATGA
>JANYJA010000047.1 GCA_025358575.1 Terriglobia bacterium
TGGATTGCCGCGTCACTTCCGAAAATGCCGTTGTTAACCCCAGCATTCTTGATCTGCAAATAGGACGTCGCGCCAGATCCGTTGAATCCGAACTTTATCTATGGCGGTAAAGTTTCGCGCTTTGACCAAACCACGGGCAGCGTTCAACAGGTGGGACCGTCCGTCTTACGCAGCGATAAGTACCGCTTTTTGCGGACAGCGCCGCTGCTCTTTTCGCCCGTCGATCCACATGTCCTTTATCTGGGATCGCAAGTTCTTTTCCAGACTTCGAATGGCGGAAATAACTGGGAGATCATCAGTCCGGACTTAACGCGCGACTCATGGGACATGCCGGCGAGCGTTGGAATCTTTAGCTCCGCGGACCCGGAGAAGGGGAAGCACAAGGGAGTTATCTATACCATCGCGCCTTCGTATAGGGAGAAAAATGTTATTTGGATCGGGACTGATGACGGATTGATTCAGAGAACTCATGATGGCGGCAAGACGTGGACCAACGTCACGCCGCCCGCGCTCACTCCGTGGAGCAAAGTGTCTATCATGGACGCGTCGCATTTTGACGCGGACACGGCCTATGCGGCGGTCAATCGATTCCGGCTAGACGATCTTCATCCGCACATCTATCGCACGCATGACGGCGGCAAGACCTGGCAGGAGATTGTGCAGGGCCTGGCGGAGAACGCGCCGATCAACACAGTGCGTGAAGATCCCGTTCGGAAGGGTCTGCTGTATGCGGGGTCGGAACGGGGCGTCTCCGTTTCGTTTAACGACGGCGATACTTGGGAACCGCTGCAGAACAACCTGCCGGCGACGTCCATTCGGGACTTGGTGATTCACGAGAACGATTTAGTGGTGGGCACGCATGGGCGGTCATTCTGGATTCTGGATGACATCACGCCGCTGCGCGAAATGAGTTCGTGGAAGTCGAAGGAAGCGCATTTATTTCCGCCGGAAACCGCATGGCGCGTGCGGAACAATCAAAACCCCGATACGCCGCTTCCGCCCGAAGAACCTGCCGGGCAGAATCCGCCGGATGGATCGATTCTGCATTACTATCTGCCTGACAACGCTGCCGGCCCCGCGACGATGGAAATTCTCGACGCGCAAGATCGGGTGATTCGGCGTTATTCAAGTACCGACAAACCGGACCCCATCGAGCCCGAGCTGAACGTGCCGACATACTGGATTCGTCCCACTGAAATACTGGCCGCGACGCCGGGCCTGCACCGGTTCATTTGGGATCTGCACGCGACTCCTCCAGAAGTATTTAGTCACGGGTATCCCATTGCGGCGGTGTTCGAAGACACCCCTCGTCTTCCGCTAGGGCCAGTGGTGTTGCCGGGTAAATACACGGTGCGGCTCACGGCGGGAAAATTTAGCGCCAGTCAGTCTGTGACGGTGAAGATGGATCCGCGAGTGAAGGCGCCCACGTCCGCTCTGGTTCAACAGCACGCTCTGGCTACGCAGATCACCAGTCTGCTTCGCGAGGATTTCGACGCTGTCGCGCAGATTCGGGCGCTTCCCGACGCACTGAAAAAGCGGGCGGATACAGTCGCGCTGAGTGAGGATCTGTTGCAACTGAACGAAAAACTTTCGCAGCTTCTCGACCTGATTGACAGCGCCGACGCGGCTCCAACTTCGCAGGCCGCTGTCGCCGTGGCCGAGTTGCGGAAATCCACCGATGCGCGCCTGGCGCAATGGCACGATCTGCAAAATCGAAGCAGGCAATGAACAGTTCTATCTTTCGGAAGCTGTTGTGGAGCGCCCTGCTACTGATCGCCGCCACGCTGGGAACGGTCGATTTCTATCTCACTCGTTATACGCGACAGCAGCAGGCCGACAACCTTGCGGCGCGCCTCAGTGTTGAAGCGGGAATGCTAGGGGCCGACTTGATAGCGCATCCTACCCGCGACCTTTCTTCCTGGGTCAAGAAGAACGCGTTACTTGCGCGCACCCGCATCAGTGTTTTTGACGGGAGCGGAAAGCCGCTCGCCGACTCGGAGCCTGGGGAATCTAATTCTCAAGATGCATTTTCCTACATAGAGGCTCGAACTCGTGCCATTGATGGCTCGCCGCTGGCACTCCGCCTTTCCGCGCCGTTGAAGGAAACAAATATGGCGGCCAATGCGGTGCGCCTGCGGATACTGGCGACTTCGTTTGGAGCCGCCGTCTTCGCTCTTCTGGTCGCATTCCTGCTTTCGCGGGGATTCAACCGACGCATTGTTCAGCTCAAGCGCTTCGCCGAAACCTTTTTGAGCGCGGGAGCGGCACGAGATCCGGTCATCGATTCGTCAGACGAACTGGGCAGCCTGGGCCGCTCCCTACAACGCATGGCGGCGCAAATTCGTGAGTTGGTAGAGCGTCTCAATCTGGAATCGGCGCGCCGAGAGGCCATCATATCCAGCATGGCGGAGGGGGTTCTCGCCGTGGATCACCAGCTTCACGTGATCTTTTGCAACCCCGCGTTTCAGCGAGCGTTCGATGTCCGAACCAGCGTTCCGGAACGTGTGTCGCTGCTGGAACTGGTACGCGATTCGGGATTGCTGACGATGCTCAATCGAGTCCTAGAGACGGGGGAGCCGCTGAAAGAACATCTGCAAAGTCCGGCTGCGGGCAATCGATCATTCGAGGCGCAGATTAATCCGCTCGCCACGTCCTCCGGGACTGGCGCAATCGCCATTCTGCACGACATCACCGACCTCGAACGGCTGGAGCAGATCCGCAAAGATTTCGTGGCGAACGTTTCGCACGAGCTTCGCACGCCGCTGGCAGCCATCACCGGATACACCGAGACACTGCTTGAGGGAGCCATGGAAGACACCCAGAACAATCGCAAGTTTCTGGAAATTATCCAGAACAACGCGGTGCGGCTAACCAGCATCGCGTCGGATCTGCTGGTGCTTTCCGAGATGGAATCGGGGGCGGCACGGGGCGAGCCACAGTGCATCTCGCTGCAGGAGGCTGTGGATTCGGCGCTCCAGACCGTGGAAGCAGAAGCCAACGCGCGCAATGTTCACATTGTGCGCGGGAACGTTCAAGCACTCGAAGTGCGCGCCCATCGTGTGCGTCTGGAGCAGGCTCTGCTCAACCTTCTGGTCAACGCGGTGAAGTTCAACCGGCCAGACGGCGAAGTCCACGTGGAAGTGATTCGATCATCGCCCAATCAAGCCTCGGTCGTGATCACGGACACGGGTCTTGGAATTCCTTACGAAGATCTGCCGAGAATTTTCGAACGATTCTATCGGGTGGATAAAGCCCGCTCGCGCCAAGTTGGGGGCACGGGGCTCGGGCTCTCGATCGTGAAACACGCCATTGAGCGGATGAATGGCCGTATCCTGGTGGAGAGTCAGTTGGGGCGGGGCTCCAAGTTTACGGTAGTACTTCCAATCGCCTAGGGCGCGGGCTAATACATCCGTTACAATTTTGTCATCAATCATTCACACTGCAATGCTAATTTTGCTTTGGAGAAAAAACTGAAAGCACTAAAAGAACTTTCGTCAACGCGTGGCGTTCTATTTATAAGCTTGATTTGTCTGGCGGGAAACGTTCGTGCCGCCGACAGACCCGAAGAAATTCGCCAGCTCAAAAATGAACTGATCGAGCAACGTAAACAGCTCGAAGCGCTTCGCGAGATGGTGGAGCGGCAGCAAGCCCTGCTCGAAAAATACATCATGACTCCGGCGAAACCAGCGAGTTTGGGAGAAGTGGCGACCACCACTCCGATGTTGCCAAGCGCCGTGCCGGTGGCCGCCGGCAATACTGCCGCTTTCGCGATTCCGGCGATGCAGAAGGCGCCTGAAAGTCAGGAGCCATCCCCACTGTCACTTCGCATTGGTTCCGCATATTTGACCCCGATTGGATTTATGGATTTCACCACGGTCAACCGCAGCACCAACGCGGGCAGCGGAATCGGCTCGAATTTCGGCAGCATTCCTTATCACAATGTGGCTGCCGGACGCCTGAGTGAATCGCGGTTTAGCGCGCAGAATTCCCGCATTGGTCTTCGTATCGACGCCAACGTGAAAGACGCGCATGTGCTGGGATATTTCGAGTCCGATTTCCTTGGATTCGTTCCGACGAACGCCGCGGTGTCGAGCAACAGCGTTAGCAATCGGCTGCGTTTGTTTTGGGTGGACGTCCGCAGCAACAAGTTTGAGATGCTGGCGGGGCAATCGTGGAGTTTCATGACGCCCAACCGGAAGGGTCTTTCCGCATTGCCCCCGGACCTGTTTTACTCGCAGGATATCGATGTGAATTATCAGCTCGGGCTCACATGGGGACGCAGTCCCGGAATCCGGTTCTTGTATCACCCGACCGGCACGGTTACGATGGGCGTTTCACTCGAAAGCCCGGAGCAGTATATTGGCGGCTCGGGCGGCGGCGGGGTCATCACTTTGCCTAGCGCCCTCGCTACGCCTTACGCCACGCAGCTAAACGCGGGCAACACGACGATCAGCGCCCCGTCTTTGCATCCCGACATTATCGCCAAGCTCGCCTTCGATCCCAAGCTGCAAGGTGGTCGCGCATTCCATCTGGAATTCGCCGGTCTGTTTCGAACGTTCCGAACTTTTAATCCACTGACACAAACGCACTACTCAGCCCAGGGCGCCGGCGGCTCCATCAACATGGTTGCCGAGCCGGTGAAGAACTTCCGGCTGATCAGCACTAACTTTTTCAGCGATGGCGGAGGCCGGTACGTCTTCGGCGAGGCACCGGATCTGGTGGTTCGCGGAAATGGCTCTGTGTCGCCCGTGCACACGGTATCTACCGTGGATGGCTTCGAGACTAATGTCCACAATCTTCTGCTCTACGGTTACTACGGAGGCGTGTACATTCATCGGAACGTGGCTATCGATCCGACCAACGGAAAGTCGGTTGGGTACGGTTATGCGGGTTCGCCAAATAGCCAGAACCGCTCCATTCAGGAAGCCACGCTGGGTTTCAATCAGACGCTTTGGAAAAGCCCGCAGTATGGCGCGCTCAATGTGATGGGTCAGTATTCATACATTTTTCGGAACCCCTGGGCGGTAGCTTCGGGAGCGCCGGCCAATACCCACATCCATCTGATCATGTTTAACTTACGCTACACTCTGCCCGGTGTCGCGCCGACGTTAAAGTAGCGCGTTAACCAAACCGTAACAATATTTTCAACTTAGCGTAATGGAGAGCTGTGAAACCATGAAAATGACGATGACTAAGATAGCCAGAGCCGCATGTCTGGCGGGAGTGATGGCAGCCGCCGGAGTTGTGTCCGCAGAAGTGCTGATGAATGGGGCGGGCGCGACGTTCCCGAATCCGATGTACTCGAAGTGGTTCGATCAATACCACAAACTCCATCCGGAGATTCAGATCAATTACCAATCGATCGGGTCCGGTGGGGGCATCAAGCAGATCACCGAGGGCACGGTGGATTTCGGGGCCAGTGACGGGCCGATGAACGACGAACAGATCAAGCAGTTCAAGGAAAAGCGGGGGACGAATATCCTGCATTTCCCCACGGTGCTGGGTGCGGATGTGCCGGCGTATAATGTTCCCGGGGTTGCGACCGATTTGAACTTCACGCCCGAAGCGCTGGCGGGAATTTTCCTGGGCAAAATTACTAAATGGAACGATCCCGAATTGGTGAAGGCCAATCCGAAAGCGAAACTGCCGGGCAACGATATCGTCGTAGTGCATCGTTCGGATGGAAGCGGAACCACTTATGTTTGGGTGGATTTTCTTTCTAAAGTTAGCCCCGAATGGAAGACGAAGGTGGGCACCGCGACTTCGGTCAACTGGCCGGTTGGGCTGGGTGGAAAGGGCAACGAGGGCGTCGCGGGGCAGATTCGCCAGATTCCGAATTCCATTGGCTATATCGAGTTAGTCTACGCGGTGCAGAACAAGATTTCCTATGGTCGCGTGCGCAATCCATCTGGAAGTTTCGTAAAGGCGGATCTCGCCAGCGTTACGGCGGCGGCCGCGGGTGCCGCCAAAGCGATGCCGGACGATTTCCGAGTCTCGATTACCAACGCGCCCGGCAAGACGGCCTATCCTATAGCAACTTTCACTTGGCTGCTCATTCCGGATAAGATCCAGGACGGAGCGAAGAAGAAAGTGCTGATTGATTTTCTTCATTGGATGCTTGGCCAGGGCCAGATGTCCGTCGAAGCATTAGATTACGCGCAGCTCCCCAAGCAAGTGGTTGCCAAGGAACTGAAAGCGATTACTAAGATTCAATAAATCTTGCATGGCAACTCCAGTCGCCGAGCTACCCGCCGCGCCCTCAGTCCGCAGGGCGGGCTCGTTTTTCTGGGGGCTTCACGGCGGGGACAAACCGGCATTTCTTATCACGATTTCGTGCGCCGCCGCCATCGTGCTGGTGACCTGCCTTTTGGTTTACGAGCTATTCGTGAACTCGGCCGTTTCACGCCACAAATTCGGCTGGGATTTTTTATTTTCGAGGGTCTGGGACCCAGTAGCGGGACAGTTTGGCGCGCTGCCTTTCGTTTACGGAACTGTCGTCACGTCGGCTCTCGCGCTCGTGATTGCCGTGCCCCTCGGAGTGGGCGCGGCAATTTTCCTTTCGGAGCTGGCTCCGCCCCGGGTTTCCGACACTCTTACGTTCTTGGTTGAGCTCCTGGCCGCCGTTCCGAGCGTTATTTTCGGGCTGCTCGCAGTATTTGTCCTGGTGCCATTTCTGAAGCAAATTGAGCCGGTGTTGCGGAGCGTACTGGGATGGCTTCCAACTTTCCAGGGTCCGTTTTACGGCTTTAGCCTTTTTGCGGCGGGTGTCATTCTGGCGATTATGGTTTTGCCATTCATCATTTCCATTTCTCGCGAGGTCTTACTTGCCGTTCCCACCGATCAACGCGAAGCCGCACTGGCTTTGGGCGCAACCAAGTGGGAATCCACCTGGCAGGTGGTGGTTCCGTTCGCGCGGAAGGGCATCACCGGTTCAATCTTTTTGGCTTTGGCCCGGGCTCTCGGGGAGACGATGGCCGTCACTATGGTGATCGGTAACGATCCCAAGATAAGCGCATCGCTTTTCGCTCCGGGCTACTCGATAGCGGCGATAATCGCGAACGAGTTTACCGAGGCGACGGGCGATCTCTACACGAGCTCACTGATTGAATTAGGGCTGGTGCTGTTCGCCCTGACGATCTTAATCAACGGCATCGCACGCCTGCTCATTCTCACCACCACGCGACGGGGAGAGACGTAATGGACAGGCTACTGATAAGGCGCAAAGCGGTCAACGCCGTTATGCTCGGCCTGACGGGTCTTTGCGCGCTTATTGCGGTGGGCGTTCTGGTTTTCATTGTGGGATATCTTTTCTATAGCGGCGGCTCCAGTCTGAACTGGAACTTTTTCACCAAGCTGCCGACGCCTGTGGGCGAGAGCGGCGGCGGTATGGCGAACGCAATTCTGGGCAGCGCGAAGGTGCTGCTTCTCGCCTCGCTGATTGGCGTGCCCATCGGTTTTCTGGGCGGAGTGTACTTGGCGGAGTTTGGGGGGACGACGTTTCCGTTTGTGGTCCGATACATGACCGATCTTCTGAATGGCGTGCCCTCCATCGTAATTGGTATTTTTGCTTTCACGCTGATCGTGCTTCCACAAAAACATTTCTCGACGCTGGCCGGCGGCATGGCTCTCGGGCTGATGATGATTCCCATCTCTTTGCGCAGCACGGAAGAATTTCTGCGCGCCGTGCCGGTATCGATGCGTGAGGGTGCCATGGCTCTAGGCGCCACCAAAACGCGCGCTATTGTTACGGTGGTGGTTCCCGCCGCCATGCAGGGAATTGTAACTGGGATTATGCTAAATCTTGCGCGCGTTGCGGGGGAGACGGCGCCGCTTCTTTTCACGAGCTTCGGAAATCGTTTTTGGAGCCCCGGTTGGGGACAGCCCACAGCTACTTTACCCGTGATGATTTTCACATACGCAATCGCCCCGTACGAAGATTGGCACCGGCAGGCCTGGTCCGCGGGCTTCGTATTGCTCAGTCTGGTTTTTGCGGTAAATGTGATCGCGCGTCTCGCCCTGTCGCGCGGCGGTCACCAACGGAGATAACAATGTCCACCAACGTTTCGACACTTCAAAACCTCGCGATCGACATGCAGAAGGGCGTTCCCATGAAACCCGCTGCCGAGACTTCGGCCAAATTGGTTACCACCGACTTAAACTTTTATTACGGCAAATTCAAGGCGCTGCACGGTATTTCTCTATCCGTGCCAACCGGGGCGGTCACGGCGCTCATCGGCCCCTCCGGATGCGGAAAGTCGACCTTTCTGAGAACGCTAAATCGCATGTATGAGACGGTTCCGCTTACCCGCGCCGAAGGCGCTATTCTGCTGGATAATGAAGATCTGTTCGCCATTGAACTCTCCGCGCTGAGGCGTCGCGTCGGAATGGTATTCCAACGCTCAAATCCGTTTCCGAAGTCCATCTTCGACAATGTCGCTTACGGATTGCGCGTGAACGGATTCGCCAATAAAGCGACTTTGCAGGAATCGGTGGAGCAGAGTTTGCGCCGCGCCGCGCTGTGGGACGAAGTGAAAGACAAGCTGCACGAATCCGCGTACTCGCTTTCAGGAGGGCAGCAGCAGCGGCTTTGTATTGCGCGCGCACTGGCCGTAAATCCCGAGGCACTCTTGCTGGATGAGCCGTGCTCGGCGCTCGACCCCATCGCCACGGCTAAGATCGAAGAACTGATTCTGCACTTGAAACGCACCTGCACAATCGTGATTGTGACGCACAATATGCAGCAGGCAGCTCGCGTTGCGGACTACACTGGATTCTTTCTTTTGGGAAAACTGATCGAATTCAATGCAACCAAAATCATTTTTCAAACGCCTGCTCAAAAAGAAACGGAAGACTACGTGACGGGAAGGTTCGGTTAAAGATTTGCTGCAGCGTCCTGGAGGCCAGCTTGCGCTATTTTGAAGAGGAACTTGAGCGTTTAAAAACGCAGTTGCTGGCAATGGCGGCGATGGTGGAAGCGGCTATCTATCGCAGCATTACCGCTGTCGTCCAAAAGGATCAGACACTAGCGCAGAGCGTACTCAGAGACGAGGCGCGCATTAACCAGATGGAAGTGGAAATTGACGACCTTGCCATCGGTCTACTAGCGCTGCGACAGCCCATGGCGGGTGACCTCCGTCTGATTACCGCCGCGCTGAAAATCAACACCGACCTTGAGCGGATGGGCGATTTGGCGGTAAATATCGCGCAAAGGGCACTGTCATTGCTCGACGCGCCTTCCATTAAGGCGATGATCGATATTCCGCATATTTCGGGGCTGGTTCAATCGATGGTGCGCAAAAGCTTGGATGCTTTCGTCCACAAAGACGCCGACTTAGCGCGCAGTGTTCTGGCTTCCGATGACGCGGTGGACGATTTGCGGTCGGCGAGCAACCACGAACTAATTAGTTTCATGGAAAAGAATCCGCAGAGCATCAGGCAAGGGGTGGATCTGATAGCGGTGGTGCGGAATCTGGAGCGGATTGCGGATCATTCGACGAACATCGCGGAAGATGTCCTTTTTCTGGTGAAGGGTGTGGACGTGCGGCACCATGCGGAGATGCGGCAGGAGTAAGTTTATGGGGGTGCCAACTCCACCTCCGAAAGACGAATAAGGCTGAGACTTCCCGCAGTTCAACTGAAAATTGGTTTCACAGCGACGCCCTTGCCATCGCGCGTGACGTAGACCGGGCGCTTCTCGACGACATAAGAGAGGTTAGCCGGAATTCCCATCGCGCGATACAACGTGGCATGAAGGTCTTCGATCTTCACCGGATTCTCAATGGTCTTGCAAGGGCGCTCATCGGCTGTCTTGCCATAAAGCGTTCCGCCCTTGATCCCTCCGCCGAATAGCAGCACCGAACCGGCGTCGGTAAAGTGGCGATGCATACCGAAAAACTTCGGATCGGTAATCACGTCGGGAACAGTCACCTGATCTTTCACCGTCTTGTCGGGTTTGCCCTCCACCATCATGTCGCGCCCGAACTCGCTCGCCAGGACAATCAGCGTGCGATTCAGCAGCCCGCGTTCTTCCAGGTCTAAAACGAGCTGGGAGATTGGGCCGTCGATCTGGTGCTTCATCCCAATCGCGCGGCTGTGTCCGTTCTCGTGGGTGTCCCAATTCTTGAACGGTATGTACTCCGTGGTGACCTCAACGAACCGCGCGCCCGATTCAGTCAATCGACGGGCGAGAAGACATCCTAATCCGAACCGCCCGGTATTGTAAATGTCGTACTTTTCTTTGGGCTCTAGCGAAAGATCGAAGGCTTTAGCCGAAGGCGAGTTGAGCAGCCGATGCGCTGAATCCACCGAACGCAGCAAAGATTCCTTTTGGAAATCGCCGCCATATCGCGTAATTGGGCTCTGTTTGGCAAGCGCCTCATAGAGTTGATGCCGACGCTCAAAACGTCCGCCACCCAGCTCGGGAGTGGGCCGCACACTGGCCCCGGCATCCTCTGGGTTCGCGATCAAAAACGGCCCGTATTCCGTGCCGAGAAAGCCCGCCGTGTGGAAAGCTTTGACGCCGGCGCTTTCGCCGCCGATCTCCATGTTTTGACCAATGTCGATGAACGCGGGAACATCCGGATTGCGCGGTCCTAAAGTCTTCGCGATCATGGCGCCGATGTGCGGCATCGCCACGGTCTGCGGCGGCGCGTAGCCGGTGTGCCAGTGATATTGATGGCGCGAATGCAGGATGAAACCCAGGTCTCCGCCCTGATACGAGCGGATCAACGCGCCACGGTCCATCACTTTCGCGATGCGCTCGAGTCCCTCGGAAATCTTGATATTATCGACGGCCGTGTCGATTGATTTGAAGGTACTAAGCACGTCGCTCGACTTGAGTCCGGACCGATACTCCGCGCTTCTTTTGGGATCGAACGTTTCGGTCTGGGCCATGCCGCCGGCCATCCACAGAAGGATCAGGGTGTCGGCTGAGGGAGCGATCTTTTCCATTGTTTCTTGTGCGAAAAGCCGAGGGGCGCCCCCCGATAGTGCCGCCAGCGCCGCACCTGCCGAGGCCCCCATGAACCCTCTGCGGCCGATTGCCGAAATAATGCGTTTTTCTTCTCTATTCATGGCAGCTTAACCGATCAATTGGAATTCGGGGAGCATCGTGAGACTCCATAACAAATCCGCGAGCCCAGTTGCCGAAATCTTCTTTGAATTCTTTCCGTCCGCCAGAATCTGGCGGGCTAAATTGCGCTCGCCAGCGGTGGCTTCCCGGCCCAGCGCATAAGCAAAAACGCGCGTGATGAGGCGCTCACGGTCGGCGAACTCTGGTGCTGGGGGAAGAGGAGTTTCTGGATTCACCCGCACCAGATATTCCCAATCCGGCTTCTCGCTAAACGCAAAAAAGCGCACCGACGGCGAGATATCGCTTTGCAGGCACTTCTCATCCAGGCCCACTACCGAATGGAATTTCGTAAACCCCTGGCCGGTCAAATCGAAAACGATCTCGGCCGGAAGATCCACGCGCAATCCGCCGGTGAGCGCCTGGTCTTTGAAACGAAACGCACCCGCTTCGATGCGCGCGTTTTTCTCACCCGAAACCGGCTTCAGCGAACTAAGCGGCACCATGATTCCGTCGCGTTCGAGCGTTGCCTCGGCCCAAACTGGAAGAACACGCTCCGGTGAATACGATCCGGAATCGGCGACCACCAGCCGCAGGTGCTTGATGCCGCTCACATCCAGATCGATTTTGACGTGCTCAGAAGAAATCTGCCCGCTATCGAAAAGATTGTTCGGCGGCGGCTGCAACTGGCCCAGCATGCGATCCGCGCCCCGGTTAATGATACGCGTGAGAGTTGGACCATTCACGAGTTCCAAAGCTTGCAGGGTAGTGGCGCTGCTGTCGCGCTCGGTATAGACCTGATCGCGTATGGGGCGGCCCAGCGCGCGGCTCAAGGAAGAAGACTTGAGCCGCCACTCGCGGCTGTAAACGGCTTGCTTCGCGCCTGGTTCCAGATAGACCTGCCATTCGCCGGTGATCGCGCCGAGCGCGTCCACGTATTCTTCCGCCGTGATGCGCCGCAGTTCAGGGCCACGGAACACGTACGTTTTATCGGGAGTTCCGACGCGCGGCACGGAAGGCATTTGATAGGCCCGCGAAGTGACGATGGTGCGGATCAAGCGCTTCAGATCGTAGCCATGATCAACGAAATCGCTGGCCAGCCAATCGAGCAGTTGTGGATTCCAAGGCTCGCCATCCAGATCGTCGACATCGGAAACAATGCCGCGGCCGAGAAGGCGCTGCCACATCCGATTCACGATGGTGCGCGCCGTGCGGCCGTTCCTGCGATCGGTGAACATCCGAGCCACGACGGCGCGGCGGTCGGCAAGCGATGAGGGCGGGGAAGCGGGATTCAGCTCCGGATAAAGAAAGCTGGGAGCGGTGTACTGCCCGGTCTTGCGATCGCAACGCACCAGTTCCAGCTTCTCGTCGGGTGCGAAGAAGGCCGCCAGTCCGTAGGCGTCCTTCAATTTCCACCGGCTGATGAAACTATCGTGGCAGGAGTTGCACTTCAAGTTAATACCAAGGAACACTTGCGCGCTGTTCTGCGCGGCCTGCATGATCGGAGTTTGACTTGCGTTTACATCGCCGCGCCAGTTCACGCCCATCAGAAATCCATCGGGAGACGCGGGCGTGGCGGGATTCAACAATTCAGAAACGAAACGATCGTAAGGGAGATTTGTGGCGAGCGCCTGGTAAAGCCAAGGCGAGATTGTCTTCCGGCCGCCATGATATTCATCCCCGGCTTCATTCCGCAACAAGTCGTTCCAGTAACTGATCCAGTTTTCCGAATAGTTTTTTGAATTAGCGAGAAGAGCATCGACCAGCGCTTGGCGTTTATTTTCGTCTTGAGAGTGGACGAAGCGATTGACGTCTTCCGGCGGAGGAAGCAAGCCCCACACATCGAGATAAGCACGCCGCGCAAACGCCGCGTCCGATACCGGCGGGGGCAGCTTCATTCCCTGTTTCTCGAAGTAACTGGTGATAAAACGATCCACGGGATAGGCAGATTTCGTTGAGGAGGAAGCGGGAATTTCTGGAGTGCTTAGACTGAGCACCGGCATCCATTTGGCCATTGCGGGCGCGGACTCAGGCGTCAATCGCGCGCCTTCGTCGATCCATGTCCGTAAGGTCGCCAACTCTTCCGTGTTCAGTGGCGGGCCGCCCAGGGGCATGAGAGGCGCGCGATCGGTGATGCGCTGAACCAGAAGGCTGTTTTTGCTATCGCCGGGGAGGATCGCACCGCCGCTGCGACCGCCGCGCAGAACCTCTTCGTAATCCTTGGTAGAGAGGCCCCCAGAACGTTTATCGCCGCCATGACAGGTGTTGCAACGGGCCGTTAAGATGGGTTGGACATCGCGGCCGAAATCGACTTTGGGCGGCGCGGTGAAGGCGGCGCCCGCCATGATTGCCGCCGTCGAAAGAATCGAAATGGTCTGGCGCACGAGCTAAACCTTCTTCTTTGTGGCTGCCTTGTGCGCCGGTGCCCCTGGCGCGGCTGGCGCCGGACCCACGCGGCGAATTACCACGGTTTTCACGATGACGGGCGTGATGGGCCGGTCTTTCTTGTCGCCGCCCTGGAACGTCGGCACATTGGCGATCTTGTGCACCACGTCTTGGCCCTCCACGACCTCGCCGAAGATGGTGTGCTTGCCGTTCAGATAATCCGGCGTGCCTTCCGTTATGAAGAACTGCGTCGACCCTGTGTTGGGACCGCGGTTAGCCATCGCCAGCAGGCCGGGCTTGTCGAATTTCAGCGACGGGTCGAACTCGTCCTTGATGGTGGCGATGCCGCCATCGCCGGTGCCGTTCCCGGCGCTGTCGCCGCCCTGGATCATGAAGCCGGGGATCACGCGGTGGAACGTAAGCCCGTTATAAAACGGGCGTTTCACCTTAGCGCCCGTCTTCGGGTCAGTGAACTCTTTAATTCCACGGGCCAGAGAAGTAAAATTGCGTACGGTGATGGGTGTTTCTTTCTCGTACAGCTTGAGCACGATGCGCCCTTCGGTTGTATTCAAAGCGGCATAGAGTCCGGGGTCGGCCGGAAATGTCTGAGGTGCCACGGGTGCGGCTGGCGTGGCGGCCGTTTTGTGCGGAGCCGCTTTGTGAGTTGCCGTTTTGGGCGCGGCGGGCGTTTGCGCCAACAAACTGGATGCGCCAACAATCAGAAAGCCGGAAAGAATGGAACGGTTACGAATCATAAGCCTCAAAACGAGGATTATACTGAAGTCGAGTGGCGCAACGCACGCGCCGCGAAGGTGACTATGAAAAAGCGCTGGTTGATTTTCGGTCTCATGTTTTCGTTGGCGGGGGCTATTGCCGCAACGAACGCACTTGACATCACGGGCAAATGGTCTGGAACCATCGATGTGAAAGACGAAAGCAGCGGCACCAACATTACAACGCCAGTGCAGGTTCAGTTTCAGCAGCGTGATGCCGCAATCTCCGGAAACATTGGCCGCGCCGAAGACAACGATCTTGTGCCCATCAAGAACGCGAAGGTGGAAGGCAACAAGATTTATTTTGAAGCCAGCAGCGGCGAGACGCTCGGCCCTGCAAAGTTTAATCTAATCGTCGATGGCGATCACATGGAGGGTGAAATGAAGACTTCCGTGGACACCGGCGACATCACGGGAAAAGTCAAGATTAGCCGCCAGAAGTGAGCGGCAGTGCGTCGGCTTACTTGCCCCGCAGTTCCGCCTGTAACTGCCGGAACGCGGTTTCTTCGAAGGTGAATTTCAACCGCTCTCGATTCTCCGACTTCGCATCCCCCGAGTGCGGCCCTTCCTTACGCTGACAGCGCGTCAGAAAAGCGGTGGCCTCCGCATCTTCGGCGTTGCGTTCCAATGCCGCGCGGAACTTATCGGCGGCAAGAAAGAAAATGCCCTTTTTCCACTCGGCGTAACCCACATTGAACCAGTAGTCGGGGTCGGCCTCATCGCCCTCCAGAGCCTTCTGGAAGTTGTCCTCGGACTCGGCGATGTCGCGCCGGGACTGCGCCGCTCCCAGGTTGTTGAATACCTCGCTCAATGGAACTTCCGCGGCCACTTGTTCGAAATACTTAACCGCGGAGGTGTAATCGTTCTGGTTGTACTTGCAGAGGCCCAAAAGGAACATGGCTTCCTCAAAATGAGAATCCGCGCGCGTCACTTTTTCCAGCCAGGCCCCCGCGGCTTTGTAATCCTTCTTCTCCCAGTTCATGCGGCCGAGTTGGAAACGAGGCTCCGAAAAGTTTTCGTCAATGCGCGCCGCCTGCGAGAAGAGCTTCTGCTTCTGGTCGGGGGACGAGGCGAGGAGACCGCGCACATAATTCTCAATCGCGTCAATTCGAACCGGCGGACGGAGGCGAAGAAAATCGTCCGCCGATGGAGCTGATTTGGGCAGCAGATACCGCACGAACTGCCAAGCCAGCCTAGTTTCCAAACGGCTCAAATCTTCAAGTGTTCCAGTCTGCTGAAATTCCGGGCCGGGTTTGGTGTGTTTTAAATCGACTAAACGGGCGGTGAGTTGAATGGTGCTCTTCAAGCCCGGCGTGGCATCCGGTGAGGTGAAAGCGAATTGCCCGAAAATCACGTTGCCCGCGTCGAGCGCCTCTCCAATCTTCATTACCGAGGCGTGGGTCAACACGGCGTTAGGACGAATGGAAAGACGCCGAAGAACTTCCATGCGGTCCTCGCGCGCAAGCACCAGCAGACCTTCCGATCCAAGCGCCTCGCGCACCGTTTCGGCCACGCTCTCGCCAATCCAATCGAGGTTCGGCGATTTCGAAAAATTAAATAGCGGCAGCACGGCCACGGTGTCCGCGGAGACGGGCAGGGCGGCAAGCAAAATCAGGAGCAGACGAAGCACTACCGGTCATTTTACCGTGGCAGCTAGCCGCAGAGCTTCTTGTTGCACTGCGGCCTCCGAGCCGAATCCGGGAATCCAGTGCACGTCGGGCTCGCGCCGGAACCAGGTCATCTGCCTCTTGGCGTAGCGGCGCGTTTGCTGTTGTGTCTCGGCAATCGCCTGTTCCACAGAGATCTCCTGGCGAAGGACGCGTAAGATCTGGGCGTAGCCGAGCGATTCAAACGGCTTAGCTTTCGGTGAATAGCCGCGGTTCAGAATGCTGGCGGTTTCCTCGATCAGGCCGGCGGCGAACATGGCTGCACACCGAACGTCAAGCTTCTGGTAGAGAGCCAGACGCGCGGGATCCAGACCAATTTTGACCACGGTGCGGCCGCTTACCAAACGTGGTGTAGACGACGCGAGGGCCGATGCCGGACCGCCGGTGATGAGGCGCAGTTCGAGGGCACGCGTGAGTTTTGGCGTGTCATTCGCATGTATGCGAGCGGCCGATCCCGGGTCTAGACGGCGCAGGATACGGTGCAGCGAACCGTGCCGGAGTGCTTCTCGGGCCGTCAGCCTTTCGCGCACGGCATCGTCGCGAGGAGGCGCTTCCGGCAACCCGTTCAGCAGCGCGCGGAGGTAGAACCCCGTTCCTCCGACGAGGATCGGAAGCCGCTGGCGGGATTGAATTTCGCCAATTACGACGGCGGCAACGCGCGCATAATCGCCAGCAGTGAATGTCTCGTCCGGATCTGCGACATCCATCAAATGGTGCCGGATACCGCGTCGCTCGGCCAGAGGCATCTTGGCCGTGCCTATATCGAAAAATCGAAACAATTGAACCGAATCGCAATTGACGATCTCTCCGTCTAAAGCTTCAGCCAAATGCAACGCGAGCTCGGATTTTCCCGACCCGGTGGGGCCAACGACCACGACCAGGGCGCTCACGCGGGAAGACTCCGAAGCGACAGCGTTATACTGAAGACTGGACTTTGGCTTAGTTCTGCCCGGCGGACTGCGCGGGTGGGGGAAAGAAAAAAAGAACTCATGATTCGTTCGGCACGCGCTTTTTTCACCGTGTTCAGCATGTTGTGCGCGGTCTCCGCCACTTCCGTTTTCGCCCAGACCTCTCCCGCTGCCCCCGCGAAACCGGCGGATTCGGCACACTCGGGCTCTTACTATAACTTTGCCATGGGTCACCTCTATTCGGAGCTGGCTGGCGCCTACGGGAATCGCGGGGATTACCTGAACAAGGCCATCGATTTCTATAAGCAGGCGCTGAAGGACGATCCCTCGGCCACCTTCCTATCCGAAGAGCTCACCGAACTTTATATCCAATCGGGCCAGCTCAACAGAGCGGTGACGGAAGCCGAAGAGTTGTTGAAGCAGAATCCTGAGAACTTAGAAGCGCGCAGAATCCTGGGACGCATTTATACCCGCCTGATCGGCGATACACAGCAGGGCAAAATCGACGAGAAGATGCTCAAGCTGGCGATCGAACAATATCAGAAGATCACGGCGAAGGATCCGAAAGACATCGACAGCCTGCTGGTTCTGGGCCGCCTTTATCGCGTTTCGCACAACTCCGTGGATGCTGAAAAGGCGTTCAAACAGGCCTTGGCCTTGGAGTCCGACAACGACGAAGCCCTTACCGGGCTGGCGATGGTTTATTCCGACGTTGGCGATAGCAAGAACGCCGTCGACATGTTGAAGCGCGCCACCGAAAAGAATCCGAACGCCCGCACGCTGGCAGCCTTGGCCGGATTTTACGAACAAATGCGCGACTTCGGTTCCGCCGCCGATACCTGGAAAAAGGCGATTCCACTGGCCCCAGACAACTCGCGGCTAAAGCGGGCGCTGGCGCAGGATCTGCTCTTTGCGGATAGGATCGATGAGGCGCTGGTCATTTACAAGGAAATAGCCGTGGAGGAGCCGAAAGATTCACAGGTGCAACTGCGGCTTTCAGAAATTTATCGCCAGAAGCACGATTTCGAAAAGGCGCGCGCCGCTTTCGCCAAAGCCAAAGAAATGGATGGCGACAATCTTGAAGTCCGCTACGACGAAGTGAACATGCTCGATGCGGAGGGAAAGAGCGACGAGGCGATCGGGGTCCTGAAAAAGCTTCTCGACGACTCCGTCAAGAAGGATTACACCGAGTCCGAGAAAGGCAGCCGTAACACGCTGCTGGAACGCTTGGGACTTTTGTATCGGAATAATGGCAAGTATCCCGCGGCCATCGCCGCTTTCCGGCAAATTGGCGAATTGGACCCGGATTCCGCATCGCGGGCTTCAGTGCAGGTGGTCGAGACCTATCGGGTCGCGAAGGACTTGAATGCGGCGCGTGCTGAATCGGATTCCGCGCTGAAAAAATATCCGAAAGACCGCACCGTGGCTTTGGTTCACGCATCCATCGTGGCCGATCAGGGCAAGACAGATCAAGCCATTGCGGAGCTGCGTGGCTTAATGAACGGCGAGCGCGACCGCGATACGCTGCTCAGCATCGCGCAGCTTTATGAGAAAGCTAAGCGCTTTGGAGAAGAGCAGAAAGTGCTCGATGAAGCCGAACGGCTTTCCGCCAGCAAGCAGGAAAAGCAGGGCGTCGAGTTTATGCGCGGCGCAATGTTCGAGAAGATGAAAAATTTCGACGACGCCGAAGCGGAGTTTCGCAAAGTGCTCACTGCCGATCCCGATAACGCCGGTGCGTTGAATTACCTGGGTTATATGTGGGCCGACCGCGGCGTGAAACTTGACGAAGCGCAAAAGATGATCGCGCACGCTTTGGAACTCGATCCGCAGAATGGCGCTTATCTCGATAGTCTCGGCTGGGTTTATTATCATCAAAATCGTCTGGATCAAGCCGAAGACAATCTGCGCCAGGCGCTGGGGAAAATCGGCAAAGATCCTACGGTTCACGATCATCTCGGCGATGTTCTTATGAAAAAAGGCCGCGTAAGAGATGCGATCGCGCAGTGGCAGGCATCGCTGGCGGAGTGGGACGGAACGTCCAATTCGGACGTGGATTCTGTTGAGATCTCAAAAATTAATAAGAAGCTTGAAAGTGCCCGTGTTCGAATTGCCAAGGAATCACAGCGTCAGCAGTGAAAGACGCACAAAGCTTTGCGCGGGAATTGAGTGAAGTATACGCCCAGCGAGACATTTTAGAGCGTGAGAGGGATGAGCTAAAGGTTCATCTGCAGCGGCTTTCGGCGCAGCTTGAAAACCGGCGCCGTCTGCTGTGGAGTGAGCCCGGAGAGTTTTATTCGCCGATCGTCAATCCGGACGACCGCCACGCCCTCGCCCGATCCCGCGACCCGCTGCCAAACCCGCCCTTCGATCGGCTGGCGATGCTGAGCTTGTTTGAAAGAATAGCCACTCATTACCAGTCAGTCCCCTTTCCGGAGACGAAGACCGAGGGCAAGCGCTATTACTTTGAAAATCCCGCTTTCTCCTACTCTGACGCCGTTGCGCTTTTTGGCATCATTATGGAGTTCAGACCCAAGCGCCTGATCGAGGCAGGGTCCGGTTTTTCCTCATGCGTTTCCATGGATACCAACGATGCGTTCTTCGGCGGAGCCATCGAGATGACGTTCATGGACCCCTATCCGCAAACGCTTCTGGCTTTAATCCCGGAAGACGATCCTTATCGACGGCGCGTCAAAACGCTGGCTCTGCAAGATGCGCCCGATGAAATGTTTAGCCAATTACAGGCCAACGACATCCTCTTCATCGACACATCACATGTTGCGAAAACGGGCAGCGACGTGAACGACGCGGTTTTCCGAATCTTCCCGCTAATTGCGGCTGGCGTGCTCATTCATGTGCACGATATCTTCGACGGATTCGAATATCCGGAGAAATGGATTATTGAGGAGAACAGGTCTTGGAATGAAGCCTACTTGCTGCGAGCCTTCCTTGAAAACAACTGCGCAGTTGAAATAATTTATTTCAACGATTGGTTGTACAAGAATTGTCTAAAGCTTATCCAGAACCAGATGCCGCTCTGTGCGCGCAATTCCGGCGGCAGCATCTGGCTTAGGAAAAAGACCAACGGTTAGTGGACGACTACAGTTTTCTTATGAGTCGCGCGGTCATAGATCAAGCCGCTGCCACCGCCGACCAGCGCGCCGATAGCCGCGCCTTTACCGCCCCCGGCCAGTGCGCCGATAGCAGCGCCACCAGCCGCGCTCCCACCAATAATAGCCGCGGATTTCTTTTTCGAACGGCGCCGGACAACAACAGTGCGCGTTCGATGCCGAGTGGTAGCCGCTTGAATATACTGTACAGAATGCGCGCTATCGTATGGGTGAAACACAGCGGGTTGCACCCCCTGCGATAAACCCACTCCCGAAAAAACGCTGGAGACAGCAAGTGCGGTCAAGATCAATTTACGTTGCATAAAAAGCCTCTTTCCATGGCAGTGCACGATGAAGACCAATTAATACAAATTACTCAACCCGAACTTTCTTGTGAGTCAAACGGTCATACACCAAACCGCTGCCTCCACCGGCCAATGCGCCGATAGCGGCTCCTTTACCGCCTCCGGCTAGAGCTCCGATCACCGCGCCCGCTGCCGCTCCTCCGCCAACAATGGCCGCGGAGTGGCTGAAGGGCCGATTTGTTACCACTTCGCGACGAACGGGAGAGCTATATTCCCGGACGACGCGCTGATTCCCGTATCGATCGCGGACGACGGTTCGGTCTGCGGTACGGTCTTGATCTTGGATAAGGGTTTCACGGTCAAGCCGCTCGACTGGGTGGCGCTCTTGATCCAGATAACGGCGTTGGGTCGAGCTAACCTGGCGGGAACGATCATAGTTAGTAGATGGAGCCGGTTGATTCGCGGTTTGTTGAAAATCGGCTGCGCCCGGGCCACTAGCGACGGCGGGTCCAGCGGGTGCGCGGTTGCATCCAATTGAAGACACAAGCATCAATGCAACTGATCCGTTTAGTACTAGTAATTTTGTGATTTTTGGAATTTTCATTACGTGTCTCCGACGACGGTAGGAGCAATTTGGGTGCCGAAGCGGGCATTGTTTCAATTTTCCTTCAATCGGCAAAAATTCTTAGGAGTTTAGTTTTATCTTTATTATCAATGATTTACCCCGTTTTAATGGCCGTTTAGTATGGAAAAAAAATTTTCCATTGTGCAATACTTATGACTGAAATGGTTGAACCCGAAGCATGTCGCAGTTGAACGACGCCATCACCCGCTACCACAAAATCTTAGAATCGGAAACTTACCGGGATTTGTCCTGGGTCAAGACCATTCAAGAGCGTATGGAAGCCGAAAATTTATCGTCGGGAGGGCGTCTCATTTGCCCTTTTCTTCGCCCCAATTTTGTAACCCAGCGGCAGTATGACAACTTGGTGAAAGCTGGCGAGATGCTGATCTCAGCACTCGACCGCATGCTGCAGACGGTGCTGGCGTCGCCGCAACTGATGGCGCGGATGGAACTACTGCCGGCGGAGAAAATGCTAGCCGCCATCGATCCAGGCTACCAAGTGCCGGAAGTTTCTTCTAAACTAGACCTTCAAATTCACAATGGCTCACTGCATCTGATGCAGGTAAATGCCGATTCCCCAACCGGGATGGCTTACGCCGAGGGCCTGTCGGACCTCTTTTATGACTGTCCCCCAGTGAAGGAATTTCGGCGCAAGTATACGCTGACCCGCACGGGCGGCAAGAAGCCATTTTTGGGCGCGCTTCTCAAAGCGTACAAACAGTTCGGCGGTAAGGAAAAGCCGAACATCGCCATACTGGAATTTCGCCAAGCCACCGGGAAAAGCGAATACGAATTGTTCCGGGATTTTTTCCGTAAAGAGGGATATCAGTCGGAAATTGTTTCGCCCGAGCAGTTGGAATATCGTAACGGCGTGCTGAAGGCTGGCAATTTTAACATCGACCTGATTTACCGGCGTATCAGCATTCAGGAATTTCTGATGCGCTTCGATCTTTCGCACCCTCTGGTCCAGGCCTATCGTGACCGATCCGTGTGCATGGTCAACAGTTTCCGCTCGGAACTTGCCCACAAGAAAGCGATGTTCGCTTTGCTTACAGACGAATCTTTGACGGCGAAATTCCCCGCGGCGGAGCGCAAAGCAATCCGCGATCATGTGCCGTGGACGCGCCTGGTGACCAACACCCGCACCACGCACCATGATCAAACGATCGAGTTACTCGATTTTATTCATCAGAATCGGGAAACGCTAGTCCTCAAGCCCAACGACGACTACAGCGACCAGCACAGCTTCTTTGGCTGGGAGAACGACCAAGCTTCATGGGAACGCGCCGTACGCCAGGCCATGCGAACTCCATATGTTGTGCAGGAGCGCGTTGAGCCGGTGCGTTACCTGTTTCCGATGGTCAGCTACGGGCATCTGGAATTCAAAGAGATGCACGTGGATGTTCATCCGCAGGCGTTTTTAGGAAAAGTCTCGGGCTGCTCAAGTTGGCTCTCTTCAGCGGGCGCGGGCGGGTTTTCGACTTCGGCTGGAATGGCCCCGACTTTTATCATCGACGCCAAAGCCTAGCGGGCTTATTGCGGCTTTACCGATCCACCGGCGGCTGAGAAGCGGTCTTCGCCCGAACCTTCAAGATCAATTGGGATCACGATTTCAAGTCCCGAGCTCGAACCCAGCTCGCGGAATTTGCGCGCGGTGGTGAGCAGGCGGGCGTCGAGCGAATTCCGGCCTTGTTGATAACAGTCCACGGCTTTTCCCAGACTTCTGCCGACGGCGTCATAATGTCCGGCGAAAACGCGAATCCGGTCGTACAGGTCAGCACCCAGGCGTCGAATTTCCTGCGCGTTTTCAGCGATCTTCTCCTGCTTCCACCCGTAAGCCACGGCCTTCAATAGGGCGATGAGCGTCGTCGGGGTCGCCAGAATCACATTGCGTTCAACGCCATATTCGATTAGTTCGGCATCCTGCTGCAGCGCGGCGCTGAAGAAAATTTCGCCCGGCAAAAAAGCCACCACGAATTCGGGTGAGTGATCGAACTGGGCGGAGTAGGCTTTGCCGCTCAGGCGAGAGAGGTGGGTGCGGATTTGCGACGCGTGCTCGCGAAGTTTTTGGGCACGGTCGAAATCGTTAATGGAATCGAGCGAGTCGAGGTAAGCTTTCAGTGAAACTTTGGAATCCACTACGATGTTCTTGCCGTTGGGGAGCTTGATGATCATGTCGGGACGCAGCGTTCCATCGGGCGTTGGGAGCGAAACCTGCTCCCAGAAATCGCAATGGTCCATCATGCCCGCCAGTTCCACGACGCGGCGCAATTGAATCTCGCCCCAGCGCCCTCGGGCCATCGGCGTTTTCAAGGCACCGGCGAGTTTTGCCGTCTCGTCTCGCAACTGGCCGTGAGTTTCAGCCATGGTGCGGACTTGCTCGGTCAGAGTTGCGTAAGCTCCGGTTCGCGCCAATTCCATGGACCGAATTTGGGCGTCGACTTTATCGAGCGAAAGTTTCAGGGGTTTTACAAGCTCGTCGATGGCGACTTGCCGTTGCGTCAGGTCAGTGCCAGCGGAATTCTGAAAACGCGAAAGAGTGCTCTGCGCAAGATGCAAGAACTGCTCGTTATTGCTTCGCAGGGCTTCGGCGGAGAGCGCTTGAAACGCACCTGAAAGCTGTTGCCGGGCATCCTGCATCACGGCCAGGTTCTCTTCGCCTGCCCGCTTATTTTCACGGAGGGTGGCGATTTCTTCGCGCGATTTTGTGAGGTCGGCGGCCGATGTGTCCAGGCGCGCATGCAGATCCTCAAGTTGACGCTCCGTTCCGCGAAGGCGTTCCGTGAGCGCGCCGTGCTGCCCTCTGCTCACCAGCCAGGTGAAGGCTGCGCCGAGTGCCGCGGAGGCGAACGCGAGGATCACCGAGAACATGATCTCTATTCTATGTTTTTTAGACGGTCAACGGAAACTTTCGCGCGCAAGTTGGCAACTCCGGCCGTATAGCGGCTATCGACCACTGAAAACGCGGCTGCGTCTTCCAGCCATTCGTGCCACACTCCGTCGGGATCGTGCGACGCGGTGGTTACTGTATATTCGCCAGGACAGAGTTCGCATTTGAACGCGAACGTGACGCTGAGAGTGTCGCTCGCCGCGCAAGGCCCCAGGCTTAAGCGCTCGAGTTCGGTATTGGTGCCGTACACATTCAACCCGATGCGGGTGCGAATCAGAATGCCGATCACGGGGTCCGCGACCGCGCTTTTAAATTGCACCGTAACGCGGATAGAGGCCTGTTCTCCGCTGCTCCAGACAGCCGATGGCTCGCCGGATTGTCCCAGCAATTCCAGTTTGAGGATCTGCGCGCGTCCGTCTCCGCGGCGCAGGCTGGGCGAAAGAGCCGTAGCTGCTCCATCACCCAACTCCCGCAGCTTTCGCGCCACATGTGAATGCCAAGCGGCCAAGATTTCTGGGGGTCCACCCCGTTCGCGGAGACGCCCATTTTCGATCCACCAGATTTCGTCGCACAGATAGCGCAGCAACTCTTCGTGGTGTGTAACCAAAAGAATCGGATCTCCCGCGCGCCTCTTTCGGTCCAGTGCCAAGGCCGCCCGGGCACGCGTCACCGCATCGTGCGCATCTAGAGTTCGATCGATCAACAAGAGCCGCGATGCATCAAAATTCAGCGCGTCGCCCGGCCCTAAAATCTTTGCAGGCCGCGGCGCCTGGACACTCCCGCTTACTGGAATGTCCGCGCCCGCGGCAAGACGCAAAAGCGACATTTTGCCCGCGCCATCCTCGCCAATGACTCCGATGACGGCCCGGTCCGGCGCGCTGGCATGGAAATTTTCGAAAGGCGGAAAATAGACGTGGTCGAAAAGAATCATCGGGTCAAAGCCATCTTAATTGATTAGTCGAGACGGACCGCGCGGTCGTAGCCCGTCATCTCCAAATAGCCGACGCCGTTAGACGAGCCTGAATAGGTCACCGCGCCTTCCCAATAGCTCGGGCCTTGCCGCGCCTTCAGCTCTTGCGAGTCGAAAGCAGCCTTGCATTCCAAAGTGATGTTGAGCGAGGGGACGCGAATTTGCCACCGCACCGGGTAACGCGCGCCGGTTTGCGGGCTAGTCCAATCGCCGGCCGGTCGGAGCGAGAAATCGCGCAATGTGAGGTGGTGGGCGCGGCCGGCGGCGTCGACATAGGTGCCGGAAGAGTAGGGGTCAATGGTTCCGTCCTTGCGGCGAAGTTCAAATAGCATCAACTGGGTGTTGTTTTCAAGCTGCACGCTAAACCAATCCCAGCCGGTTTGATTGGAGTCAAGCTGGTGGGTGAACC
>JANYJA010000070.1 GCA_025358575.1 Terriglobia bacterium
GAAGAAAGCCTACGTCAAGCTGCGCGAAGGAGAGAAGATTCCCGAGTTCGCCGAGATTTAAGGCGCATACGAGATAGACAGCCATGCCAGTTAAATCATTCAGACCCTTCACTCCGAGCCGCCGTTACATGACGGTGGTGACGCGCGATGAGATCACCAAACAAACTCCCGAGAAGTCGCTGGTTGAGCCCAAGCACGGCAGCGGCGGACGCAACAGCACCGGCCGCGTGACTTCGCGCTTCATTGGCGGCGGCCACAAGCAGGCCTATCGTGTGATCGATTTCAAGCGCGACAAGACCGGTGTTCCCGCCGTGGTCGCGTCCATTGAATACGATCCGAATCGCTCGGCCCGCATTGCTCTTTTGAATTACAGTGACGGCGAGAAGCGCTACATCCTTCAGCCCGAAGGCCTGAAGGTTGGCCAAAAACTCTCCTCCGGTCCTAACGCCGATATTCTGATTGGCAACGCGCTTCCGCTGCGCAACATTCCGCCCGGCACCATAGTCCACAACATTGAGCTTCGGCCCGGCAAAGGCGCGCAGATGGCGCGTTCGGCGGGCACGCAGGCGCAACTGGTTTCGCGCGAGGCCGACCTAGCGCTGCTCAAACTTCCTTCCGGCGAAATTCGCCGCGTCTCTTCCGACTGCATGGCAACAATTGGGGTGGTTGGGAATTCGGACCACGAAAACATAGCTTTGGGTAAAGCCGGACGCTCGCGCTGGCTGGGCAAGATGCCGCACAATCGCGGTGTTTCGATGAACCCGGTCGATCACCCGCATGGCGGCGGCGAAGGCAAGACTTCGGGCGGTCGTCATCCAGTCACACCCTGGGGACAGCCGACGCGTGGTTTTAAAACGCGCAACAACAAACGCACCGACCGGTTCATTGTGAGCCGGAAAGCCAAGAAGCGATAGGCAAAGAGAGAACCGATGGGACGATCCGTTAAAAAAGGGCCTTTTACCGACGGCCACCTTGAGAAGAAGGTGGAGAAACTGAACGCGGCGAGCGAAAAGAAAGTAGTGCGCACCTGGTCGCGCCGTTCCACCGTTCTGCCCGAGTTTGTGGGCCATACCATTGCGGTGCACAACGGCCGGAAGTTTATTCCGGTATATGTCACCGAGAATATGGTCGGCCACAAGCTGGGCGAGTTTTCGCCTACACGCACATTCAAAGGGCATTCGGTGAAGGCGGCGACAGAGAAATCGTCGCGGCCATCCTAAAGGGGCACGAATCATGACAGCCAGAGCAGAAGCCAGATACATGAAGGTCTCGCCGCAGAAGGTCCGCCTCGTGGTGGATTTGATTCGCGGCAAGAATGCGGGTCAGGCGATTTCGACCTTGCAGACCATCAACAAGCGCATTGCCCCCAGCGTGGAGAAGGTGTTAAAAAGTGCCATCGCCAACGCGCAGAATCTGTCGGAAGACGTGGATGTGGATCGCCTCATCATCTCGGAGGCGTATGTGAATGAAGGGCCGCGCATGAAGCGGATTCGTCCCGCCCCCATGGGCCGGGCCTATCGCTATCAGCGGCGCATGTCGCACATCGTAATCACAGTGGCGGAAAAGGTCTAACAAGAATGGGACAGAAAGTTCATCCATACGGCTTCCGGCTCGGCTTCAACAAACCGTGGCGATCCCGCTGGTTCGCGGGGCATGGGTATGCCAAGCTGCTGCAGGAAGATCTGGAGTTAAAGGAAGGCCTGCGCAGCCGCTTGAAATCGGCGGGCGTGAGCTCGATTGAAGTCGACCGCCCCGGCAATAAGCTGCGCGTCACTATTCGCACTTCGCGCCCGGGCATCATTATCGGGCGCAAGGGCGCCGAGATCGAGAAGCTTAAGAGCGACCTGGCCAAGAAAACCAAACGCGAAGTGTTCATCGACATTCAGGAAGTGCATAAGCCGGAGCTGGATGCTCAACTGGTCTCGGAATCCATTGCGCTGCAGCTCGAAAAGCGCGTGGCTTTCCGGCGCGCCATGCGCAAAGCGGTCGATTCGGCACTGCGGTTCGGCTGCAAAGGAATCAAAGTTCGTGTGTCCGGCCGTTTGAATGGCGCTGAAATCGCCCGCAGCGAATGGTATCTACAAGGGCAGCTTCCGCTGCACACTTTGCGTGCCGACATCGATTACGGATTTACCGAAGCGCATACCACTTACGGCGTGATCGGGATCAAGGCATGGTTGTACAAGGGCGAGATTCTCGAACAGCGCTCGGGACGCAAACCGTTTTCGCTAGAACCGGAACCGCGCCGTGAGCCGCGCCGCGACAATCGCGAGCGTGGCGGCGACCGCGGGCCGGAACGGTTCGATCGTGGCGGGGAGCGACCCCGTCGTGACCCGGCTTCATCGCCGGCCCCCATGGCGACTTCGCATGAAGCTTCGGGTCCAGCCACGCAGGCCGCACCCGGCGAGATGGCGCGCCCGGCGCGCACTGGCGGCCCGTTAATGCCGCCGCTGATGCCGCCATCGCCATCCTGGAAACAGGAAAGCCCGGAAGCGCATACGCCAGAACCGGCAGCGGCTCCTCCCGCAGCGGAAACACACCCCGCTCCGGAGACGGCTCCCGCCAGCGAGACGGAAAAATAAGGCAAAAGGAATCGATTCAGCATGTTGATGCCAAAGAAGGTCAAATACCGCAAGCAACAGCGCGGCCGGATGACAGGGAAAGCCTGGCGCGGTTCGACGATCGCATTTGGCGATTTCGGTTTGAAGGTTATGGTTTGCGGATGGCTTACGGACCGCCAGATTGAAGCCGCCCGTATCGCCATGACGCGCTCTATCAAGCGCGGCGGCAAGGTCTGGGTGCGGGTGTTCCCCGATAAGCCCATCACCAAGAAGCCGGCTGAAACGCGTATGGGTAAGGGTAAGGGCGCGCCCGAGCAGTGGGTTGCCGTGGTCCGTCCCGGCAAGATTTTGTTCGAAATGGAAGGCGTCACGCAAGAAATCGCCGAACAGGCGTTTCGTCTGGCGGCGCACAAGATTCCGATGAAGACGCGTTTCGTGGCTCGCGAGAAGCAGGCGGAGTAAGCAGATGAAAAAGAAGCAGAATGTGCGGGATCTGGATAATCGCGAGTTGCACACCAGTTTGCGCGATATGGAAGACAGGCTTTTCCGGATCAAGTTCCAGATGTCGATGGGCCAGCTCGAAGGTTTGAAGAAAGCCCGCGCCATGAAGAAAGACAAGGCGCGGATGCTGACCATCCTGCGCGAGCGTGAATTGCAAGGGAAACAGGCGTAAGCGTATGGCAGATCCAGTTAAAGTGGGGCATAAGAACGAAAAGGTCGGCGAGGTGGTGTCGACTAAAATGACCAAGACCATTGTGGTCGCGGTGAGCCGCCGCGTGCCGCATCCGCTGTATAAGCGGATTATGACCAAGCGCAAGAAGTTCTATGCGCACGATGAAGAGGGCACCGCCAAGATGGGCGACGTGGTGCGGATTATCGAATGCCGGCCGCTAAGCAAGTTGAAGCATTGGAAGCTGGGCGATGTGATACGCCGCGCGCCGCAGGTAGGCGTGCAGCCGAAGGATCTGGACGTTAAAGTCTAGTTCCGGGCAGTGGAGCCCGCATGCGGGTTTAGGGAAATTGGGAGCGCTTTTATGATTGGAATGAGAACATGGCTGGACGTCGCTGATAACAGCGGCGCGCGCAGGCTGATGTGTATCCTGCCCCGCGGCGGCGACCTTGGGCTTCGAGCCGGACTCGGAGATGTGGTAACCGCCAGCGTCAAAGAGGCGGCGCCGGATTCGGCCATCAAAAAAGGAAAAGTGGTGCGCTGCGTGATTGTTCGCATGCGCAAGGAAACGCGCCGCCGCGACGGCAGCTACATCCGTTTTGATACCAATGCCGCCGTGCTTATTAACGAAGTAGGGGAGCCGGTTGGCACGCGTGTGTTCGGGCCGGTTGCCCGCGAGCTGCGCGATAAGAAGTTTATGAAGATCGTTTCGCTCGCTCCGGAGGTGATCTAATGGCAGTGGCACAGAAGAAAACTACCGGACGGCGCAAGAAGGCTCTCGATCCGGTTCGTATCCAGCTTAAGAAAGACGACACCGTCAAAGTGATCTCCGGCCGCGACAATGGCAAGACCGGTCGCGTTCTCGATATCGATTCGGCGCGCGGGCGCATTTTGGTGGAGCATGTCGGCATGGTCAAGCGTCATACGCGGCCGAACCCCGCTAAGCAGATCAAAGGCGGTATCGCCGAGCGCGAGAGCTCGATTGCGGTTTCAAATGTAATGATCATGTGCTCCAAGTGCGGTCCGGTGCGGATTGCGCATCATATGGAGCCGGTCGCCGGCGGCAAGACGCGCCGGACGCGGGTGTGCCGCAAATGCGGCCAGGCGCTGGACAACAAGTAAGCAGGAAAATTTTAAATGGCCGCAAGACTTAAAGAAACTTACACCAAAACCGTGGTTCCGGCGCTTACCAAAGAGTTCGGATACAAGAACATCATGGCCGTGCCGCGTCTCGAAAAGATCTCGATCAATATCGGGATGGGCGAAGCCACACAGAATGCCAAGGTCATGGATGCCGCGGTTAATGAGCTTACCGCCATTGTGGGCCAGAAGCCGGTGATCACCAAGGCCCGCAAGTCCATCGCCGCTTTTAAGCTTCGCTAAGGCATGGCGATCGGCACCATGGTGACTCTGCGCGGCGACCGCATGTACGAGTTTCTGGACCGGCTGCTCAACGTCGCGCTGCCTCGCGTGCGCGATTTCCGCGGCGTTTCGAGCAAGAGTTTCGATGGCCGGGGGAATTACACCATGGGCGTGAAAGACCAGCTGATTTTCCCCGAGATCGATTATGCCAAGGTCGACAAAGCGCGGGGCATGAATATTTCCATCACCACCACGGCGCGCACGGATGCCGAGGGCCTATCATTGTTAAAAAATTTGGGAATGCCGTTCCGGCAGTAGAAGGATTAGGGAACCGAAAATAATGGCCACTACCGCCAAAATCGCAAAAGATTTAAAGAAGCCGAAGTTCAAGTGCCGGCACCGCAACCGCTGCTGGCGTTGCGGACGGCCGCGCGGCTTTCTGAGCAAGTTTGGTATCTGCCGTCTGTGCTTCCGCCAACTCGCCTTGAATGGCGAGATTCCGGGCGTGATTAAGGCTAGCTGGTAACGTGCAAAGGAAACGGGAGAAACAATCATGACCAGTGATCCGATCGCGGACATGCTGACACGGGTGCGCAACGCCATGCAGGCGCGCCATCCCAAAGTCGATGTGCCAGCTTCGAAGCTGAAGACCGAAATCGCGCGCATCTTAAAAGAAGAAGGCTATATTGCCAACTTCAAAGTGGCCGAGGAAGGCGTGAAGAAGGTCATCAAGATCTACTTGAAGTATTCCGCCGACGCCTCGCCGGTCATCACCAAGATTGAGCGCGTCTCGCGGCCGGGGTGCCGCGTTTATGTCGGCCAGTCCGATATTCCGCGCGTCCAAGGCGGACTCGGGATCAATATTTTAACCACGCCTCGCGGTGTAATGACCGGACGTCATGCGCGCAAGGAAAAGGTCGGCGGAGAATTACTCTGCCGTATCTGGTAGAAGGGTTTAGGCAAATAGATCATGTCGAGAGTAGGAAAAAAGCCCATTCCGCTGCCGCAGGGCGTGAAAGTTCAGATTGGAGATCGGCTGGAAGTTCAGGGTCCCAAAGGCAAGTTATCCGTGCCCATCCCGCAAGGCGTCAAGATTCTGCAGAAAGGCACTAACCTGGAGCTGGAGCGCGATGGTGAACAGTTTGCCGCGCTGCACGGCTTAACGCGCGCCCTTGCGGCCAACGCGATTCAAGGGGTTTCAGGCGGATTCACGCGCGAACTCGATATCGTCGGTATTGGATTTCGCGCCGACGTGAAGGGAAAGATCGCGACCTTCACTCTCGGTTACTCGCACCCCATCGAGCTGCTGCTGCCCGAAGGAATCGATCTCAAGATCGACAAGCAAACCCATCTCGTTCTCAGCGGCCAGGATAAGCAGGCGATCGGGCAGGTAGCGGCCAATATCCGCGCTCTCCGTAAACCCGATCCATATAAGAACAAGGGAATTCGATACACTGGCGAAGTGCTGCGCAAGAAGGTCGGCAAGACCGGGGCCAGCGCCAAGTAGGCAACACCATGATCAATAAGACTTCTAACAACATCATTCGGACCCGGATTCACGATCGCATCCGCAAAAAGCTGCGCGGCACCACCGAGCGCCCGCGCCTCGTTGTCTTTCGCAGCGTGTCGCATATCTATGCGCAAGTAATCGACGATACGAAAGGCCACACTTTGGCCTCGGCGGGCTCAGTCGGAACTAAATCCGGGGGCAACGTGGCGGCGGCTAAGGATATTGGCAAGCAGGTGGCTGAGCGCGCCAAGGAAAAAGGCATTCTTAAAGTAGTGTTCGACCGCGGCGGCTATATTTATCACGGGCGCGTTAAGGCTCTGGCCGATGCGGCGCGCGAAGCCGGACTGGAGTTTTAAAAATGGCAGTTCAAGCAAAACGGATCGATCCGAACACGCTGAACCTCAAAGAGCAAGTGGTGTCGATCAACCGCGTGACGAAGGTTGTCAAAGGCGGTAAGAACATGAGCTTTTCGGCCTTGATCGTGGTCGGCGATTCGTCGGCCAAAGTTGTCGGCTATGGCGTCGGCAAGGCCAAAGAAGTGCCTTCCGCGATCCGCAAGGGCATCGAAGCGGCCAAGAAAAATCTGCGCAAGATTCACATGCTCGAATCCACCATCCCGCATCAGGTACTGGGTAAGTTTGGCGCGGGCATCGTTCTTCTGAAGCCTGCCCGCGAAGGCACCGGCGTGATTGCCGGGGGCCCGGTGCGCGCTGTTATTCAAGCCGCGGGAATCCCCAACGTTCTTACCAAATCAATTGGCACGCATAACCCGCATAACGTCGTCAAAGCGACCATCAATGCCCTCGAGCAGTTGCGCGACAAGAAGAAAGTCGCCGAGGCTCGCGGCCTGGCACCGGAGAGTTTCTAGCATGGAGGGCACAATTAAAATAAAATTAGTGCGCAGCCCCATCTGCACGCCGGAAAAGCATAAAGTCATTGTGCGCAGCCTGGGACTTAAGAAAATCAACCAGATCGTGATTCGGCCCGACACGGCTGGCTTTCGCGGCATGGTCAAAAAGATCCCGCATCTGCTTGCGGTAGTGGAGTAACTCGAATATGAATCTCAGCAACCTCAAGCCCCCGGTGGGCCAAGTTCACAAAAAGAAGCGCATCGGTCGCGGTATGGGATCGGGCACCGGCAAGACATCGGGACGCGGCAGCAAAGGCGCCCGGTCCATCTCCGGGTATTCCATCATGCGCGGTTTTGAAGGCGGTCAGATGCCGCTGCATCGCCGACTGCCTAAGCGCGGGTTCACGAATATTTTTAAGAAGCAGTACGCCATCGTCAATCTAGGTACACTCGATCAGCTGCAGGGCGATTCCTTCACGGCCGATTCTTTGATGGCGATTGGGATCGTCAAGAAGCTCGGCGACGGGCTTAAAGTTTTAGCCGCGGGCGAGTTGAAGCGTAAGATTACGGTCGAGGCGCACATTTTTTCGAAATCGGCCAAAGAGAAAATTGAAGCCGCCGGCGGCACTGCGTCGGTCGTCGGCGCGGCGGCCCCGGACGCCGCCTAATAAGTTCCGGAGAGCCTAGCCTACTGTGAAGTTATTCGAAGCCATCGCGAACGTCTTTCGGATTCCGGACCTCCGGAAACGCCTGCTGTTCACCCTTTCCATGCTGGCCGTGTACCGCTTGGGCGGCCACATCCCCACGCCTGGAATTAACCTGCAACGGTGGACCGAGTTCTTTGCAAGCCACTCGGGCAGTATTTTTGGGTTCTTCGATCTCTTCGCCGGCGGAAATATTCGCCGCCTCACTATCTTCGCCCTGGGCATCATGCCCTACATCACGGCGTCGATTATCTTACAACTTCTCACCGTCGTCGTACCCACTCTTGAAAAACTTCAAAAGGAGGGCGAGCTCGGGCGCCGCAAAATTACTCAGTGGACCCGCTATCTCACAGTCGGCCTGGCCTTAATGCAGTCCTTCGGTATCGCCACCGGACTTCAGGCGATGGAAGGCAACATCGTCATCCATCCGGGCTTTGGCTTTACCATCCTGACCATGGTGTCGCTTACCACCGGTACGGCATTTATCATGTGGCTCGGTGAGCAGATTACCGAGCGCGGCATCGGCAACGGCATGTCGCTGATTATCTTCGCCGGAATTGTGGTCGGACTTCCGAACGCCATCTCGAACATCTATTCCAACGTTTTCTTCACGCATCAATGGAGCGCACTCACCCTGGTTGTGATCCTGGTGATGATGATCGCCGTTGTCGCCTTCATCGTGTTGGTGGAACGCGGTGAGCGCCGCATCCCGGTGCAATACGCCAAGCGCGTCGTCGGACGCCGTGTAATGGGCGGGCAATCGACCCACATGCCGCTCAAAGTGAATGCGGGCGGTGTTATTCCCGTCATCTTTGCTTCCTCGATTTTGGCCTTTCCTCAGACCATTGCGGGCTTCCCGTTCGTCAAGAACAGCACTTGGCTGTCCTCCATCCTGAGGAGCATCGGTCACAGTGAACCGCTCTACTTCTTACTGTTCGTCGCGGGCATCATCTTTTTCTGCTTCTTCTACGTTTCCATCATCTTCAATCCCAACGAAGCGGCAGACAATATGCGAAAGTATGGAGGCTTTATTCCCGGTATTCGTCCCGGACGCAACACCGCCGACTACATGAACAATATCCTCACCAAGATCACGGTGGTGGGCGGTCTCTATCTCAGTATTCTCTGCCTGATTCCAGACATCATGATTTCTGGTATCCATTTGCAGCATCTGCCCGGAATTGGCAATTGGATCGATACCTATTTCCCCCGCTTCCTGCTCGAAGGACTGGGTGTAAATTTCTATTTTGGCGGCACCTCGCTTTTGATCGTCGTCGGCGTTGCCATGGACACGGTTAACCAGATCGAAGCCCAGCTGATTATGCGCCACTATGAAGGATTCACGCCTCGATCGGGCCGGATCCGCGGCCGCCGGAGCTCCTTCTAAGGATCGGAATGAGTGTTGGCGTATCGAAAGAGGGGGAGTTGACGAGCGCCTCAGGGAAAAACGGGGGCAAAACGCCGGCCGCTGGCTTGGCTCTAGTTCTCTTCGGTTCGCCGGGTTCGGGCAAGGGTACTCAATCCAAGCTACTGATGGAACGCCTGGGCATTCCGCAGATTTCTACCGGCGACATGCTGCGCGACCATATCCGTCGTGGCGATGAAGTCGGAAAGGCTATTTCCGGTCTGATGAGTGCCGGGTTGCTCGTGCCCGATGAATTAGTCAATACGCTGGTGGCCGAGCGGCTCGCCGAACCGGACTCACGCAACGGATTTATTCTTGACGGATACCCGCGAACCCGCCAGCAAGCTGAAGTTCTGGTCGGACTTCTGAAGAGGCTGGGGATGGAAGAGGTGGTGATTCACCTCGTGGTCGATTACAATGTGATTAGTGCCCGTTTGACGCAGCGCAGAGTTTGCCCGAAATGCGGCACACTTTATAACTCAGCGTCCCGGCCATCACGTATCCCTGGAATCTGCGACTCGGATGGGGAAACTTTGGAAATCCGCGATGACGATCGTGAGTCGGTCGTGCGTGAACGGTTGGATTCGTACGAGCGCCAGACCCGGCCTCTGATCGAATATTTTCGGGAAACCGGAAGGCGTTTGTATGAAATTGAGGCCAGCTTCGATCGGCCTGCAGTTGTGTTTGAAAAGATTACGAAGTTGTTGCAATGATTATCCGGAAGACGCCCGAAGAGCTGGAGAAAATGCGCCGCAGTGGTCTGCTCGTGTACCAGATCCTGCAGAAATTGGGCGAAATGGCCGTTGAGGGTGTCACCACTCAGGAGCTCGAACTTACAGCTGAAAAAATGATCTCCGATGCCGGCGCGAAACCCGCCTTTAAGGGGTATTATGTTCCGGCGGCGGGCGAAAAGTATAAGTACGTGTTGTGCGTTTCGATCAACGACGAGATTGTGCACGGGATGCCGTCTCCGAAGCGCATCCTGAAATCCGGGGATGTGGTTTCCATCGATACCGGAGTTTCACTCAACGGATTTTACGGCGATTCCGCCCTGACTGTGGCTGTCGGTGAAATTAGCGAACAGGCTAAGCGTCTGATGAAAGTTACCGAAGAATCGCTTGAGCTGGCCATCGACAAGGTTCGTGAAGGTAACCGGCTTTTCGATGTGTGCAGCACCGTCGAAGAGCATGTGAAGAAGAATGGATTTTCCATCGTCCGCGAGTATGTGGGGCACGGGATTGGGACGCAGTTGCACGAAGAGCCGCAGATTCCCAATTACGTCGACCGCAAGAACGACAATCCGCGACTGCGCGAAGGCATGGTGCTTGCCATCGAGCCCATGGTGAATTCGGGTAAAGCCGATACCAAGGTTTTGAAGGACAAGTGGACAGCCGTCACCAAAGACGGATCGTATTCGGCCCACTTTGAGCATTGCGTGGCAGTGACTAACAACGGACCTTGGGTCTTGACGCGGCCGTGACGTTAGTGGACGCCAAAGTTTTGGAAGAATTACCCAGTCTGCTGTTTCGGCTGGAGTTGAACAACCAGCAGAGTGTGCTGGCTCATGCCGCCGGAGCGGCTGGCAAAAATTTTGTCCGGTTGTTGCCGGGCGACCGGGTGGAGGTCGAGCTCAGCGCGACAGATCCGACCCGGGGGCGAATCGTTAAGAAGATTGGTTAAGTGCGTGAGGGCATCATGAAAGTACGAGCAAGCGTGAAGAAGATGTGCGACAAATGCAAGGTAATCAACCGCGAAGGCGTGGTGCGTGTTATCTGCGTTAATCCCAAGCACAAACAGCGTCAAGGATAACGAATATGGCACGTATCGCCGGCGTCGACCTGCCTCCAAAGAAACGAGCCGAAATTGGCTTAACTTACATTTACGGGATCGGCCGTACCCGCGCCAAGAGCCTGCTCTTTCGCTGCGGAATCGACTTCGATAAGAAGATCGGGGATCTCACCGAAGACGAAGTCAACCACGTTCGGAACATCCTCGAAGAAGAGGGTTCGGTCGAAGGCGACCTTCGTAAAGAAATCTCGATGAACATTAAGCGTCACATCGAGATGGGGTCGTATCGCGGTCTTCGTCACCGTCGCGGCCTGCCCGTGCGCGGCCAGCGCAGCCACACTAACGCGCGCACCCGCAAGGGTCCTCGTCGCGGCACCGTGACGAATAAGAAGAAAGCAACAGGAAAGACTTAATGGCCAAACCAGCAGCCAAGCCCGCTACCAAGAAGAAGACCTTCAAGAAAAAAGAGCGAAAGAACGTTCACTCTGGAATCGTGCATATCCAGGCAACGTTCAACAACACCATCGTTACCATTGCCGATCAGGAAGGCAACACCATCTCCTGGTCGAGCGCCGGGTCGCTCGGGTTCCGCGGGTCGCGCAAAGGCACCCCGTTTGCCGCCCAGCAGGCCGCGCTCACGGCTGCCGGTAAAGCTAAGGAATCGGGTCTCCGGACGGTCGAAGTTCGCATCAGCGGTCCCGGCTCCGGCCGCGAATCCGCTGTTCGCGCGCTCACCACCGTAGGTATCGATGTTCGCACCATCAAAGACAGCACGCCGATGCCGCATAACGGCTGTCGTCCGCCTAAGAAGCGTCGAGTTTAAGTTATTGAAAACGTAGTAGAATAAAAAGTACCCACCGAAGCAGGACGAAGATCCTTCGGGATCGTAAACTGCACGTGACAACCCCAGAAGGAGAACTAATTTGGCACGTTACCGAGGCCCTGTGTGCCGGCTTTGCCGCCGCGAGGGCATGAAACTATTTCTTAAAGGCGAGCGGTGTCATACCGAGAAGTGCGCCATTGAAAAGCGCAACTTCGTTCCCGGTCAGCATGGCCAGTCGCGCAAAACCAAGAAGACCGTCGGCTATGGCCTGCAACTGCGCGAAAAGCAGAAGACCAAACGCGTCTATGGCCTGCTCGAAACCCAGTTCCGCAATAACTTCGAAAAAGCCGCGCACATGAAGGGCATCACCGGCGAAAATTTGCTCGGTTTGCTCGAACGCCGGCTGGACAGCGTGATTTACCGCATGGGCTTCGGCACCAGCCGCGCCCAGTCCCGCCAAATCGTTCGCCACGGCCACGTGCAGGTCAACGGGCGCAAGGTCAATATTCCCTCCTTCACCGTCAAGCCCGGCGAAGAAATTTCCATTCGTGAAAGCAGCAAGAACCACCCCACCATTTTGGCCGCCCGTGACGCCACCGCGCACGCGCCCGCGCCAAGCTGGATGGAAGTGGATCGCGATAACCTCAAAGCAAAAATCGGCGGCATGCCCAAGCGCGACGAGCTTGTGCAAATCCCCATCAACGAACAATTGATCGTCGAACTGTACTCCAAGTAGTGTGTGGAGGGCGCGCCCATCGCGCCCTGAACGCGAGGAAATTAAAATTATGTTCAAGGGCTTTCAAAAACCTAAACGCCTGGTCGCCAATACCGAAACACTTACCGAACGGTTTGGCTCATTTACCGCGCAGCCTTTCCAGCGCGGCTTTGGTACCACCATCGGCAACGCGCTCCGCCGCGTGCTCCTCAGCTCCATCGAAGGAGCCGCCATCACCGCGGTTCGCATCGAAGGTGCCGATCATGAATTTAGCCCGATCCCGGGCGTGGTTGAAGACGCCACCGATATCATCCTCAACTTGAAGCAGATTCCTTTCAAGATCATGAGCGAGGGTGTCAAAACCGTTCGCCTAGTTGCAGATTCGGCGGGCGAAATTTTCTCCGGTCAAATCCTAACCGATCCCGACGTCGAAGTTCTAGATCGCAATCTGCACGTCGCCACCGTCAGCGAAGGCGGCAAGCTTAATATCGAGATGCGCCTGAAGAGCGGACGCGGCTATGTCAGCGCCGATAAGAACTATGACGAAGATCTCGCCATTGGCTTCATCCCCATTGATTCGGTTCACTCGCCCGTGCGCAAGGTCAATTTCGTCATCGAAGCAGCCCGCCTTGGCCAGATGACCGACTATGACAAGCTCACGCTGGAAGTTTGGACCAACGGCGCCGTTTCGCCGCAGGATTCCATCGGCTTCGCCGCGAAGCTGCTGAAAGATCACATGTCGATCTTCATCAACTTCGAAGAGCTTCCCGAAGCTTCCGAAGACACCTCCGAGCGCGGCATGGATAAGATGGGCGATCAGCTTAACCGTTCCGTCGAAGAGCTAGAGCTTTCAGTTCGTTCCTACAATTGCCTGAAGAACGCCAACATACAGACCATCGCGGAACTGGTTCAGAAGACTGAATCCGAGATGCTGCGCACTAAGAATTTCGGTCGCAAGTCGCTCAACGAAATCAAGGAAATTTTGATGAGCATGGGCCTATCGCTCGGCATGAAACCCGACGCGCATGGGCGCCTTATCGCTCCTCCCCCGCCGCCCCCGGGTTCAGTGCCGGAATATATTGAAGGAGAAGAAGAAGGCCAGCAGTTCGAGTAGTCGGGCTTCTTCACGCGAGATACTTCCCATGAGACACAGAGTCGGCACTTCAAAACTAAAGCGCGATGTTGGCGCCCGCAATTCGCTTCTCAAGAATCTGGTGACCAGCGTGATACTCGAAGAGCGCGTGGTCACCACCGTTCCCAAGGCCAAGGCCGTCAAACCTCTGGTCGAAAAGATGATCACCCTTGGCAAGCGCGATACCCTTCATGCGCGCCGCCAGGCGGCAGCTTTTCTCGAAACACCCGCATCGGTCAAGAAGCTTTTCGACACGCTAGGCACCCGTTTTGGTCAGCGGCCCGGCGGCTATACCAGAATCGTTCGCATTGGATATCGTAAGGGCGATGGCGCCGAACAGTGCATGCTCGAACTGGTCGGTTCGGAGCTCGTCAAGCGAGCCGCCGATCGGGCCAAGCGCCGCGAAGAGCGCCTCAAAGCCCAACGCGAGGGCGGCGAACCCGAAGCCTAAGCCATGGCCCGCGGTTGGGAAAGCAAATCCGTCGAAGATCAAATCGAAGCTGCCGAGCGCCGGGTTTTCAAACCCGGCGCTCCTGCGTTGACCGCCGCGCAAATTGAAATCGTGAAGAAGCGTGAGTCAATCGAACTCACCCGCAAGCGCGTTGTGCGAGAGCTTGACGCCACGCTCAATCCCCGTTACCAGCAACAACTGCGTAAATCGCTGGCACATCTCGATGAGCAGTTGCGCCTGCTGAGCGACGGCCCCGCGGCCTAAACGGATCTAAGGCGCTATCACGATTGCCGACGGCGTCCCTGGCAGCCGCACTGGACCGCTTACCACGCCGGAGGCTAGATTCACAATGTCCAGACCTGCCGCCGTGACTGTCCACGCCTCAGACCCGTCCGGCGTAATGGCCAGCATCGAAGGGCTCGATCCCACCGGGAAGCTGGCGACTTGAGTATGCGTGGCGAGATTCGCCGCGAACAGCAGGTTGTTCCCCGAGTCGGTGACGTACGCCTTCGATCCATCGGGGGAAACCGCCACACCCACCAGCGAACCGTTCGCCGGCGTAAATTTGATGGTTGCCGTGATCGCACCGGTTGCCGTGGCGATCAAATGAACGTGCCCAAAATTTGAAGTGCACAGTAGAGTCGATCCGTCTGGAGTCAAACCAATCGCCCCGACCCCATCCGGAATGTTAATGATCCCGACCGGCTTGTAAGTGGAAGTATCCACTACCACAATTTCGCCCTGCGACAGAAGCGACACGGTGGGCGCGTGCGGTCCGGCTCCCGAAACGAAGTTCACCGACACATAGAGACGTTTGCCATCCGGTGACGGAACTGCCTGGCCGATATTCTGCAAGTTTCCGGCTGGGATAACCGCAATTTGACTCAGCGATGTCGCATTCAGAATACTCACTTGCGCGGGGCCCGCCGCATACAGAACCGTCCCGCTGGGGCTGAAGCTAAGGTTGCCCGCTGGGCCGACGTCAAACCCCAGCCTATTCGTCGCGAGATTCAAAATTAGAATGCTTCCGCTTGGCGAAAACGCATACGATGACGCCCAAACAGACTTTGCGCCAGGCTCAATAGCCACGGTATTGATTCCCGAGCCGCCCAGAGCCGTATGAGTCACCTGGCGGGAAGCGACGTCCACTGAGCTAATCGCGCTGATGTCGGCGTTCACCACATAAAGCGCGGAGCCGTCTTTCGATAAGGCAAGGGCGCTCAAAGGACCAAGTTGGGGAGTGGTCTTCACGGTGGTTTGCGTTTGAATCTGAAATTCAGATACACCCGCCGCCCCGTTTGTCGATAAATCGAGAGAGTAGAGTTCTTTTCCATCGGGCGAGATCGCGAATTGGATCGGGCGATAGTTAACCGGAGCGTCGAATAGAGTCGCGCCCGTGGAGATATTCAGAGCCAGTATAGAAGGATCGCCGAAGGCGATGTAAGCCGCAGAGCCGTCCGGCGAAGAGATGACCGCCGCCGGCCGCGCACTGCCCGCCGGAAGAGGAAACCGGTTCACAATCGCCGACACGCGCGGGTCAATCACCAACAGTTCGTTGCTGCTGTCCGTCATCAGGATCAGTCCGCTCGGCGTCACGGCAAGCCCCGACGGACTCTGGTTCACCGGGATCTGTCCCGTCAGGGCGAGCGTGGCCGCGTCAATCACTTGAATGTATTGATTCACGAATCCGATTTCGAAATAAAGATGCTTACCGTCCGGCGATGCCAGCAGCGGCCCCAGGCTTCCGCTAAATGCGATGCTTTGCGATGCCGTGACTTGATAAGTTGTCGTATCCATGGCGAGCAGCAGGGAATTGGGGACGACTTGCGGAGCAAAAACATAAATATGCGCTCCATCCGGATTCATGACAACTTCCAAAGGCGGCGTACCCGACACTCCGATCGGGATCGGTATCGTGGCCAGGATTGCGCCGGTGGATGTGTCGATCGCTTGTAACTGGCGCTTGGTGTCGACGGTAACGAACATCTTTTTGCCATCGGGGCTGAGAGCGATGCCGTCACCTCCCGAACCGGTTACAATCGAGCGCGACGGAGCCAGTGTCGCTGCGTTGAAGACACTGATGGTGGAAGGCGCGTTACAGCAGATGGTCACGTATGCGGTAGATGACGACGATGCCTGAAGATGAGCAACTGTGTAGAAAATAGCCGCCTGCAGAACAACTCGCGCGACGATGCGTGCGCACTGAAACATAAGTAATACCTCTCTATCCGCCAATAGATCGGATTCGGCAGTGGTATGAGTCTATCGAAGTTTTCCCGGGAAATTAAGTTTAATGGCGCAGTTGCCTTTACTCACAAAACCTGCAGCACCAAGCACTTCAAATAGAGCGTCTCAGGGACCGTCAACAGCACCGGATGATCCTGCGCCTGCATCCGCCGCTCCAACACCCGTACCGTTCGCCCGGCATCGAGCGACGCCTCCGCCACCAGCTCCAGGAATTGTCCCTCGGACACATGATGCGAGCAGGAACACGTCACCAGCAATCCGCCTGGACGCAAGAGCCGCATCGCCCGCAGATTGATGTCCTTATATCCGCGCACCGCGCCTTCGATTTGCTTACGCGATTTGGCGAATGCCGGCGGATCCAGAATCACCGTATCGAATTGCCGCCGCGCCGACGCATAGCTCGACAGCAGTTCGAACACGTCGGCTTCTCTAAACTCCATGTTGCCGATTCCGTTCGCCTCGGCATTGCGGCGCGCCATCGCGAGCGCGCTCACGCTGCTATCCACCGCTTCCACGCGCTCGCAACGCGCCGCCAAGTGCAGCGCGAATCCGCCTGTCGATGTAAAACAGTCGAGAGCCTGCCCTCGCGCCAGCCGCGCCGCAGCGGCGTAGTTTTCGCGCTGATCCAGATAAATGCCCGTCTTCTGCCCGTGCGCCAAATCCGCGTGCAGTTTCAAGCCGTTCATCTTCACGTGAATGGACTCCGGAATCTCGCCGTGCAACACCGAGACTTCGCGTGGAAGAAATTCCTGCGCCCGCACGGCCGCATCATTCCGTGCCAAAATTCCCAGAGGCGCGCACAACTCCACCAGCGCGCTCACAATCTCCGGCATAGCCCGGTTCATTCCTTGATCCAGCGCCTGCAACACTAGATACTCGCCGTAGCGATCGACAATCAATCCGGGAAGAAAGTCGCCCTCTGCGTGCACCAGCCGATAGGCTTCGGAATCCCGCACCACCAGCTTGCGCAGTTCCGCCGCAGCGATCAGCCGCCGCAGATAGAACGCGCCATCCACATCCTCGGCGGCTTGACGCGACAAAAATCGCAGCGTGATCTGCGATGTGCTGCTGTAATGCGCCGTGCCCAGCGGCTTAGACGCATGGTCCATCACGCGCACCACGTCACCCGCGCACGCGTCGCCCGCGTCCACAATATCGCTTTGAAATATCCACGGATGCCCGCTCTGCACCCGCAGCGCGGCTTTTCTGTTGACGCGAACGGTCGCCGTCAACGCATCGCCTGCAATCGCGCAATGCGGTCTTCCGTGCTCGGATGCGTCGAAAATAACTTCAACAGCCCTCCGCCGAGCGGCTTCATGATGTACAAATGCGAAGTCGCCGGGTTCGCCTCCATTGGAATCTGCTTCGATGCGGTGTCCAACTTCTGCAGCGCTGATATCAGCGGATACGGTGTCCCCGTAAACTGCGCCGACGCCGCATCCGCGTCGTTCTCGCGCGTTCGTGAAATAGCCATCTGTATCATCATCGCCGCAATCGGCGCCAGAATCATCATCAATATTCCGACCACCGGACTTCCGCCCTCATCGTCATCGCGACGGCCGCCGAAGAAGAACGCGAGGCGCGCCGCGCCGGTAATCGCCGCCGCAATTGTCGCCGCCACCGAGCTGATCAGAATGTCGCGATGCAGCACGTGCCCCATCTCATGCGCCACCACGCCTTCCAATTCCCGCGGAGTCATCAAGCGCAAAATGCCGCTCGTGAACGCTACCGACGCGTGCTGCGGATTTCGCCCCGTCGCGAAAGCATTCGGCGATTCTTCCGGCGTGACATACAGCTTAGGCATCGGCAGTCCCATGCGCCGCGCCAAATTCTCCACCATTGGAGCGACCTGAGCGTAAGTGCGCGGGTCCGTCTCCGCCGTCAGCGGCTGCGCGCCGGACATCGAAAGCGCTAGCTTGTCCGAAAAGAAATAGCTGGCGAAATTAGCCGTCACCGCGAACGCCAGCCCCATATAAATGCCTTGCCGCCCAGCGATAAGCTGTCCGCCCCAAATCAGGAGCGCGCTCAATGCGCCGAGCAGCAGGACCGTCTTCAGCATGTTCGTGCTGTTGTGCATTTACGTGCCGCCGTCAGGCTGCAACCGGCGCAGCCTGTTTCGCGAAAGTCAGCTTCTTATCGCTGTCCGCGTCCACCAACACCGTGTCGCCGAGCGTGTACTCGCCTTCAAGCAGCTTCAGCGCCAGCGGATCCTGGATCAACCTTTGAATTGTCCGTCGCAGGGGCCGCGCTCCGTACTGCGGATCGAATCCGTCGGCGATTAGAGCTTCCTTCGCCGCTTCCGTGATCTCCATTTTCAGCCCGCGATCCCCCAGCATCGAGCGCAACCGGCTCAGTTGGATTTCAATAATCAGCGAAAGATGTTCGCGCGATAGTCCGTTGAATACGATAATGTCGTCCACCCGATTCAGAAACTCGGGTTTGAACATCTGCTTCAACGCATCCAGCAGCCGCGTCCGCACCTGGTCGTGCCCGTGATTCTTGGCGTTCACCGAGAATCCGATGGGACCCGTTTCGTGAATGATGCCCGAACCCACATTCGACGTCATGATGATCACGGTGTTCTTGAAGTTCACCGTGCGTCCCTGACCATCGGTCAGCCGCCCGTCGTCCAGTATCTGCAGCAATGCGTTGAAAACATCCGGATGGGCCTTCTCGATCTCGTCGAAGAGCACCACCGAGAACGGCTTCCGCCGCACGTGTTCCGTTAACTGCCCGCCTTCGTCATAACCGACGTAGCCAGGAGGCGCGCCGATCATTCGAGACACGGCATGCTTCTCCATGTACTCCGACATGTCGACCCGAACCATGGCCTTCTCGTCATCGAAGAGAAACTCCGCCAGGGCGCGCGCGACTTCCGTTTTTCCAACACCCGTGGGACCCAGGAAAATAAAGCTGCCAATCGGACGGTTGGGATCGCTTAACCCCGCGCGGTTGCGCCGGATCGCATTCGCCACCAGACGCACCGCTTCGTCCTGACCCACCACGCGCTCATGCAGACGCGTCTCCATGGTGATCAGTTTGCGCACTTCGCCTTCGAGCATCCGCGACACCGGAATTCCCGTCGCCTTGGCCACGATCTTCGCGACGTCCTCTTCGTCGATCTCTTCCTTCAGAAGCGCCGAGCCGGATTTGATTGTTTCCAAGTCGCGGTCCGCTTCGGCCAGTTCCTTCTCGATTTCCGAAAGTCGCCCGTAACGCAGCTTGGCCGCTGTTTCCCACTCGCCCAAGCGCGTGGCCTTCTCTTCGTCCAGACGCACCTGCTCTTGCTCCTCTTTCAGTTTGCGAACGCGCCCAATCGCTTCCTTCTCGCGATCCCAGCGCTCCCGCAAACCGGCCGATTCTCCGCGCAACCGTTCCAACTCGTTCTCGACATGCCGCAGCCGTTCGCGCGACGCCGTGTCCTTTTCCCGATTCAACGCCTGCCGCTCGATCTCCAAGTGCGAAACCCGCCGGTTGAGGTTGTCGATTTCTATTGGTACGCTCCCAATCTGAATGCGCAGCGCCGAACCCGCTTCATCGATAATGTCTATCGCCTTGTCCGGCAGAAACCGGTCGCTAATATAACGATTGGAAAGCACTGCCGCCGCCACGATCGCCGCATCCTTAATGCGCACGCCGTGATGAATCTCGTATTTCTCCTTGAGCCCGCGCAGGATCGCAATGGTGTCATCCACCGTCGGCTCTCCCACGATCACGGTCTGGAAACGCCGAGCCAGCGCCGCGTCCTTTTCCACGTATTTGCGATACTCGCTCAAAGTGGTTGCGCCGATGCAGCGCAAATCGCCCCTAGCCAGTGCGGGTTTCAGCATGTTCGCGGCGTCGATCGCGCCTTCCGCTCCGCCCGCACCCACTAACGTGTGCAGTTCGTCGATAAAGCAGATGATTTCGCCGTTCGATTCGGTGATCTCTTTCAACACCGCCTTCAAACGGTCTTCGAATTCGCCGCGAAACTTCGTCCCCGCCACCATCGACCCCAGGTCAATCGCCACCAGCTTCTTATTCTTCAACTGCTCCGGAACGTCGCCATTCACAATGCGTTGCGCAAGCCCTTCCACAATGGCGGTCTTACCCACGCCAGGCTCACCTATCAGCACCGGGTTGTTTTTGGTCCTGCGGCTCAACACCTGCATTACGCGCCGGATCTCTTCGTCGCGCCCAATCACCGGGTCGAGCTTCCCCTTGCGCGATTGATCGGTCAAATCCACCGCATACCGCTCGAGCGCCTGGTATTTGGACTCCGGATTCTGATCCGTTATACGCTGCGTCCCGCGCACCGCCACCAGCGCTTTCAAAATCGCGTCGTGGGTGGCACCGGCTTTCTGGAGCAGATTTCCCGCTGGATCGTACTTTTGATCCGCAATGGAGAGAAGAAGGTGCTCGGTTGAGACAAACTCATCCTTGAACCGCTCCGCTTCCTTGAACGCAGATTCCAAAACTTGATTCAACGGCGGCGAAATCATCATGCCGCTCTGTCCGCCCGTTACTTTCGGGATCGACGGCAATAGCCGCTCGCTTTCCGCTAAAATGGCGTCCGGCTGAACATCGCACTTTTCCAGCACGGGCCGGACAATGCCTTCTCGCTCCCCTGCCAAGGCAATCAACAAATGAACCGGATGAACTGCCTGATTTTGGCTCTTCTCCGCCACCTCTTGCGCGTGCTGCACCGCCTCTTGCGCCTTCTGGGTTAACTTATCAAAGCGAAACATTATTTTCCTCTCTTGCAAAAACGGGACGCCGGACCACCCCGGCGTCCCCACCCCGTTTCGATGTCCTCAAATTTAGGTTTGTTGCACTTGAACCTTGACCTGCCTCGGCTTGGCAGTTTCTTTCTTCGGAAGGCTAATGGTCAACACTCCGTTTTTGTAGTCGGCACCGACCTTCTCCGTATCCACCGTCGAAGGGACGCTGAAGCTCCGCACAAAGGAACCATACTGCCGCTCAATCCGGTGGTAACCTTTCTCGCCGCCGTCCCGCTCGAACTTCCGGTGACCTTTCAAAGTCAATGTCTGATTTTCAACCTGCACGTCGATGTCCTCCAGACGAACGTCGGGGAGGTCGGCCTTAACCACCAATTCGTTTTCGGTTTCGATGATATCCACGGCAGGGGACCACGGACGCCCCGTGCGCGGCTCGCTCATCATGCGTGTCAAAGCGTCTTCAAACTGACGAAGCCCATTAAATGGATCATGTGTGATGCTCATATGCTCTTAGATTCCTCTCTGATCTAGTTGGATTCAGCGATGTCACTGAATCTCCGTTCGCTATCAGCATAAAATATGAGTCTTATGATGTCAAGTGTTTGGATGTGACGTTGTGCCCATTCAACTGCTGTGGTTCGCCCGACGCCCTAGTAACCTTAATAATGGCTGGCGCGCCTTTCAGTTTGCCGGCAAATTTAAATGCTGGTTGACTTCGTTCTAATTCAGCGCGCGCAAAGTGGTGACTCCGGGGCGTTTAACGAAGTTGTACTGGCGTATAGAAGGCGCATTCTGGGGATCATTTCCCGTCTTATTGGTCGGCCCGATGACGTGGAAGACGTTTCGCAAGAGGTGTTCTTGCGCTTGTTCTTCTCTCTCGACCAGTTGCGCAGCGCTGAAGTTTTCGAGCCATGGCTTTATCGATTAACCGTCAACGCGGCTTACGACTACCTGCGAAAGCAGCGCCGCCGCCACGAATCCCGCATGGCGGACTTGTCCGAGCAGCAGGTCATGCTGGCCGACGCGTTGGCCAGTACCAAAGCCAATTCGGACGAGAATCAGCGCAAACTGATTCGCGAAACGGTCGCCAACCTTCTTTCACACGTGTCCGAAGAGGACAGGATACTTCTTACCTTGAAAGAAGTGGAAGGCCTTTCATTGAGAGAAATGGAAAAGATTTATCATGTAAACGAGAACGCCCTAAAGGTGCGTCTCTTTCGTGCCCGACAGAGAATTATCAAGGCCGTGGGAGCTGCGCCAAGCAAATCGGCGAAGGCTGGCGTTTCGGGTTGAGTGTGTGAGGGAAGCATGAATCGTGAGTTTGAAAGCGAGTCAAATCGTCGTCTGCAAATCCTCTTGGAAGCTTATCGTGAAGCCTGCGACGTTCCGGAACCCGGACCCAATTTTATGCCGGACGTGTGGCGCAAAATAGACGCGCGCCAAGCGGTGAGCCTCTTCTTCAACCGGTTGGCGCGGGGCTTTGTCGCGACGGCCTTCGCTCTGAGTTTGATTCTCGGCGCTTTCGTCATCCTACCCAGTCAGCAGAATTCGGCTTTCTTTAGCGGCAGCTACGTGGAAGCTCTCGCAGACGAACCGCCGCCCAGTGGAGACGTGTTCGTCGAGCCGGTTCATCTCGAGCAGAAGTGATGAAAAAAAGTCACCTTTCCACATGGGGCTATCTGCTCCTGGTATTTGTCAGCGGAGCCGTGGTCGGCGGATTCGCCCACCGACTTTACATGGTGAGCCCAGTAAGCTCGAATTCGAGCCCGCGTTCCCCTGAGCAGTACAAGCGGAAGTATATGGATGAGATGCACACCCGCTTAAACCTGGCTCCCGATCAGTTGAAGAAACTGGACGCAATCCTCGAAATTACTCGTCACGAGTACGAAGCTCTTAAGCCCCAGATGACCGCGATTCAGGACGAACAAGCTTCCAAAGTGCGCGCCATGCTGAACGACACCCAACGCGCCGAATACGAAAAGATGCGCGCCGAGCGTGAGAAGCGCCATAGAAATCGCTGAAAAACGAACCACTGCCTTCAGGCCGGCTCAATTTTCAGACGGTAGTGGTTCGGAGTGCGTACCGCCCGGCGCACTGGCAAGCCGGGTGCTTTTTTGGCAACTAAAATACTGATGGCTTCAAAATCGCCTTGACAGCCTATAATCACTGATCGAAGCGCGCCCGCGGGAAGTGCAAGATAGTGCTCGCCAGGCAAAGTCGGTAGTTCAGCATTAACAGTAGAAGCGCGGGCAACGATCCGGAATTCTTTCTCATACTTCCAGTCATCGGACTTGGTTAGAAGAACTTCAATCATCCCCTCATCGGGAGGATCATGTGGGAGCCAGCACGGATATTCAGATCGATATGCGACTTCGCGTGCATTGCCGAAGATTTCGTTGTCCACGGCAAACTCAAGGCAAATGCCGCGATGGTTCTCGGCGTAATGCGACCACATGAGCGTCGAGTCTGGAAGCGGCGTCAAGCAATAAATCCGCCACCGCTTCGATGTCTCTTTAAAATTCTCCGACATACCGACCACTACCTGTCTCAGGAACTCTAAATCGTTATGCAGCATAAACGACCTCTGCGCCTCTTGATGTTGAAGCATCGGAACTGCAGGCGGGAGCCCGTCCAACCAAGCAATCAGGCTCGCGCGCTTTGCCGGGTCGTCTACCGTGTTCGCGTCAAACCATGGCTTACAATCCCAAGGGTCGTTTAAATTCCTTAGATCAGAGCAACGAATACTTTGCCGACTCAGTGTCGTAGCCAAGTAATCAGGGTTGAATTTCTCATAGTGGTAAAGCCTCTGGATGCCACACTCAATCGCTTTCATGTGAATCCTTATTGTTTACTGAACAGGGTCGGCATAGAGGAGATGCCCATAAATTTGCTCCAAAATAAAAAAGGGCCGGATCTCGAAGATCCGGCCCCTCTTAAAACCTCAAAGCATTTAACTACTGAGCAGTCGGTACCGGCCGATTCCCGCGCAGCTTCGCGTATTTTCTTTCGAACTTATCTACGCGGCCCGCAGTATCGATGAGTTTCTGTTTCCCGGTGAAGAACGGGTGGCAGCTCGAACAAATTTCAACGCGGATAGCGCCCTTGTGGGTCGACCGCGTCACAAAAGTATGCCCACAAGCGCACTTCACGTTGAGCTCGTTATAAGCAGGGTGAATTCCAGGTTTCATTTTGCAGATTGCCTTTCGGAAACTTAAAGTATACAACAACGAACAAACCCCCGCGAGCTCTCACAAGCGCGCGGGGGTAAGTAGCCTACTGGTAAAACCTGAGGCAGGGTACTGCTTCAACTCGACGAAGCGACCGGTCCGCAGGAACATGACTCCGTCTACTGAAGAACGGAATCGGCAACGTTAGAACAGTCGACCTAGCGGTCGGCCACCTCGTCGGGTCTACAACCATTTATCATTATTCTGGACCACCTCCTTCTTCAGTGATGATTTCAAAATACGCCCGAGTAGCAGTTTTGTCAAGACCCACACCCAAGATTTTTCATCCGTCCCACTACATAGAGTCGCGCTTCGCGGAGAAACCACAAGATGCACCATTCACCTGGGCCGCTTGTTCCCGCTATGATAACCGCGTGGTAGACCTTCGCAGCCTTTTCGCCGTCCCGCTGCTCGCCCGGGCACTAGCCGGGTTCCTCGTTTCCGGCTATCTTTTTGGCCTTCTCGGTGCCTTGCTTCCCTCCTGGGGATACCATATCTCCGCCGACTACTTCACCGTCGGCGCGTATTTCATTTCCGTGACCGCGGGCATGATTCTGTTCGCCGAAGCGGCCCGCCGTCTTGCAGCCAACACTCTCATCCACCGCATCCTCACCTTCGGTTGCGCGCTGGCCACTGCCGCACTTCTTTATCTTGCACTTCTCCCCGCCATTAACGTTAGCGGTTGGCGCATGGCTGGCCTATTCCTGGTCGGAGGCGCAGCTGGACTCCTAAATACCGGTCTTTTCCGCGCCATCGCCCCCGGTTTCGAACATGACCGCGCGGCAACCATCACCCTTGGTGGCATCTTCTTTGGTATCGGCTGCCTCGCTTCGGCTCTTTTGATCGCTCAAACTTTCTACACTTGGAGCCTCACGGCCATTTTGCTTTTCCTGGCCGCAATACCCGCCGGTTTCGCTTTCCTCTATTCCCGCCAACCGTTCCCCGCATTGCCCCTACCCGAACCTACTTTCCGGCAGGCACTCGATGATTTTCGCAGCCCCGGCGCCATCCTCTTCGCGCTGCTGCTCTTCTTCCAGTTCGGCAACGAATGGTCTATTGCCGGATGGCTCCCCATCTATCTTGTCCACCAAATCGGCATCAGTCCGGAAGACGCGCTGCTCCTCCTCGCGCTTTTCTGGTTGGCACTCCTGATCGGCCGGCTGATCGTCCTGTCCCTACTGCCGCGCTCAGGCCGCGCGAAACTGTTGCTCGCCAGTTCGGGGGCCGCCATCCTCGGCTGCGTCATCCTGTTACTCACGAATAAAGCCTTCGGCGCATCGATCGGCATCTTGCTGGTGGGCGGCGGCTTCGCGGCCATCTACCCGCTTGTCGCCGAAAAAATCGGCAGCCGGTTCCCCTACTACCACCCCGGTTTCTTCAACGGAATTTTCTCGTTCGCTCTGGTCGGCGGCCTCCTCGCTCCAGGGATTCTGGGGTTCTTTGCCGCCCAATGGGGAATCGGAATCGTAATGACGCTCCCGCTTCTTGGCACCGTGATGGTCTTCGCGCTTCTTCTTTTACTCTGGCTCGAACAAAAGGTCACCGGATGATTCTCCCGCTTTTTCTAATGGCGATGCAGGCGGCCGCCCCCGCCCCCACCCGTTTGGCCTCGCGAATCCGCGCCGCTATCGCCTCGTCACCCGTCCCCCGCACGGCCTTCTGGGGCATTGAGATCGCCGATGCCGAAACCGGCCGCGTCCTCTACGCCTCCAATGCCGACCACTTCTTCGTCCCCGCGTCCAACGCGAAGCTCTTCACCACCGCTCTGGGACTCATCCGCCTCGGCCCCGACTTCCGCGTCCGCACCCAAGTCACCGTCGAAGCTGGCAACCTTGTCATTCGTGGTGCCGGCGACCCCAACCTCTCCGGCCGCGAAATCCCCTACCGCGTTGGCTCTCCCCCCGGCGACCCGCTCGCCGCCATCGAAGATCTCGCCTCGCAAATCCAAGCCTCTGGCCTGCGCGAAGTCCCCGGCGACGTCATCGGCGACGACACCGCCTTCCCCTACCAGCCCTTCCCTGAAGGCTGGCAAATTGACGATTCCGCGCTCGATGATGCCGCCCCCGTCAGCGCCCTCGCCCTCAACGACAACGAGATCGACCTCCTCATCACGGGCGGCGTCGAAGAAGCCGATCCCGCCGTCGTAAAATGGAACCCCGCCATCCCCGTCTTCGACCTTTCCAACGAAGTCCTCACCGATAGCCGCGTAGAGCGCGATCTCCATTTCGAACGGCTCCCCGGATCCACACGAGCCCGCGTCTGGGGCACCATTCCGCGCGGCGATCCCGGCCAAACGTTCACGCTCGCCGTCGACGATCCCGCGCGCTACGCCGCCCTGGCCCTTCGCGGTTCCCTTGTCCGCCGTGGCATCTCTGTCAAAGGCGAAGCCCGTGCGCGCCATCGCCTGCCTGGTTCGCCCCCCTACAGGTTGAAGAAGAACGCGCCGCCGATCGCCACCCGCGTATCACCCCCGCTGCTCGAAGACCTCCGCGTCATCGACAAAGTCAGCCAGAATCTCCATGCTGAAATGATCCTTCGACTCGCCTCCCCGGACAACGCCGAACCCCTCCACGACTTCCTTACTGAGGCTGGCGTTCCCGACAATCAATACACCTTCACCGATGGTTCCGGCTTGTCCCGCCTCGACATGGTCACGCCCCACGCCGTCACCACCCTCTTGCGCTATATGGCTGCCTCGCCGCAGCGCGAGAACTGGCTGTCTCTCCTCCCCATTTCCGGCGTCGATGGCACCCTCAGCTCCCGCTTCGCCGCCCGCATTTCCAAAGGCCATATCCGCGCTAAAACCGGCAGCCTTACCCACGTCGCAACCCTCTCCGGATACATCGAACGCCGCGATGGACGCCTGCTCGCCTTCTCCATCCTGGTAAATAACTTCAACGGCCCCGCTTCCGATATCCGCGCCATCATTGATAGAATCTGTACTATCAGTCTGGAGTAATCGAATGCCAATTTACGAATATAAGTGCGAGTCCTGCGGGTCGAAATTTGAGAAGCTGGTGCGCCGCACCGAAGACGCCGCCGCCCTGGGTTGCCCCTCCTGCGGTGAGAAGCACCTCAGCCAGGAATATTCAACTTTCGCCGCGCGCGCCGGCAACGGAAGCTCTTCGGCGCAGGAGATGCCGAGCTGCCCCAGTGGTATGTGCAGCAGCCCTGGGATGTGCGGCCGCAACTAGTGTCTGACGCGGAAATTCTGACCCCGCCCGCGCTGGCGTTCCTGGAGGAGCTTGCCCGGCGCTTTGAGCTTTCCCGACGCCAGTTTCTTGATCGCCGCAAAGCCCGCCAGCTCCAAATCGATTCCGGCATTCTCCCCCACTTCCTTCCCGAGACCGCCCACATCCGCAACTCCGATTGGAAGGTCGCCCCCATCCCGCTGGACCTCAACGACCGTCGCGTCGAAATCACCGGCCCGGTCGACCGCAAGATGATCATCAACGCCCTCAACTGCGGCGCCAACGTCTTCATGGCCGATTTTGAAGACGCCAACTCCCCCACTTGGTCCAACAGCATTGATGGTCAGATCAATCTCCGCGACGCCATCCGCCGCACGATCGCGTTTACCGGTTCCGAAGGCAAGAGTTATCGGCTCAACGACCACCCGGCAACGTTAATGGTCCGTCCGCGCGGCTGGCACTTAGTCGAAAAGCATCACCTGGTTGACGGGCGGCCCATCTCCGCATCCCTCTTCGATTTCGGACTCTACTTCTTCCACAACGCCAAAGCCCTGCTCGATTCCGCCTCCGGCCCTTACTTCTATCTCCCGAAGTTGGAAAGCCATCTCGAAGCGCGTTTGTGGAACGAAGTGTTCGTCTTCGCGCAGGATTATTGCGGGATCCCGCAAGGCTCCATCCGCGCCACGGTCCTGATCGAAACCATTCTCGGCTCGTTCGAGATGGACGAAATTCTCTACGAGTTGCGCGACCACTCCGCCGGCCTCAACTGCGGGCGCTGGGATTACATTTTCAGTTACATCAAGAAGCTGCGGAACCGCCCCGATTCCATGCTGCCGAATCGCGCGCTAGTCACCATGGAGCGGCACTTCCTGAAGTCGTACGTCGATCTTCTGATCCAGACCTGTCACAAGCGCGGCATCCATGCCATGGGCGGAATGGCCGCGCAGATCCCGATCAAGAACGATCCCGAAGCGAATGATCGCGCGCTCGAAAAAGTGCGTACGGATAAGCTCCGCGAAGTGCGTGCGGGTCATGACGGCACGTGGGTGGCGCATCCCGCGCTGGTCGCCGTCGCGAAACAGGTGTTTGACGAGCACATGCCCGGCCCGAATCAGCTCGGCGTGATGCGTGCGGAAGTGCGCGTCACCGCCGAAGATCTGCTGCAAGCCCCCGATGGTGAAATCACGGAAGCGGGCCTGCGCCTCAATGTCGACGTCGGCATTCAGTATCTGGAAGCCTGGCTGCGGGGCAGCGGCGCGGTGCCGATCTATAACCTGATGGAAGATGCCGCCACCGCCGAAATTTCCCGCGCGCAAGTCTGGCAGTGGGCGCGCCATGGCGCTAAGCTCACCGACGGCCGCAAGGTCGATGCCGCGCTGATCGCGCAAACCATCGCCCAGGAAGTCGCGCGGCACGATCACTCCGGCAAGTTCGACTTAGCCGCCAAGCTATTCGAAGAGATGATGACCGCCGAGGAGTTCCCCGAATTCCTGACGTTGATTGCTTACGATTACATCGACTGAAATATTGATTTCATTTTTATCGGGAAAAGAAATGCGGGCGCGATTTGGGTGATAGGGGGTGATCGCGCCCGCTGTCGTAACGGGGATTGTGCAGATAAGACGCACCCTCGAATCCAGAAGGTTACGCCCATTTCTGAAAATTCTTTCAGCTAATCGAACATTCCCTCAAACAGCGCGCTGCTCAAATAGCGTTCGCCGGAGTCAGGCAAGATAACGACTATCGTTTTCCCTGACATCTCCGGTTCGTTGGCCAGCCGTACGGCCACCGCCGCAGCGGCCCCGCAGGAAATTCCGCAAAGTATTCCTTCTTCGCGCGCCAGCCGCCTCGCCATCTCGATCGATTCCTCGTTGCTCACCTGTTCCACCCGATCCACCATCGAAAGGTCCAGATTGTCAGGAACAAAACCCGCCCCAATGCCCTGAATCTTGTGTGGTCCCGGCTTCACGGCGTCGTGATGCATTGTCTGGGTGATCACAGGACTGTTTGTCGGCTCCACCGCAACGCTCACAATGGCCTTCCCTTTCGCTTGCTTGATATAGCGCGAAATGCCGGTAATGGTTCCGCCCGTGCCTACCCCGCATACGAGGACATCCACCCCGCCGTCCGTGTCATCCCAAATTTCCGGCCCGGTTGTTTTGAAGTGAAGTTCCGGGTTCGCCGGATTCTTGAACTGCTGCAGGAGCACATAGCGATCCTGATCTTCCATCACCATCTTCTCCGCCGCCGCGATCGATCCGTTCATCCCTTTCGCGCCTTCGGTCAGAATCAGCTTCGCCCCAAATGTCTTCAGCACCTTGCGGCGCTCCATCGACATGGTCTCGGGCATCGTGAGCGTGATCGGATAACCGCGTGCCGCCGCCACGAAAGCCAGCGCGATTCCGGTGTTCCCGCTAGTCGGCTCGATGATCTCCTTGCCCGGCCCCAGCACCCCGCGCTTCTCCGCATCCCAAATCATCGAAGCGCCAATCCGGCACTTCACCGAATAAGCCGGATTGCGCCCTTCAATCTTGGCCAGGACCGTAGCCTCCGCGCCCCCAGTCACCCGGTTTAGGCGTACCAACGGCGTTTTTCCAATGCTCAATGAATTATCAGCGTATACAGGCACAAGTAGAGGTTATGAGAATTGCCTCTAGGTGTCAACGCGTCTCGACGGTGTGTGCCGACGTTGTGTACCGCGAACGCGATCAGTGCGCTCCCGGATCGATTTCTTGCGGGGTCACTTCACGGGCCGGCGGTTGGTTCGTTTTTCGATTGCGCAGCCGCTGAAACTCACCGAGTGCCTTCCGCTGCTCGTCGGCATTGCCCATCGCGCGATAAACCTGCGAAAGTTGATAATAAGTTACCTCGTTATTCGGGTTCAGCGAAACCGCATTTCTCAGGTGTGGTAGCGCCAAATCCGGCTTTTCGAGCAACAGCAGGGTTCGGCCCAATCCGATCTCGGCCTCTTCAAACTTGGCGTCATACTTCACCGCAGCCTCAAAGTAACCGCGCGCTTTAGCGAACTGCTCCGACTTACGATTGATCTCGCCAAGTTCGTAAGCGGCATTGGCATTGGTAGCATCAAGGAGTAGTTCCTGTTCGAATTCGCGCGCCGCCTCCTGAGCACCCTCCGCGCGCTCACTCAGTTTGGCCGCACGTGCCAGAAGCGATTTACCGAGCCGGTAGTGGATTCCCGCTCGGGATGGATCACTCGTTAGCACCGCTTTATACTCCATAATCGCAATGTCGTAGTCGCCCTGGCTCTCGTTAGCTTCTCCAGCGGCTAAGTGCCGCCAGACCGACTCCGGCGCAACCTCTCCCAATCGCTTCAAGTTGAGATACGCGAAATTACCGAATAGTTTGGCCCCGTGATACAAAACCTCTGGATCGTCGGGATAAGCTTTGGCGAGATCCATCGCCACTTCCACGGCTTTCGTGTCTCTCCGCAGACCGGTGTAGGCGCGCTCGAGCTCGAGCCCGCTCATCCGCTTTAATACTGGATCGGAGGACTTTCGGAACCCCTTTTCCAAGCCGGGTAGCGCTTCACTGAAATGATCCAATTCCGATAACGACATGGCCAACAGAATATCCGTGTTCGGCAGTGTTGGTTTCAGTTTCATTGCCTGTCGCAGCTCTGGCACGGCCTGCACGAATTTCTTCTGCTGGAAGTAAATCAGACCCAGGCGCGCATGAACCTCGGCCATGCCGGGGCTCGACTGCTTCAGCGTTTGGTATGCGGTTTCGGCATCGGCATAACGGCCTTCCGCGAGAGCTTTTTCGCCTTGTTCGAAAGCCTGTTGTTGCGCTGGGGTTTGAGACAGCCCAGCGCCCCATGTAAAAAACAACAATACGAAGATTCGTGCCACAGCTATATTTTCCTCCGTCGCAAAAAAAAAGACCCGCCTGAAGCTTTGGGCCTCGGCGCGCGCGGGAAATGTGCCCCGCACCCGCCTCACCGCAATGTTGGCCGGTATTCATGAGATCCTGCCGAATCTGGATTCGTGCCCGGTGAGTTATCTGGACGGCGACGGTCGGTTCCAATCGAGCTGGAAGATAGTGCGCAAACACCTCCGTCAAACGGCTGCAAAGAGAACGCTGATCGGCGGAATTAACGACCCCACCGTTCTTGGCGCATTGCGCGCCTTTGAGGAGGTTGGCCGAGCGGAGGGTTGCGCGGCCATGGGTCAGAACGCATCGGCCGAGGCTCGGGATGAGCTTCGGCGTCCGTCGCGTCTAATCGGTTCGGTTGCCTACTTTCCTGAGAAGTACGGGGAGCGTGTGTTGAAACTGGCCCTCGATATACTCACGTTTCGAGCGACGCCTCCGGCGGTGTTCACCAATCATCAACTAGTGACGGCCAAGAACGTGGACAGTCTATACTCGAACGATCTGCTACTGCGCCACGTTTAGTTTTTAGAGCTGTCACTGTTTTACAAGATTTTTACAAATTTTGCACGCTTGCCGACTTGCACGCAGATAAGGTTAATAGCAGGTATGCAAACACGAAACGTTCCCACATCTTTCAAAACTCCGCGCCGATTTTCCCGCCTCCAACCGCGGGCGTGTCTTCGCGTCGGAGTTCTGTGCATGGCCCTTGCCGGCTCGCTAGGAGCCGCCAATAGCTATCTAGTGCACAACTTAGTTTCCGACCTTCCCAACACGGCGGACTACGTGGATCCGAATCTAGTAAATCCGTGGGGCATTGCCGAAAGTGCCACTGGCCCGTTTTGGCTAGGAAACAATCACTCCGGCACGTCGACGCTTTATTCAGGTTCCGGTGCGCCAATCCCGCTCGTTGTGGCAGTTCCCCCTCCCGCCGGGGCAACGCCAGGTGCGGTTACAGGTGTGATCTACAACGGAAGCACTTCTTTTGCGGTAACGACCGGCAACCCCTCGGTTTTCATCTTCTGCACCGAAGATGGCACCATTTCCGGCTGGAATGCGACGGTGGATCGGACGCATGCCAAAATTGTAGTGGATAACTCGGCTTCAGGCTCTGTGTACAAAGGCTGTGCGCTAGGGGGCCCTACAGGGGCTCCGCAAATCTACGTCGCTAATTTTCATGCGGGCACCATTGAAATTTTCGACGCGAATTTTAAACCCGTGGCATTGGCCTCTGGCGCATTCGCCGACCCTACGGTTCCCGCTGGATTTGCGCCATTTAATATCGAGAACATAGGCGGGAAGTTTTACGTAACGTACGGCAAGCAGGATAGCGCTAAGCACTATGATGTTGGCGGTGCGGGCAATGGGTATGTCACGGTGTTTGACGCGTCGGGCACCCTTGTCACCCATCTGATTGCAGCAGGGCCTCTGAATTCGCCCTGGGGAATGGCCATTGCGCCGGCTAACTTTGGCGATTTCGCGGGCGATCTGCTGGTCAGCAATTTCGGCGACGGCATGATTCACGCCTTCAACCCAACCACCGGGCAGTTGATTGGCACTTTGAACGATACAACTGGAAAGCCGATAGTAGTTCGCGGAATCTGGGCGCTGCTCTTTGGCAACGGCGGCCGCGGCGGCGATGCGGGCACTCTCTATTTCACTGCCGGCTCACCCGGACCGAATGGAGAGCCGCTGGAAAGCCACGGGCTGTTCGGCAGTATTCAAGCCGCGCCATTCTTCACGATCAGCAGCTTGATTAATGCGGCCAGTTCTTCCAGCGTCCTGGCGGCAAATACGTGGGCTTCCGTTTTCGGCCAAGGCCTGTCTGCCTCTACTCACGCCTGGCAGGGGAGCGACTTCGTTAATGGTCAATTGCCAACACAGCTTACCGGCGTCGCTGTCTCTCTGAATGGCCAACCCGCGTACGTCAGCTATGTCAGTCCCGCGCAAATCAACTTTCTGGTTCCAGCCGACTTGCCCGCGGGCCCGGTGCAGGTTGTGACCACGAATAACGGTTTGACCAGCACCTCGGTAGCGGCCACATTTCAGACCACGGCACCCTCCTTCTTCATGTTTCCGGGCAACAAGTATATTGCCGCCACGCATTCCGACGGCTTTTCGCTAACCGGGCCTCCCAGCTTAATTCCAGGCGCAACCACCACGCCCGTGCTCCCAGGCGAAACGGTTGTCCTCTACGGCAACGGGTTCGGCGCGACCACTCCTGGGACGCCTAACGGGCAGATTATCAGCACGCCTTTGCCCTTGGCGACGCCCCCGACCTTGACTATCGGCGGGCTGCCTGCAACCATCACCTTCGCCGGACTTAGTGGAACCGGTCTCTATCAAATCAACGCGATTGTGCCCGCGGTGCCCACCAACGGCGCTATTCCGGTTGATGCAGCGGTTGTGGCGCAACTCCCGGGGGGTACTTCGCAGGCGAACGCGTTCCTGTCCGTAGTGTCACCTTCGGCGCCTCCAGCGGCTACCGCCGTGGACATCATAAATTTCTCGTTCGTGCCGACACCAGTCACCATAACTGCTGGCTCGTCGATCACGTGGACCAATCGAGATGGTGTGCAGCACACCGTCGTGGAGGATACCAACAAGTTCGCCTCCGATGGGTTAGATACAAGCGCGAAATTCACCCAAACGCTAAATACCCCGGGAACCTACACGTATCACTGCTCCATTCACCCCAATATGAAGGCGACGGTCATTGTGAAGTAGCGCAAACGCGTTGACGTAAAATCGGGTTCGGACTAAAAATGAATCCGGCAATTCGGTTAAGCCTGATGCTGGTGGTTGTGACCTCGCTTGCGAGCGCACAATCACCAGCGCCCGATAAAGCGCCACCCAAATTCGTCGGAAACACGGTGTGTAAGACCTGCCATCCCGATGTCTCCCTCAATTTCTACAAGAATCCGCATTACAAAAATAGCGCCGGATGCGAAGGCTGTCACGGGCCGGGTGGCGCGCATGTGGAGTCACATGGGAACAAGACGCTCATCCGGGCTTATTCGCTGATGTCCCCGCCGCAGGTTCTTAATGCCTGCCTCACTTGCCACTCGCGCGACATGCCCCGCGCGAACATCCGCCGGTCTTCTCACACCGAAGCCGACGTAGTCTGCACTTCGTGCCACTCGATCCACAAATCAGCCGTCCCGAAATTCTTACTTGCCAAGGTGCAACGAGACCTCTGTTATACCTGCCACACTACGGTGCGAGCCCAATTCGAAATGCCTTCCAAGCACCGGGTGAATGAGGGCACCATCCAGTGCACCGACTGCCATAACCCCCACGGAACGTTCGCCGCCACCTGGCGAATGGGATCAAGGCCAATGGTAAATCAAGCGCTCAATAATGAAGAGCCGTGCCTGGGCTGCCACTCCGACAAGCGCGGTCCGTTCACGTTTGAGCATGCCTCGGTGCGCGTCGATGGCTGCGAAACCTGTCACAGCGCGCATGGCTCCCCGAACGCCCGGCTGCTGCGGCGTCCCGTAGTGTTTACGCTGTGCCTGGAATGCCATAACGGCGCCGGAACTTTTGGGCGGCGGAATGACGGCGTCCCGCTGCAGACGCCCAGCCATAACCTTCTCGATCCCCGCTACCAGCGCTGCACCGTCTGCCATGTCCGCATTCATGGCTCGAACAGCAATCAGTACTTTCTGAGATAGCGATGCGCGCGCTTATCTTAATTTGTGTCTCACTTTCTAGCGCGATGGCGCAACAAGTGGTCGCGCCTACTTCCGCCGACGTCGGCCCCCGTCGCGGCGAAAATATGGGTGACTACAACGTCGTGAATTCCTTCGAATTTGGCTACCGCTATAGCCTGATTGGCGGCGACCTTGGAAAATATCGAAGCGACGTCAACTACGGCAACGGCGTGCGGCTTTTAGCGAGCAGTCTCACCGTTAACTCGCGCGATGGCAAGGGCCGCATCTTCGATGAAATTGTTCTCACTACCCTCGGCCTCGGCAATGACCCTTATCAATCCGCCGTACTTCGCGTCCAGAAGAATCGCCTCTACCGTTACGATCTGCTCTGGCGTTTGAATGAATTCTACAATCCAGGGCTGACCATCGCCGCCGGACAGCACCTTATGGACACTCGCCGCCGGTGGCAGGATCACGACCTCACTTTGTTTCCTCAAAGCAAAGTCCGCCTGCGCGCGGGTTACAGCCGTAACACCGAAACCGGCCCAGCGCTTTCCACCATCCAGCTATTTGATGACCGCAGTGACGAGTTTCCTCTGTTCACAAATGTCCGCCGCGAGTTCAACGAGTACCGCGTCGGGGCCGATGTGGAGTTGCACCACTTCAAGCTCACGGTTCTGCGACGATGGGAGTTTTTCAAAGAGGACACGCCCGTCAGCATCAACGGCGCGGAATCCGGCAACAATCCAAATGATCTCACCGTGCTGACCCAATTCCATCGCTCCGAGCCTTATCACGGCGAAACTCCCAGCTGGCTCGTCAATCTATATACCGGTCGCCGCTACCTCGCCGTCAATGGACGTTTCACTTACTCCGGCGGACGCCGCAATTTCATCCAGGATGAAACTGCCTTCGGCATCACGCGTCTGGGTGTGGCGGACAACCGGCAAACGCTGGTCTTTGGGGATGCGCGGCGGCCCGTCGTTACTGGCGATCTTGCGTTTTCAGTCCTCGCGACGGACAAGCTCACCATCACCAATAACACGTCGTTTCACAACACTAGGATTGACGGTAACTCCTCGTTCCAGCAGTTTGACAACTTCACGCAAACTCGACACTTCATCAATTTTCAGTTTCTCGGCATTCGGCTGATTACTAATTCCACCGATGCGCAGTTGCGGCTGTCTCGCGGCCTGAGTCTGTTCGCGGGTTACCACTATTCCACGCGGCTGATTCGCTCGATCGAATTTGCCGGCCTGCCCCTGGCAAGCCAGACGAACCATCTCCACTCCGGCGTTGCGGGAGTGAACTGGAACCCCGTCAAGCCGCTTCGCGTTCATCTGGAGGGGGAGGTTGGCCGCAACGACCAGCCATTTACGCCAATTGCCGAACGCAATTACCACGCGTTATCAACCCGGGTGCAATATCGCGTTTCGAAGCTTCAGTTGTCGACGGGCTATCAGCAGCGCTACAACAACAATTCGATTTCGCTCACGGCGTTTGGCTCATGCGCGCGAAACTACTTTGCCGACGCGTCCTGGGCGCCCAACGGATGGTTTTCTTTTGACGCCGCTTACTCGCGGCTGCATCTCGACACGCTTGGGGGCATCGCGTTTTTCGCCGGGTTCGGTCGCGCTAATTTAGTCGGCAATCAACAATCGCTCTACCTCAGCAATATACATTCGACACACCTTGGCGCTCGCTTTGCACTTGGCAAACTCGCCGACTTGTATTTAGGATTCAGCCTGACTCGCGACACCGGCGATGGCCGTGCCACGGCGAGCCAGTCACCGAACCCGATTCAAAACGTGCTTACCGGTGTCCAGACTTTCCCGCTGAGTTTTGGAACGCCACTAGCGCGGCTGTCAGTTCGAATTAACGAGAAGCTTCGATGGAATGCCGGATACCAATTCTATCGATACCACGAATATTTTCATCTATTCAATTTCGACCAAAACTACCGGGCCAACACAGGATACACAAGTTTACTGTGGTCGTTCTGAAACGCTAAGCAGCGTCCTTGCCGTACTCTTTCAGCTTGTTGTGCAGCGTCTTGAGACTGATACCCAAAATTTCCGCCGCACGGGTTTTATTATTCTTCGTATGCTCCAGCGTCCTGAGAATCAGCCCTTTTTCAGCTTCTTCTACAGTCGTTCCAATGGGGACGTTCAAACTTTCTGGCGCACCCCCTGAACTCGGCATCGGCGATTCTGAACCCGCTGCCACTCCAACCGCCAACAGAGGGGCGGGCCTGGTTTGAAAATTAACTGGAAGTGCCGATATCGGCACCGTTCCCTCACCCGTAATGATTACCGCGCGCTCCAGGGCGTTTCGAAGTTCGCGAATATTTCCCGGCCAACTGTGCCGCTGAAACGCCTCGACCACTTGCGGCGAAAGATCGCTCACGCGCGTGTCGTGCTTCTTGTTTAAGTCTGATATCAGCGACTCGCAGATCGCCACAATGTCGTCTTTGCGATCCCGAAGGGGCGGCAAGTGAATGTGAAATACGTTCAGCCGGTAGTACAAATCTTCGCGAAGACTCCCGCCTCGCACGGCGTCGTCCGGTACCTTATTCGTGGCCGCAACGACTCGCACATCGACTTCGAACTCGGTTTTCCCTCCCAGCCTTCGGACTTTGGAATCTTCCAGAATCCGCAACAGTTTCGCCTGCGTCAGCGCGGGCATTTCACCGATCTCATCCAGCAGCAGCGTTCCGTGCTGCGCCACCTCGAAACACCCAGCTCGCCGCTCCGAAGCGCCGGTGAAAGATCCCTTCTCATGCCCGAACAGTTCGCTTTCGATCAGCGTTTCCGGCAGCGCGGCGCAGTTGATCGCGACAAATGGTCCATTGTGACGCGGGCTCAACATGTGCAAAGTCCGCGCGACTAACTCCTTGCCGGTTCCGCTCTCGCCCGAAATTAGCACACACGCCTTGCTGGGCCCCGCTTGCTGCAGCAGTGCAAAAATCTCCTGCATGCGCGCGGAATTTCCCACCATCTCGCCCAAAGATCCCTTATAGGAGAGCTGCCGCTCAAGCGTCCGTTTTTCGCGTCCGAGCACGTTGTGAACAGCCGCGCGCCGCAGCAGCGCCTGCATCATCGCCGGCTGAACGGGTTTCTCGACGAACCAGTACGCGCCCATCTCATGCACCGCGCGGATGCCGGTCTCGACGCTGCCAAAACCGGTGACTACGATGGTCGGCGGCATATCCCCGCGGTCGCGCAGGTTGCGAAGCAGCTCGTAACCGTCCATACGCGGCATGTTCAGGTCCGTTACGACCACGTCTGCGGGGTAGTGCTCCAGCTTCTCAAGCGCTTCTTCCCCGTTGCACGCGGTCTCGGCATTCATGCCCCAGGCCTTCACCATGCCAGCCAGACCAGTGCGCGATCCGCTTTCATCATCGACAATTAGAATATTCAAAAGTTTGGCCATGCGGAGCGATTCATCTCTTACAATCATATAAGCACCGAAGCAACCTGTCTCGCCTTCATCCCAGAGCTGTGAGATTTTGCACCAGAAGCCTAATGATTTTCCACTACATCAAGGAAGCGCGCCGACGCGTGGTGTGGAACGAAATGATGGCGCAGTTTGCCTTGGCAGCTTCCATCATGATGGGCGGACTGGTGCTGCTTCTCGTCTTCGGCACGCAAATTCTCAACTGGCGAATGCCGGTGGTACTGGGCATAATCGCGCTAGCGGGCGGCAGCTATCGGGTGGCGACTCGTTTCCCCTCGCTCTATCAAGTGGCCATCGCCGTCGATCGGCGTGCGAGCTTACAAGATGTTCTCTCCACCGCAGTCCATTTTGCCGATTTGCCGGACGCCAATCCGACCCACATGGCGCAATTGCTTCAAGCGGAAAATGCCGCGGCGCGCCTGCCCCTCGCCGATGCCGTCCCGTTCACCCCGCCGCGTGCTCTTTACGCCATGGCCGGTCTGGGACTCGTCGCATCCAGCCTATTTGCCCTGCGATACGGGATTGAGCATCGTCTTGACCTTCAGCCTCCGCTTTCTCGCGTGTTACTGGACACGTTTGGCATGAGTTCGAAGGACGCCACGACGCCTAAATCCGTCCAGAAGCGGCGGGGTGCGGCAAAACGCGCGGAAGATTTTCTGAGCAAACTCGGCATCACTCTTCCCGAAGCGCAGGACCAGAAAGCCGGCGCGCTCGATGCGGCCCCCAGTTCCGCTCTCTATTCCGTGGGAGTTCCCAACACGGAGCTCGATAGGAGTCAATCGCTTTCCGCCAAAGGAAGGGACCCCAAAGGCGACGGTTCTGAAAAAGGCAAGGCCGAAAGCGGCGGCCAGGAATCGGGCGAAAAGGGCGACTCGGCATCCACCGGCAAGACTCCGGCCGATAGTCCAACAGGCAGCCGCGAAGGCCCGCAACAGGGCGAACAGGCGGCCACCAAACCGGGCAATGCCAGCGACAGTTCAAGCCTGATGTCGAAGCTTCGCGATGCCATGGCAAATATGTTATCGAAGGCTAAACCTCAGCCGAACGGCGCCGGCCAGAAACCCAGCACTTCTCAAGGCAAGCCTGCCGGGGCTCAGACCCAAAGTGCCGAGAAGAACGCCGCGGCGGGCAAGGGCCAGCAATCTCCCGGACAGCAAACGCAGGACGCACAGGATGGCGAACAACAAGGGAATTCCGAAGACGCCCAAAATGCCACTGGAAAGGGTGCGGGCAAGAGTGCCGATTCGCAGCCCGCGTCGCAACCGGGCAGCGGGGCGGGGAAGCAGGACGGGCTCAAGGATTTGAAGGCGGCCGAACAACTCGCCGCCATGGGCAAGCTGAGCCAGATCATCGGCAAGCGATCAGCTAACGTCACCGGCGACATAACCATCGAAGTACAGTCGAGCTCGCAGCAACTGCGCACGCCGTACTCGCAGCGACAAGCCCAACACAGCCAAACCTCGGGAGATATCAGCCGCGACGAAGTCCCAGTCACTTTGCAACCCTATATTCAGCAGTATTTCGAAGAAGTGCGCAAGCAGGGCGCGCCAATGAAATCCAATAACGCTAAGCCCTGAACGCCGCCTTTACAGCTCCGTTTTCACGGTCCACGGATGCGTAATTCCGGCATCCCGGTCGTCAACTCGGTCATACAGATAGAGATTTGAGACCGTACCTAGGGACTCATTGTAGAGGCTAGGAATCCCCAACGCCTCCCGGAGATCTTCTTGGAACTCATGCACGGCTTTCAATTCCGTTGCCTGCGCCGGCTTCCGCTTTCCCGAGGGCGTTTGAAAAAACTTCTGGAATCCACCATCCACAAGTGAAGCTATCTCCGGACCCATTTCCAGTCCGGCTCGCTCTGCCACCTTTGGATGTTGGCCGGGGACGTCTTCAAGAATGGCGGCCACACCACCGCGACTCACTTTGGCATGTCCCGCAATGGTCTTCTCGGTCACGAAGTGCTGTTTCTCAGCCTTAGTCAGGTAATCCTGAAACGTCAACTGCCTAGGCTTTTCGCGACGAAAAAACATATGTATATGATTATGGCCATTTGGGTTCGCATGAAGCAACCGGGACTTGTAGTACAACAAAGGCTGATTTCGTTTGTGCTCTATGGTACGATTTGGTCCATGCAAGACCGGGGCCGGGTAGAATTGATCTTAAGAGCGGCGCTTGATCAGGCGCGAATGAACTATCGGATCAAGTCGATGGATTTTGAATCAAACAACAATACGGAGCAGACGAAGAACTCCGAGAGTGAGCGGGCGCACGCTCACGCGCAATTAGGCATCGCACTCCAACGCTTCAACGAATTCAACTCGGACGGCATCATTCCAAAAGACCTTCTCGATAAGAGCAAATCCGCGACTCAATCTTAAGTGGATACAGAAATTCCAGGCGCCTAGTGCTCCGCAATCTGATCGTTAATGAGCTGCGCTCTCAGAAAATTCGTAATGTCGGTCTGCTGGGCGATGGTTAACAACTTGAACGCCTGAATCGACGCAACTGCTTCCGAAAATCCCGGATTGTCCTGAATCGCAAGGCCATATTGCAGTGTCGCTGCCGCGGGATTGCTGAACGACAGCGTTACGGTGGCGGAAGCACCCGGAAAAATGCTGCTCGTGATCTTCCAATAAGCTCCCTGCCGGAATGTCCCGTCAGGTCCCGCAGTGGCTCCCAGTGTTGCCTGGATCCCTGTCGTCATCGCACCCGTGAGCACCACTCGGATGGGTGCGTTAGCAGTTCCAGTGATAGTTTTAGTCGAAAGATTCTTCACCGTTACCTTCTGCGTGCTCGTGCCGCTGGAGTTAGTCTGCGGCCCCAGAGTCACGTTGATGGACGAGGGATATGTTCCCTCATGCGCCAGAATCGCCGCCAACAGGTTCGATCCGGCGGAGCCATCCCGCAGGAAAGGGTATACCGAACCGGCATCCCAAACTTCGGCAGTTTTGATGGTATCCGTGCCGCTGCTTTTGTCCAGCGCTCCGAGTTTGTGCAGCTTCACATCGCCGAACAGGCGTAGTCCAGGTTGACCCACCGTCTGCGCGAGTCCGTCAGAGACGTCCTGCGCGTCCGCCGTGTGGAAAGGAACCTGGATCGAGAGCGCTGAATTGGTCTGCGGGTTTTTCACTTGAAATGTCGTCCCTCCCGGAAATGCGTAAAAGACGCGATGGCAAGAATTGCAGTAGACCCCGCCGTTGTCTACTGAATTTCGGAAAAGCGTCTCCCCGTTTTGCACCGATTGCTGGGTGACACCTAGGGTATTCATCATGGCGGGCGAAGCTGGATTCGGTACTGCCAATGACATTAGAAAAACCGTCTCCGCCGTAGTCTCCCCCACGCTCTGCTCGTTCGCTACTCCGTCGTGGTCCGGGTCGTCCACCGCATCGTAGCCGCCCGGATTCCCAAGCAGATTAGCGACTTTTTCAGATGTCTGTATTCCGAAATGATCGTCGGATGCCCCACTTATGGCGCCGCGGATAGTTGGAAAACTTCCCAGCGATCCATGCGGATTGGTCAGCCCGGGAACGCCCGCTGCCTTTAACTGAGTAACCATCAGTTCTTCGGCGCCGCCGCCCCACATGGACGCAGGGTGCAGTGTCGATTGCGAAAAAAGCGCCCTGGCGGCCCCTCCCGCATTCGGCTGCGAGTGGCACGACAGGCAGTTTGTCACCGATTTCTGATCCGCTCCCTCCTCCGGGTCCCATACCAGCTCGAAAAGCGCTCGCCCAACTAACGAGAGCCGGTCCTGATAGGAGTGTGTTCCAGTCGGCGCCCAGTCCGATGTCAGAAGTCCGGCTTTAATGAGGGATGTGAAGTTTGCCTCGATCGCCGAGGGCAGCAACGGCGGATTGTTGTTCAAGAACGAATTATCCAGGTCTTGTTGATCAATCCGCACAAACGGGCCGGTCGAATTCGGGCCCGAGGTCTTGACCTGGAATGGATTGGTCAGCAAAAGCGGGATTACGTTTCCTTGAGCGGTCGGCGTGACCAGAGGGAAATTCGTCGTATTCGGCGGCGGAGGCGGTGTTGTCCCTCCCGCCATTATCGTGCTGATGAAAAACGAGCGTGCCGGCCGGAACGGTGTAGCCGCGACGTCAAAGGGAAACTTCTGCGTGTTGAACAACCCGCCAGAATCCGTGAGGTACGTCATCACGCCTTCAATCGGCACCGACGCCCCGTTTACCGCCGTCACCGGCCCGCTAATGCGAATTCCCGATGACTTGATCGGAAAGCCGCTGCTTGCCACCTGCGCTACAGATTTAAACTGCGACACGTTCGTTCCCGTCGGCACATTCACAGACCAAATTTCCCAAATTGGACTGAAGAAGGTGGCCCCCGGGGCCGCTGCCGCCACTAACTGCGGCGCACCTTGCACCGCTCCGGTCGGGTCGACGAACTTGAACATGATTTGCGGGTTGAAAGGACCGTCGCCCACATCGAAAGGCACAATCGTCACTGTCTGGGCGTTGAAGAAAACCTGCATCGGAGCACTGCTCCCCGCCGGATTCGTGGAACCGCTGGCTACCACGGGCGCGTACAGGAAGATGTTCGTCCGGTAATCGTTTACCACCAGAGTCGAACTCGCCACCTTCGCCCCGGAATCGATACGGGTGCTCAAATTGTTGGGATCGTATGAGGGTGAAACGGTAACGGCATGCACGGCCCAATTGGCGCTGAACTGTCGTGGCACCAACGCGGAAATTCCTGAAGCCACCCCGTTCGGTACTGCTTCGATTACGGCTGGCTGGTTTACGGGCTGGCCCGTGGCCGAATTGAATAGAATCCACATGTCCGCGTGGCGGTCGCCGTCTGACTCCACCTGACCGTTTACGCGAGCCGGGAATCGCATGTTCATCGGATTGCCGTTATAATAGACCGTGAAATCGGCCAGATTCGTGGCCGCGCCCACCGATTCCAGGCGTGGATCGCCGATAGGAGGAGTAGCGACCTGCGGCACTCCGTTCTGAAGCTGGGCCTGCGTGAGCCCGCAAATCACAATGAACAGCCATCCAACGCGCTTCATAGAGGCACCTCCGTGGCCAGAGTATACCCCAATGAAAGCGCCGTTCCGCTCATAAAGTTGTAAAACTTTATGCTGACCCGTTGCGGGTTATGCTGGATAATCGAATGAAGGCACGTTACGTCCCCGTCCGCCGGATCGTCCTGCGAGAGCCCGCTGGTCTTTAGAGCAGGAAAGCTGGGGGCGACTGACGTTATTTCAATATGTGGATTGTCCGCCTAGCGCTGCACCGCCCGTATACCTTCGTCGTAATGGCCGTCTTGATCGTTATTCTCGGAATCGGCGCGATTGTGACGATGCCTACGGACATTTTCCCGAATATAGACATCCCTATAGTCAGTGTCATCTGGGCGTACAACGGCATCTCGCCCGATGAAATGGCGCAGCGTATTGTCACCATCTCAGAACGCGCCATGACCACGACGGTCAATGACATCGAACACATAGAGTCCACTTCATATAGCGGGGTCGCCGTGATCAAGGTGTTCTTCCAATCCAATGCTAAGGTCGAACTCGCTATTGCTCAAATCACCGCGATTAGTCAGACTGTCTTACGCGCGCTTCCACCCGGCATTTTTCCACCCGCCGTCATCAAATACAACGCCTCGAGCGTTCCAATACTGCAGCTCGCGGTCGATAGCCGCACGCTCACCGAGCAACAGCTCTTCGATTTCGGCCTCAACTTCATCCGTACGCAGCTGGCGACCGTGCAAGGCGCTTCAGTTCCACTTCCTTACGGAGGCAAGCAGCGTCAGATCATGGTCGATCTCAACCCCGAGGCACTGTACGCGAATCACCTCTCGGCGACCGACATTTCCAACGCAATCAACGCCCAGAATCTGATTCTGCCCGCCGGCACGGCTAAGATCGGCGACCGTGAGTATCTTGTGCGGCTTAACTCAAGCCCTTCGGTGGTGTCAGCCCTCAACGATTTCCCCGTCCACACCTCCAATGGCGTAACCGTCTACGTGAAAGACGTCGCTCAGGTCCGCGATGGTTTTTCGGTGCAAACCAACATCGTTCGCCAGAATGGCCGCCGCTCCACCCTGCTTACCATCCTCAAGAACGGCAGCGCCTCCACGCTCGATATCGTCAAAAAGGTTAAACAAGCTCTGCCGCGCATTCTCGCCGGTCTTCCGACAAGCCTCAACATTCGTGAAGTAGTGGATCAGTCTGTCTTCGTGCGGGCCGCCATCTCCGGCGTATTGCGCGAAGGCATCACTGCCGCGGTCCTCACCGGCTTGATGATCTTGTTGTTCCTGGGAAGCTGGCGCAGCACTGTCATCGTGTGCGTCTCCATCCCGCTCTCGATCCTGACGTCCATTATCATTCTCGATGCATGGGGTCAAACCATCAACGTGATGACCCTGGGCGGTCTGGCGCTCGCCGTTGGAATCCTGGTGGACGACGCCACTGTCGAAATCGAGAACGTCCACCGAAATATGGGTCAGAAGAAGCCCATCACGCGCGCCATTCTGGATGGCGCGCAGCAGATCGCCGTTCCCGCCTTCGTGTCCACACTGGCAATCTGTATCGTTTTCGTCCCGGTGCTACTGCTCACCGGCGCCGCTAAGTATTTGTTTACGCCGCTTGCCATGGCCGTCGTGTTCGCCATGCTGACCTCTTATTTGCTCTCGCGAACTCTGGTTCCCACCATGGTTCATTACCTCTTAAAATCCGAGATCGCCCTCTATGCCGCCGGCGAGGACGGTCATGAAGCCCAAAGCAGCGGCATCATTTGGCACGTCCACCATTCGTTCAACCGCTATTTCGAGAAGGGCCGCAAACAGTATAAAGGCGCTCTGAAGTGGTCTTTGGATCATCGCGGCGCGGTCGCCATTTTGTTCGGCGTTTTCTGCGCCGGCTCATTCTGCCTCACGTTTCTCATCGGCGAAGACTTCTTCCCTTATATCGACTCGGGCCAGATGCGTCTCCACGTCCGCACGCCCGAGGGCACGCGCATTGAGGAGACCGAGCGCATCTTCGGCCAAGTCGAGGATGAGATCCGCACGCTTATTCCGCCACGGGAGATGGAAAACATCATCGACAACATCGGCCTTCCCGCAGGCGGCATCAATCTTGCCTTTAGCGATAGCGCCACCATTGGATCCGGCGATGGCGAGATCCTTATTTCTCTTAATCAGGAAAAACATGGACCCACCCAGGCCTACCAGCGCAAGCTTCGCGGCGATTTGCGCGCCAAATTCCCCGATCTCACTTTCTTTTTCCAGCCGGCTAACATCACCAACCAGATCCTGAATTTCGGCCTCCCTGCCCCTATCGATATTCAGATTGTCGGCCGTGATGCCGTGGGCGGATTCCGCATGGCGCAGGAGATTGAGCGCCGCGTTTCTCTCATCCCCGGTGCCGCCGACGTCCACGTTCACCAACAGGTGGCTTATCCCGAGATCCGCGTTAACGTGGATCGGACCAAGGCCGGCCAAGTCGGCCTAACCCAGCGAGATGTCGCCAACAGCGTTCTCATCTCTCTGAGTTCCAGCGGGCAGACCGCGCCCAATCAGTGGCTAAATCCCACCAATGGCGTAAGCTATAACGTCGCCGTGCAAACCCCCCAGATCCGTATCGATTCCTTCGATGCTCTGCGGCACACACCTCTCACCTCATCCGGCGGCGGCCCAACGCAGCTTTTGAGCAACCTGGCCTCCCTCTCGCGCGGCAGTTCCACGGTGATCGTCAATCACTACAACGTCCAACCCACTTTCGACGTTTACGCCAACATCGATGAGCGCGACCTGGGCGGAGTAGCCACCGAAGTCCGAAAGGTCATGAACGATATTGCGCCGCGGCTTCCCCGCGGGATGTCTCTGGAACTTCGCGGTCAGGTCGAAACCATGCGCGCCTCATTTGTTCGTCTCGGCATCGGGATGTTTTTCGCGATCGCACTGGTCTACTTGCTGATTGTTCTAAACTTCCAGTCGTGGCTGGATCCGTTCATCATCTTAATGGCCCTGCCGGGCGCTCTCTCTGGTATTCTTTGGATGCTGTTCATCACGCAGACCACGCTCAATGTGCCCTCCCTCATGGGGGCAATCATGTGTATCGGGGTCGCGACCGCCAACAGCATTCTAGTCGTCACCTTCGCCAACGATGAGCGCGCTTCCGGCATGGATTCCATCGAAGCCGCCCTCTCCGCCGGATACACCCGCATTCGCCCCGTGACCATGACTGCCCTCGCCATGATCATCGGCATGCTACCCATGGCTCTAGGCTTTGGCGAAGGCGGCGAGCAGAACGCTCCGCTGGGCCGCTCCGTTATCGGCGGCCTGCTGGTCGCCACTGTCACTACTCTCTTTTTCGTGCCCATCATGTACAGTTACTTGCGCAAGAATCCTCCGCAAGATATGGATGTTCTGATCGAAGAGGAAGAACACGAGGGTCTGCCGCCTGACGCGTTACCGCAGCGCTCTTGAGGAAACCATCCCAATATCCATGAACGAAACTCTCGGCGCTCCTGAAACGACCAAACTTCTGGCGGCGGGCCACGATCAAAAGCCGCTCGGCGATCCCGCGCACGCGGCGCCCGTGCCACGCGGCCGTGTGGTGATCATCGGTATTCTGCTGTTGCTCGTGCTGGGAGCCATGTTTCTCGCGGGTTATTTGCCTCGCCTCAAGCGCCAGAGCGGAATCAATCGTGAGGCTCAGGACGAAGAAGCAAGCCTGCCGATCGTGAATGTGGTGACCGTGAAGCGCTCCGCTTCAAATAGTGAGTTGCAGCTACCCGGCAACGTGACCCCCCTTACCGAAGCCTTTATTTACGCCCGCGCTTCTGGATATGTGAAGCGCCGCTATGTGGATATCGGCGACCGCGTGACCGCAGGTCAGGTGCTTGCCGTCATTGAAGCTCCCGATCTGGATCAGCAGGTTTCGCAAGCACGCGCCAGCGTTGCTCAAGCGCGGGCAAGCGTAGGCCAGGCGCAAGCCGCGCTGGCGCAAACTCAATCCCAGTTGCGCCTCACGTCCATCACGCTAAAGCGCTGGCAGACACTTGTTTCCCGTGGCGTCCTCGCGCAACAGGAAGGCGATCAGAAGCAAGCCGACTACGATAACGCCCAGGCCAACGTTCACGCCAGCGAGGCTAACGTCAAAGCCTCTCAGGAAGCTGTTCGCGCTTCCGAAGCCAACGTCAATCGCTTGCTTGAACTCCAGAGCTTTAAGCAGATTCGGGCACCCTTCGCAGGTGTCATTACGGCGCGCAACGTGGATGTGGGCGCACTCATTTCCGCCACCGGCACAAGCCAAGGCGGCAACACCGGGTCTTCCGCCGCGGGGTCACAGAGCGGCGAAATGTTTCGAATAGCGCAAATCGCTATTTTGCGCGTGATGATTAACGTCCCGCAGAGCGATACAGCGGGCGTTCGCCTGGGCCAACCAGCCTACGCCACCGTCGCCGAGTACCCTGGCCGCAAGTTCCCTGGAAAGGTCACCCGAAGTTCCAATTCGTTCGACCCAGCATCGCGCACTTTGCTCACCGAAGTTCAGGTTGCGAATCCCAATCGAGTTCTGCTTCCGGGAATGTACGCGCAGGTGCTGTTCGACAACGCCCGCGCAAATCCTCCGCTGATCGTCCCGGGAGATAGTATTGTGGTTCACGCAAATGGGGCTCAGGCCGCCGTGCTCGCAGCTAGCAACAAGGTACATTTCCAGCCCGTCACTGTTGGCCGTGATTTCGGGACGGACACCGAGATTATTTCCGGTCTAAACAACGGCGATGTCGTAATTGTGAATCCCAGTGACGACGTGCGTGAAGGCGCGCGGGTGAAGCCGGTACGTTCCGCTCCAATCAAAACCTCCCCGGGTTCCGCACCCAACCCGCCCAGCCGAAAGGCCGCGAATTAGGAATGCTTACTTTATGGGTGCGTTCCCTGCTCGCGCTCGGGACTGCCGCGCTCCTTTCGGCCCAGCAGATCCCCCACGCGCGCATCACGCAAATGCCGGAAGTTTCAAGCGCCCACGCAACCGGCTTCGATCGCTTCATTAATCCCTATCGCGCGCCTTTGGTCTCTCTGGTTGATTTCCGGAACTCCGATCGCATTTACAGTTTGATCCGCGGCGGACAACTTTATCTCACGCTACAAGACGCCATCGCCCTGGCTCTTGAAAACAGTCTCGATGTTGAATTGCAGCGCTTTGGTCTTCGCATCGCTGAATCCGACCTGTTACGCGCCAGAGGAGGAGGCCTACTACGCGGTGTTCCGCTCACCGTTCGTGAGCTTCCCACCGGAGTCGGTGGCCCCGGCAGTCCGCTTCTAACGACAGTCGGCGGCATCACACCTGTTACGTCGATTCCCGCTGCCACGTCCGACCTCGCGCCTATCACCGGTCAGACCACCGATCTCAGCATCCTTGGCGCAGCGCCCCTCGCGACAGGCCCGCGCATCCCGGGTTTCGATCCCGCCATCATCGGCCAGCTCAATGCGGGGCATACCAGCACACCTCAGACAAACCAAATCGTCTCCGGCACGAACCAGCTCAAAAATGGCAGTTTCTTTGGAAACGCCGGTTTGGTCCAGGGTTTCTCCACCGGTGCGTCCTACAACCTTGGCTTTAACGCCAATCGCCAGACCACCAACAGCACGCGCAGCAGTTATAACCCCTACACCACCGGCAGCCTCGGCCTCAACGTGTCGCAGCCCCTGCTGCAGGGCTTCGGGACCGCGGTCAATCGCCGGTTTATCACCATCGCCGGCAACAACGTGCGCATCACTGATTATGTTTTTCGGCAACAAATAATCGACACTCTGTCTTCAGTGATTCGGCTCTACTGGGATCTGGTCAGTCTCGAGGAAGACGTGAGTGTGAAGCGGCGCTCGTTCGCACTCGCTCAGAAACTTTACGAAGACAATAAGACGCAGGTAGAAGTTGGCACACTCGCGCCCATTGAAGTGAAGCGGGCCATGGCAGAGGTAGCGCGCGGACGTCAGGACATCGTCAATGCGGAAAGCCTGCTGCTGCAACAGGAGCTGATTCTGAAGAACGTGCTCACGCGACGTGGAACACTAGATGCGCTTGTCAGCGACGCCCGCATTGTTCCAACGGATCACATTGCCATTCCCGCGCAGGAGGCCGTACGTCCGGTAGCGGACTTAGTCTCCGAGGCATTCCGAAATCGTCCCGACCTGAGCCAAGCCCATCTGCAAATCGAGAATTCGCGGATCAGCTTGAAAGGTTCGCGCAACGCCTTACTTCCAGAGCTTGACCTCGTCGGCAATCTGCAGAACAACGCGCTCGCGGGGCAAGCCACCGCGATCCCGGGTGTAACCCCCGACCCTGTGCTGATTGGCGGTCCGGGCACTTTTCTTTCACAAATCGCCAGCCGAAGTTTTCCCAATTACTCGATTGGGCTTCAGCTCAATATCCCGATTCGCAATCGAACGGCGCAAGCCGACGTCATTCGCGATGAGTTGCAACTGCGCCAGAGCCAGGTGCGTGAGCAGCAACTTGAAAATCAGGTGCGCCTTGAAGTGGAAAATGCGCAACTCATCATGGCTCGTTCTCGTGCCGCCTACGATGCTGCCGTGGAAACGCGCCAGTTGCAGGAAGAAGCTCTGGACGCCGAACAGGAGCGCTTCGGCGTCGGCGCCTCGACGACTTACGTCGTAATCCAATATCAGCGCGACCTGGCGCAAGCGAGGTCCACCGAGGTGGTTACGGCCGGCAACTACGCAAAATCCAAAGCCGCGTTAGATCGCGCGACTGGCGAGACACTCATCAACAACAACGTCGCCGTGGAAGAAGCTTACCAAGGCACCGTCGCTCGCCCCTCGGCGATTCCGGCTCACTGAGGCCGGAGCGCAACTACATGCGTCCCTGGGCGCGTTGACATATCCAGGCTCCCTCCGCTACCGTTGAATTTGAAGATGTCTCCCCGCTTGGCCCCTACTTGGCTTCGTCATGCTTTCATCGGAGTGTTGATGATCGCCGTGATTCTGTTGGGCGCTGCGGCAAAGCGAAGCCAATATTCGAGGGTCCTAGGCGCTACTAGTCACCTCTCCAAATTGGTGAAGATGAGCGAGTCCCGCATCGATTTTCACGGCGCCGAAATCGGCGTGCTCCATCGACCCGCCACCGTCCTCGAATTTGGCGTCGCATTTATTCCCGCAACTCCACCGCGCTTCTTTTCACAGTCGGTCATCACCCCTGTCGCGCTGCTTTCCGCGCCGCTCCGCGTCTGATCCCTTATGCTTTCCGCTGAACATTGTCCTCAGTCTTGAAGAAGGAGTGTATCTATCTTGTCTCGTGCCCTTTTATATGCCGCTCTCGCCAGCGGTGTTTTGTTCATTTCAGCCTGCTCGCATTCGGAAAACATAGAGGCCCGATCGGGTCCCCCCAGAGCTCAAATCGTCGCCGTCGTCAAAACCGAACCTGAATCTCTGGCGCGGCGCACCGTGCTCTCCGCTGAGTTTCGCCCCTATCAGGAAGTCGAGATCCACGCCAAGGTCGCCGGTTATGTAAAGCGCATCTACGTCGATATCGGGGATCGCGTGAAGCAGGGCCAAGTGCTGGCCACGCTCGAAATTCCAGAGATGACGAATGACTTAACGCGCGCCGCCGCCGCCCGCGAGCACAGCAGTTCCGAGGTCCAGCGTGCACGCGACGGCGTCTTGCGCGCCGAGTCCGCTCATGAAGCCGCCCACCTCTCCTATCAGCGCCTTTCGGCGGTAAGTAAACAGCGCCCCAATCTTGTCGCTCAGCAGGAACTGGACGACGCCGAAGCCCGGGACCGAGTCTCCGAAGCTTCCGTCGCCGAAGCCAAGTCGGGTCTCGCTTCCGCGCAGCAGCAAGTGCAGGTGTCCACGGCCGATGAAGACAAGACCAAAACGCTTTTCGATTACTCCCGCATCACGGCACCTTTCGCCGGAGTAATCAGCAAGCGTTTCGCGGACACCGGCTCTATGATTCAGGCCGGCACCGCTTCGCAAACCCAAGCCATGCCGGTCGTGCGACTCTCGCAAATCGACCGTCTTCGCCTCGTACTTCAGATTCCCGAATCCGTTGTCCCTCACATCCGCATCGGAGAACCGGTCGATGTTCGCGTCCCCACGCTCAACCGCACCTTCACCGGAACCGTCAGCCGCTTTTCGGATCGCGTCGCCCCCGCAACGCGCACCATGGAAACCGAAGTTGACGTGTTCAATCCTGGATTCGTTCTCATTCCCGGCATGTATGCCGAAGCTGTCCTCACACTTGAAAAACATGACAATGCTCTCGCCGTCCCTGTCCAATCCATCGTGACGCGTGACGGGATCGCCACGGTCATGCTGGTCGGTTCGAATCACCGGTTGGAACAACGGTCGATCAAGACCGGCATTGAAACCGCCGAGAAAGTGGAGGTTCTCTCTGGTCTGCATGCCGGCGATCAGGTGGTCATCGGCAATCGCAGCCAGTTGAAGAGCGGCGAAGAAGTGGAGACCAAGTTGGTCGCCACCCGCATGCCAGGAGGCGATCGGTAATGTCGCGTTTCGCCATCCGCAATCCCTATCTGATTGTCGTGATCTGCCTGGTGATCGCGGTCGTCGGCATTTCCAGTCTGGCCCGCATGCCCGTCGATATGTTCCCCGCAATGAACATTCCTGTCGTGGTCGTCGCCACGTTTTATTCCGGAATGCCGCCCGAGCAGATCGAAACCGATATCACCAGCCGGTTCGAACGGTTCTTCACTCTCGGCAGCGGCATTGAACACATCGAATCTCGCTCGCTGCCGGGGGTCAGCGTCATCAAGGTCTACTTCCAGCCTGGGACCAATCCAGATTCGGCCGTCACCACGATATCCAATCTCGCCATGGCCCAACTTCGCCGACTCCCGCCGGGCACTCTGCCCCCGGTGGTCCTGAAGTTCGATGCCTCCAGCCTTCCCGTCTGTCTGGTCACGTTGAAAGGCGAAGGGCTGACAGAGACGGCGCTTCGCGATCTCGCGCAGTTCAACATTCGCAACCAGATCGCCAGCGTCCCCGGCGCGTCCGTCCCGCAGCCGTTTGGCGGCCGCTACCGCCAGATTATGGTCTACGTCGACCCTTACAAGCTGGAAGCGCATCAGCTTAGCCTCATGGACATCGTGCGTTCGGTTAATGATTCGAACCTGATTCTGCCAGCGGGCGACGTCCGCCTCGGCACTTACGACTACAACATCTACACCAACAGCCAGCTCAAAGACGTCGATGATATTAATAGCCTGCCCGTCAAAATGATCGGTGAAGCGCCCGTCACCATCGCGGATATCGGCGTCGCCAAAGACGCGCAGCAGATCCAAACTAATATTGTCCGGGTCGATGGGCAGCCTTCCGTCTATCTCCCCGTCTTGAAACAAGGCGGTGATACCAATACAATCGCCATCGTCGATGGAGTCAAAGAGGCAGTTTCGCACCTTCTTGACGTTCCGTCGCAACTAAAAACGCGCGTGGTCTTCGATCAATCCGCGTTCGTTAAGACCGCCATCGAAACGCTGCTTCACGAAGGCGCGATCGGCCTCTTCCTCACGTCGCTAATGATTCTGGTTTTCCTTGGAAGTATGCGCGCGACGGTTGCCGTTTTCTTTTCCATTCCGCTTTCGGCGCTCGCCACGTTCATCGCCCTTTCCATCGGAGGGAACTCGATTAATAGCATGGTCCTCGGCGGTCTCGCGCTCGCATTTTCCCGTCTCATCGATAACTCAGTGGTGGTGCTCGAAAACATTTACCGCCATTTAGAGCTCGGCGTGCCGCCAGTCGAAGCCGCTGAAATAGGCGGCCATGAAGTCGCGCTTCCGGTGCTCTCGGCGACGCTAACCACGGTCGTCGTCTTCTTTCCCGTGACCTTCCTGTATGGCGTCAGCAAATTCCTTTTCACTGCTTTAGCTCTGGCGGTCGTGCTCTCGCTATTCGCATCTTACGCGGTTGCGATGACGGTGGTCCCGCTCTTCTGCGCCCGTTTCATTAAGGCTCCTCACCACGTGTCCGGCGCCGCCAAGATGGGTTGGGGCGCACGTTTTAACGCCAGTTTCAATCGCGGCTTCGACCGAATGCTCGCGGGGTACGACCAGCTCCTCGATCGTTCGCTTCAACGACCCGCCATGGTTGTTGGCGCGCTCATAGGCATCTTCGTGATCAGCCTTGGTATCTATCCGTTTCTGGGTCTCTCTTTCTTCCCGCGAACGGATGCGGGTCAGTTTGTTGTGAACCTCAAAGCACCTTCGGGAACGCGCCTCGAAATCACCGAGGACGATGTCCGGCAAGTTGAAGACCTCATTCGGCAGACCGTTTCGCCCGAAGACCTCAGCATGATCGTCTCCAACATCGGAAGCACCCCCGGCTTCTCGTCCATTTACACCTCCAACTCGGCGCAGCACACTGCCTTCGTCCAGGTCAGCCTCAAGGACGATCATAAAGTCGGCAGCTACGAATATATGTCGCGCGTGCACCGCCGGCTTGAGCGCGAGCTTCCGCAGATGAGTTACTTCTTTCAGTCGGGCGGCCTCGTTGACGCTGTCCTCAACATGGGTCTTCCCGCCCCTATCGATATTCAAGTCTCCGGTTCCAATCTCGATGCGAGCTACAAAACCGCCGTCCAACTAGCGGGCCAAATTCGAAAGGTCCCTAACATCAGCGATGTGTTCATCCCGCAGGACATCGACAATCCGGCCCTCGAGCTCGATATCAACCGCTTGCGCGCCGGCGAGATGGGTCTAAGTCAACGCGAGGTCGTCTACAACGTCATTACCGCGCTTTCTTCCAATCAAATGATCGCGCCGAGCTACTGGATGGATCCAAAATCGGGAAACGATTACATGCTCACGGTCCAATATTCCGAGCAGCAAGTTAAGAACATGTCGGACCTGAAGGGCATCCCGCTGCGGGCTCCAGGTCAGCCCAATCCCACTCGCCTCGAAGAGGTCAGCAACATCTCACGTATTCAATCGCCAACCGAAGTAGATCACTACCAACTTCGCCGCATTATCGACCTTTACGTCAGCCCTACGTCTGAAGATTTAGGCCGCGCCGCGAATGCCATCGATGGCCTGATCCAGCACCTCGACAAACCCACGGGAGTCATCGTGACCCTGCGCGGGATGGTGCAGGGGATGCGCGCATCTTTCAAGAGTTTCGGTCTTGGTCTCTGCCTTGCGGTCGTGCTTCTCTACCTGATTCTGGTGGCGCAGTTCCGGTCCTTCATCGATCCGTTCCTGATTCTCCTCGCGGTCCCGACCGGGCTCACCGGCGTCCTGCTTACCCTCTATTTTTCCGACACCACTCTCAATGTCATGTCGCTCATGGGTATCGTTATGCTCGTCGGCATCGTGGTATCGAACAGCATCTTGATCGTCGAGTTCACGCATCGTCTTCGCGAAGAAGGCATGGCCGTTCGGGAGGCCGTCGCTAAAGCGTGCCGGGTGCGTCTGCGGCCGGTTTTGATGACCTCGCTCGCTACCATCATCGGGCTGCTCCCCATGGCCCTGAAACTTGGCGCGGGCAGCGAATCCTATGCGCCTCTGGCGCGCGCCATCGTCGGTGGTCTTACCGTTTCCGTGATCCTCACCGTCTTCATTGTGCCCGCCGCATATTTGCTGGTTTACCGAAACCACGCGGTGGAGGCGCAATGAGAACTGCCCTTGCACTCCTGCTAACCGGCGCATCGCTTTGCGCCCAACAAACGTTGACGCTGGGTGACGCCGAAGCCATCGCGGCGAAAAATCACCCGCAGGTAAGTGCCGCTCTGCTCAACGCGGCCGCTGCCAACCAAGTCACGCTGGAAACTCACGCCGCCGCTCTTCCTTCGCTCATTGGAAGTGTCACCGGCGCCAGCGCGCTGAACAACTCGCGCCTTTCGGCGGGCAGCCTCAACAACCCGGTGATCTATGACCGCTTAGCCAGCGGCCTAACCTTCAGCCAGATCATCACCGACTTCGGCCGCATTCGCAACCTGACCGCGAGCGCCGCCCTGCGTGCTGAAGCCGTAGCTAGCAACGTCCAGGCCACTCGCGAAGATGTCCTCCTCCAGGTGGACCGCGCCTACTTCGCCGCGCTGCGCTCGCAGGCCATTCTCACCGTCGCAGGTCAGACTGTGGACGCCCGTAAACTCGTCGCCGACCAAGTCTCTGCCCTCGCCGCCAGCAAGCTCAAGTCTGGGCTCGATCTTAGTTTCGCCAACGTAAATCTCTCTGAAGCCAGACTCTTGTTTGTGGACGCTCAAAATCAACTTCGCGCTAGCTTCGCCGACTTGGCGCTCGCCATGGGCTTGCCGTCCCAGCAATCCTTCACTCTGGTCGACCCGGCAAGTCCGCCCGCTCTGCCTGCTGACTCCTCTGCGTTGATTCAGCAGGCTCTCGACACAAGGCCCGAATTGAAAGGCCTTCGCGCCGAGCATGAAGCGGCACTTCGTTTCGCCCAAGCCGAGCACGAATTAAAGTACCCAACCATCAGCGCCCTGGCCAGCGCGGGCGTCGTCCCCGCATACCAACAGCCTCTGCACGGCCGTTATGCCGCTGCCGGCGTCAACGTCAATATCCCAATATTCAACGGTCGCTTATTCACGGCTCGCGCCACGGAAGCCGATCTGCGAGCCCAAGCCGCGGATCAAAATCTGCGCAACACCGCAAATCAAATCACGCGCGATGTCCAGGTGGGATGGCTCAATGCCAGCAACGCCTACCAGCGGCTTGCGTTAACCGCGGAATTGCTTACTCAGGCTACTTTGGCTCTCGATCTTGCGCGGACGCGCTATGATCTGGGTCTCAGTTCTATCGTTGAACTTAGCCAGGCGCAGCTCAACCAAACCAGCGCCCAGATCACCGACGCCAGCGCCCGCTATGACTATCAACTGCAGCGCAGTGTGCTCGATTATCAAGCCGGCTTACGACGATAAACCGAGTTTTAGGCCGTACTTGACGGATGCGCGCGGGATTTACGATCAGTGGCATGGACGCCTCCGTTTCAAGCCGTCCCACATGCAACTCGCGACCGCGTTCGTTAAAACCGCCATTGAAATGCTGCTTCACGAAGGCGCGATCGGCCTCTTCCTAACGTCGCTGATGATTCTAGTTTTCCTTGGAAGTATGCGCGCGACGGTTGCCGTTTTCTTTTCCATTCTCCTATCGGCGCTAGCCACGTTCATCGCCCTTTCCATCGGAGGAAACTCGATTAATAGCATGGTGCTCGACGGTCTCGCGCTCGCATTTTCACGCCTCATCGATAACTCGGTGGTGGTACTCGAAAACATTTATCGACATTTAGAGCTGGGCGTGCCGCCAGTTGAAGCCGCTGAAATAGGCGGCCGTGAAGTCGCGCTTCGAGTGCTCTCGGCGACGCTAACCACGGTCGTCGTCTTCTTTCCTGTGACCTTCCTTTATGGCGTCAGCAAATTCCTGTTCACCGCTTTAGCTCTGGCGGTCTTGCTCTCGCTATTCGCCTCTTACGCCGTTGCGATGACGGTGGTCCCGCTCTTCTGCGCCCGCTTCATTAAGGCTCCTCATCACTTGTCCGGCGCCGCCAAGATGGGTTGGGGCGCGCGCTTTAACGCTAGTTTCAATCGCGGCTTCGATCGAATGCTCGCGGGGTACGACAAGCTCGCATGTTGGAACCGAAGACATCGGAGATATTCGGCTGGTGATGCGAGACGGCCCCTATATTTCGGGTACGGTTCGGATGGGGGATACACCGGCCTCGTCGCAGAACCCCATCGGCGTGGGTTTCAGCGACAATCTCCTCTCAATTTACGCCAATGCCTCCGGACCTTTCAAGCAGCAGGCTATGGAACCAGGCGACTATTCGCTAGCGGTTTTTCCGGCGGGCGGATGGGTTGTCCAGTCAATTACTCAAGGCGGCGTGGATGTGCGCGACCGCAAAATTTCGATCGGCGCGGATACTGAGCCGGCTCCAATAGAGATCGTGTTGACGCAGAGCGGCGGCACCATTGAGGTTTCGTTTCCCAGCGTTTTGGCGAAGGCGAACAGTTCAGTGAAGCTGACGCTGTTGAGGCAATCCCCGAGTGGCAGTGATTGGCTGGTGATCGGTCAGCCGATAGTCACCAACACCAGAGGCACCCTGAATCTTGCGAACATCCCGCCGGGAGACTACGTTCTTTTCGCGTGGCCCACATCGACGGAAGTCGAATATCTCAATCCCGAGGTGATCCAAAAATATCGGTCGTCTGGGCAGCCCTTCGCAGCGCGCGAAGGAGAGACCACGCGCGTGACCGTTAAGCCCGTCCAAATTGTCACTGGCGCAGCAGAACTTTGAGGACGCCGGGTGACGCGGCACGCGCGAAGGCATTTGGCGAATCGGCTAAGCCGTAAGTTTCGGAAATCAGGGGTGTAACATCCACGGAACCAAGGCGCAACAGTTCAAGCGCCGGCTCGAAACGACCGCAGCGCGATCCCAGCAGCGTAATCTCATTCACAATCACCGCGGCTGTATCAATCTCGGCCATGCCATGCATCGTCGATTTCATTACCACTGTCCCACGAGGCTGCACCATCCGCAGCGCAGCTGCCAAACCCCGCTGACGGCCCGTAGCTTCCACCACCCATTGATACTCCGCTTGGGGAATTGTGTCGCTTACTATCTCCGTGGCTATTCCCGCACGCTCGGCAATTTTCAGTTTCTCGCGATGCCGCCCGAAGTGATGCACGCGAAATCCATACGCGTTCAGCACTAGCGCGATCAGCAAACCCAGCTTGCCATCCCCCAGCACTGCGATTTGCGCGCTGCAAGGCAGCGCCACCTGATCGAGAATCTCACAAGCCGCGGCAAGTGGCTCGGTAAACACCGCGGCATCGGCGGAAATGGAATCTGGAACCACAAACAGATTGCGTTCCGGCAGCGTGAAGCACTCCTGAAACGCGCCCGGGTGCTTCACAATTCCGAGCACCGTGCGACGCGGACAGTGTCGGCCCAGTGCGCGCTTGCACCACTGGCAATCGCCGCAGTTCAGATTGATCTCCCCAACCACGAGTTTGCCGACCAGCGCGCGATTGTCCGCGTCAATGACCTCGCCCACGAACTCATGCCCCGGCGTGCCGCTAAATCCGTAATAGCCGCGCTGCAGTTCAAGATCGGTGTTGCAAATGCCGCCCCGCACGAGCCGAATGAGCGCAAAACCCGGCAGCCTTTTGGGCGCGGCAACGTCAATCATCTCGATTTTTCCAGAATCGATGTGAACAGCCAGCACGATCTTCTATTTATAATCGAGTTTCCCCATGCAAGCTGAGTTGATCTGCTTCAATCCCGCGTGCCGCACGCGTTTTAAGGTTACCGACCCTATCTATAACTGCAAAGTCTGCGGCTCGCTTCTCGAAGCCATCTACGAGCCCACGGCTGCCGACCCTACGGAACTAAAGACTCGCTGGCGGGCGCGCCGCTGTTCAAATCTGCCTATCGATCAGAGTGGCGTTTGGCGCTACCGCGAGTTCATTCCGTTTTTGGAAGACTATACCCAGGTCGTCACACTGCGCGAGGGCAACACGCCTCTGCTCGCGGCTCCGCGTGCCGCAAGTTACGCTGGTCTCGACGCCGTCGTATTCAAGCACCAGGGCTTCAATCCCACCGGCTCCTTCAAGGACAACGGGATGACTTGCGGAGTCGCGCAGGCAGTCCGGCTGAAGAAGCCGCGCGTGGCCTGTGTCTCAACCGGCAACACGTCAGCGTCCATGGCGGCCTATGCCAGCGCCGCTGGACTAGAGCCCCTCATCTTCATCCCACACGGAAATATTTCATACGGCAAGCTAGCCCAGGCGCTGGAATACGGCGCGCGCACCTTTCAAGTGGACGCTAATTTCGATCAGATTCTGGCACTGGTACGCGCGCTCGCCGATAAGCTCGGAATTTATCTGCTGAACTCGATCAATCCCTTTCGCATCGAAGGCCAGAAGACCATCATTGCGGAGATGCTGGACCAGCGCGATTGGGCCGTGCCCGACTGGATCGTCCTTCCCGGCGGCAACCTCGGAAATACGTCGGCATTCGGCAAGGCGCTGCGGGAACTGCATGCGCTCGGTTTCATCGACAAGCTGCCGAAGCTGGCTGTGATTCAAGCCGAAGGCTCCGCGCCTTTTTACGATTTCATGAAGGCTGCCGATCACCGGAATTTCCATTCCATCGAACATCCTGAGACGCTCGCGACCGCCATAAAGATTGGCGATCCGGTGTCATGGCCCAAGGCGCTGCACGAGGTGGAGCATTCCGGCGGCATTGTCGAAAAAGTAACGGAGCAGGAGATCGCCGACGCGAAAGCCATCATCGGACTCTGCGGCGTGGGCTGCGAGCCGGCATCCGCCGCAACCCTGGCGGGAATTCGCAAATTAGTTGCGGCGGGCACAATCCGCGCGGATGCCGATATCGTCGCCGTGCTGACCGGCAACCTTTTAAAGGATCCAGACTACGTGTACAAGTACCACACCGGGCAGCTCGACGCGCCGGATGGCTCGCGGCTCGCGTCCACTTTCGGCAACCGCCCGATTGTGGTTCCAAACGATCCCGACCGCATCGCCGCGCTTATATGATCGCCGCGACTCGTGCGGCCAGTTCCTCATAGCGTATCGCTCCCGGATGATACATGCGCACAATTCCGTGGCGATCGATCAGCACAAGTGTCGGCGTGGTGCTGGCGCCGTAGTTAGTGAAATTTTTCTCGCTGAGCGGGGCGGGCATTGCGGCCAGCGGCGAGTAATACTCTTTGCGAACTTGCTCGATATACGCGGTCTCCTGTTCGGGAGTCGCGTCCTCGCCCCCGGCAACGTATCCGTAATGCTGGGTCGGACCCATCACCAGCAGCCCCTTGGGTCCGAACACACTGGCGATTTTCGCAATCACGGGGATGTCGGCTTTGCAGTCGCCGCACCAGTGTGCCCAGAAAAACAGCAGCACCGGATGGCCTGTAGTGGCAGTAGGTTGCGGGCCCAGCCAATGAGCTGTTTCAAGCACTGGCGCCGGGTGCCCTTCCAGGCTCAACAGCAGAATATTCTTCTGGATGCGCGCCGCGATTGACGTGCCGGCAAACCGCGTCCGCTCGCCCCGCAAAAACGCGAGCGCTTCCGCGCGTTCTCCGCGAGCCGCCAGTACCTGGCCATGCACTTCGATGGCGGCACCCAACGCCAGCGGCAGTTGTTTATCCGCATCCATCTTGCGCATTTCGATCTCGGCGATAGCCAATTTGCGAGCTTCTAAAGCATGTGCATCGGCCTTGTCATATTGTTTAGAGGCAAGTTCACCGCGCGCGATCCAAGTGATCGCAACCATCAGTTCAGGAGTGACGCCGCGAACCGAGCGATATGCCTTAATGGCCTTGTCCGCCGCCGCGAAATCCTGGCCATCCACATGTTCCCGTACATCATTGACCAAGCTAGCCCCGGCCATTCCCGCCGTCAGTAAAGCCGACATCAGCACTGAAGATGCAGTCATCGCAGGGTGGCACCCCCATCCACCGTCACCACTTGACCCGTCAGATAACTCGCCCGATCGCTCGCCAGGAGCAACGCGACTTCGGCAATCTCGCGCGGCTCGCCCAGATGCTTCAGCGGTTGGGTCTCCAAAAAACCCGCCAGCCGCTGCGGGTCGCTCCAGTAATACTGACTAAGAACTGTCTTTACAAGCCCCGGCGCGATCGCATTCACGCGCACCCCTTTGGGTCCAAGTTCCAGCGCATAACTTTGCGTCATCATAATCAGCGCCGCTTTGGTCATGCTGTACATCAGCCCTTCAAACTGCGGCCTCAGCCCCGCGATACTCGCAATGTTGATAATCGACCCCGCCCCCCGTTTGCACATTCCCGGAGCAATAAGCCGCACTAGTCGGAAAGCGCTCTTCAGGTTCACCTCAATCATCTTGTCGAATTGCACGTCGTCCACGGAAAGACACGGCCCCTGCGCCACGTTCGTCGCCGCGTTGTTGACTAGCACGTCCACGCGCCCGAAACGCTGGTGCACGGTATTAACCAGCTTCTCAAGGTCGGCCATCCGGCCCACGTGACACGCCAATGGAACCACATCCGCAGCAATCTCCCGGGCCACTGCGTCCAGTGTTTCCTGCTTTCGCCCGCAAATCACCACTGTGGCGCCTTCTCGCGCAAACACTTCTGCGATCGCGCGCCCGATGCCGCGGCTGCCCCCGGTTACTAACGCGATCTTGTCCGCCAACTGCATTCGCGGCCTGTTTAAAGCTGGAGGCCCTTCAGATACTCACGAAATTGCGCTCCTAAATCATGGCGCCGCAGAGCGAACTCGACCGTCGCTTTCAGAAATCCAAGCTTGTCACCGGCGTCATAACGCGTCCCTTCAAATCGGTATGCATAGATAGGACGGCTGCGAAGCAGATGCTTAAGCGCATCGGTTAGCTGAATTTCGGAACCCGCGCCAGGCTGAATACTTCCGATGGAATTAAAAATCTCAGGGGTCAAAATATACCGCCCGATAATCGCGAGATTCGATGGCGCTTCCGAAGCCTTCGGCTTCTCCACCAGATCGCGAATCCGGTACACGCGGTCCTTGCTGCCATTGTGCGAAATGGGGTCGGCATCCACCACTCCGTAGTGCGAAATCATATCGTGCGGCACTTCCATCACCGCCAGCACGGGCGCGCAGAAGAATTCATAGATATCGATCAGCTGCCGCAGGCACGGAACTTCCGCTTCGATTACATCGTCGGCAAGCACCACCGCGAACGGCTCCGGCCCAACCAGTTCACTCGCGCGGAGCACCGCGTGGCCCAGCCCCAGCGCCTCTTTCTGCCGGATATAAGACACGTCAATCATGTCCGATACACCGCGCACAATCGACAGCAGTTCTTTCTTGCCGCGCGATTCCAGCATGTACTCCAGCTCAAAACTGACGTCGAAATGGTCTTCGATGGCCGACTTGCCGCGCCCCGTCACAATAATGATATTTTGAATTCCGGAGTGCATCGCCTCCTCGACCCCGTATTGAATAATTGGCTTATCCACCAGAGGCAGCATCTCCTTCGGTTGCGCTTTGGTTGCCGGGAGAAATCGCGTGCCTAATCCGGCTGCGGGGAACACTGCTTTTCGCACTTTTGCGGGCATCAGCTATAGTGTACGTGATGCGAAAGCTGAAACTCCTCACGTTAATCGCACTGAGCGCTGGAGTTGTGTGGGCGCAGGTCAAAGCCCCCGTTCCGCCTGAATTTCAGGACCTTTATTCGCTGTTGCAACGCAATCTCGATTACTTCGACGGCAAGCTTGCCGACCCTGGTAATTCGTCCGCCTATCCCGTCAATTTCGGTGCCGAGTTATACGCCGCGGACGCGGCTGGGCTAATGACAGGGCCCGGTTACTATGACACTTTCGTAACGGCCTATCTCGATCGGCTTCAGGCGCTCGGTGTGAAATCGGTGAAAGTGGCGATCGGCTTTCCCATGCTTTACCGGCCATTTCACGAAAATTTCCGGGGAAAACCGGGAGAATACGAAAAATATTTGGCGGTTTACAAACGCTTGGCCGATGACGTGCATCGGCGCGGACTCAAGCTGATCATGCACAGCCAATTAATCCATCCGATGAACGATCAACTCGGCGTCGGGCGATATTTTGCTAGTTTGGATTTCAACCAATATCAGGCTGGACGAAGCTCCGTGATTCAGACTCTCGCGCGGGAATTAAAGCCCGACTATCTGATCATCCAAACCGAGCCCAGCACCGAATTCGGCGATACCCAAAAGAAGGAAATCGGCGATTTGAAGGGCGATATGGCCATGCTCAACCGGATTCTGGGAGATCTGCGCGCCGCCAACTTGCACACCATGGTTGTGGGTGCGGGAATCGGCACGTGGCAGCCGAAATTCGCGGACTGGCTGGACGCGCTGGTCCACCTAAGCGAACTCGACCTGCTCGATATTCATATTTATCCCATTGCGCACCGGGGTCCGGTCAGTCTGATGACACGCATCCTCGATATGGCCGACGCAGCTCGCGCCAACGGTAAAAAAGTGGGAATGAGTGAAGCCTGGGCCTACAAACAGAGAGACGAAGAGATGGTTCCCGGCCGTATGACTCCCACCGACATCTACGCGCGCGACGCCTACAGTTTTTGGGCTCCCGTTGACCAGGAGTTCATGCGCCTGATTGTTAAGTTCGCGCGGGTGAAGCAACTAGAGTACGTCTCCTTCTTCAATGACAAATATTTCTTCACGAATCTGGATTACGATCAGGTCAAGAATGACGGCTGCGGGAACGATCGCCACCCGTGCACGGGTGGTGAAATTGAGCAGCTCTCTAACCGAGCACTTCAGCAGGCACTAAAGTCCCAGAAATTCACGGAAACGGGCCTTTACTATAAGCGGCTCATTTCGACGGCCGGTGGGCTTCCGGCGGAAACGCCAATGAGCGAGCCACGCACGGTTGGCAGCGCGTCGCCGGACGGCAAATGGGTATCCGACTTCCCGTTGCCGGGTGGGCGCAAAGGCACGGCGCACATGACCATGAACCTGCGGGTCGACGGCAACCGCATAAGCGGCACCATCCGCACGGAGGCCGGGCGCTTCAAAGTGTCAAAAGAAATTCAGGACGGTAAAATCGACGGCAACCGGTTTACTTTCACCACCACCGAAAACAGCCGAAACGGCGGGATGACGCTTCAGTGGGAAGGAACCATAGACGGCGACACGATCAGCGGGACGCGCAAACCCGAAGGGTCGTCCCAAGGCTTCCCATTCACGGCGCGGCGCCCTTAGCTGCTCAGTGACAGCTATTCCACCGCACCTCGGCCGCTACTTGTTATCCGGGAACGCGACGCCTCGCGCCGTGTCCGCCTTCAATGACAGCAGCCGCTTGTGTGTCTCCTGAATCTGATGCCACTGCTTCTCCACCAAGCTCCGCGATTCTCCTGGAAGATTTCCATCCGCCACGCGCTCAAACGCCGCAACCGCAGAATCGTCACCTGTTTCGCAAGCCGCCACAATCGCCCCGGCATCCCCTCCAGTCAATGCCGATTTCAAATCCACCCATCCGCGATGAAGCGCCCCCGAAAGCGTGCCGGAGTGCACCGGAGTACCTCCCAGCCGCTCCACTTCAGCCCGCAGATCTTTCGCAAACTTCGCGCGCTGGTGGCCGATTTTTTCGAATTCCGTGCCAAGCTCCGAATTGTTGATGTGGGCGGCGGCATTCCGAAAGCCCTCCTCGCCGTCATAGCAGACGTGGATCAAGCCATTCAGCTCATCCACGATTCTTTGATGGTCATTCATTCCGAATGCGGACCAATCGGACTAGCGGGCGGCCATCAGTGCGCGGAGGCGTCGGGCTCGCTCAGGAGCGCGAAGTTGCCGCAGTGCCTTGGCTTCGATTTGACGAATTCGCTCGCGCGTGACGTCGAACTCCTGCCCGATTTCCTCAAGCGTGTGCTCGCGTTCGCAGCCGATCCCAAAGCGCAGTCGAATGACCTTTTCCTCTTTCGGGGAAAGCGTCTTTAAAATACCGGCCGTCTCGTCGCGAACGTTGGATTCGATAACGGCGTCCACCGGCGAGCCCACCCATCGATCCTCGATCAAATCTCCCAGCGCGGATTCGCCATCCCGGCCCACCGGCGTTTCCAGGGAAACCGGGTCGCGTGAAATGGTCTTGAGCTTCTGAACCTTTTCCACCGGGATATCCATCCGCCGCCCGATTTCGTCGTTGGTGGGAGTGCGCCCGAGTTCCTTCTCCAGTTCGCGCGAAGCCCGCAGGAACTTGTTCATGCTCTCGTTCATGTGAACGGGAATTCGGATAGTGCGGGACTGATCGGCAATCGCGCGGGTAATCGCCTGCCGGATCCACCACGTAGCGTAGGTTGAGAATTTGTAGCCGCGGCGATATTCGAACTTGTCGGCGGCACGCATCAGGCCGATATTGCCTTCCTGAATTAGGTCCAGAAGATGAAGTCCGCGGTTCACGTACTTCTTTGCGACCGAGACAACCAGACGAAGATTCGCCTCAACTAAATCCTTCTTGGCTCGCTCGGCTTCCTGCTCGCCCTGCCGGATGACCGTCAGAGTGTGTTTCAGTTCGGTGAGAGAAGCTCCTGCAATCTGCTCGCGCTTGCGAATCTCGCGGCGCAACTCGCGCACGCGATTCTGCGCCGCCGCACCGCCGCGAGCCTCAGTCTTGCGCAGTTCACGATCAAGATGGCCCAGTTCTTCAACCACCTGCTCGATTTCCTTGCTGAAATCTTTCCACTTGCGAAGCAGGAACGGCGTCCGGCGAATCGCTTGAGAAGTCTCCACGCGTGCTCGCGCCAGTCTCGCCGCGATACGCTTGCGCGGTTTCTTGTTGCTCAGCGGCGCGGATTCGAGCTTCTCGGCCAACTGCTGCTGTTTCTTGTGAAAATTTACGACATCCAGAAAGAACTGCGTCAGATCGTCGCGGCGTCGGGTGTCGGCTACCGCACCCTCTTCCAAGTCGCCTAAATCCACTACATTTTCAAGGTCATCGACTCCCGTACGAATATTTTCAGCAAGCTCCAGCACGGCCAGCTGCACCAGCGCCGAACGGCTGATTGCTTTCTGCATGCGCAGCTTGCCGCGTTCCATCCGGCGGGCCAAATTCACTTCGCCTTCGCGCGTCAACAGCGGCACCGCGCCCATTTCGCGCAGATAAACACGAACTGGATCGTCGGTGTAAATCGACTCTTCCACAGGTTGCTGCGGATGAAGGAAATCAGGCTCCTGCGCGGCCTCCGGATCGAAGAATTTGGTCGCTTCCTCGTCGAAATTGATGCTCAGCGGGCTCTCGTTTAAAAATTGATCTTCAAAGTTGTCCAACCGACACTCACCTTCCCCAATAAATTGCGGCTAACTTCTTTCCTCTGTGGTAGTTGGGATACGAATTTGAACGACCGGAAAAAACGCCCGCGCCAATGACAATTCAATCCGGCAAGAAGCTGGATTGAACTAAGCATAGCATAAAAGTGGAACAAGTTAGCCCTATTTTAACTGATGTGCAAACGTCTGCCAGGTTTCAAACTAAGCCCGATTCAGAAGGTTGAAAAAGGGTTAGAACTCTTCAACCTTCAATTACTTAGACGCATTATGGGGACTTTTGGCGCATCAGATTTTTGAGCTCATTGAAGAAAGCCTGCTCGTCCTGAAAATCACGGTAAACGGACGCAAAACGGACGTACGCAATCTTATCGATATCCCGCAAACTATCCATCAATAGTTCTCCTATTTCCGTGGTGGAGATTTCCCGGTCCGGGGAATCGGTCACGCGCGCTTCCACTTCGTTCACCAGCGTAGAGAGTTTGGCCATGCTGATCGGCCGCTTCTCAGCAGATTTCAGCAGCCCCGCCAGCACCTTTTGCCGGTCGAACTTCTCCCGCCGGCCGTCCTTTTTGACCACCATATAAGGAACCTCGTCGATCCGTTCATAGGTGGTAAACCGTTTTTCGCAAGCCAGGCACTGGCGCCGCCGCCGGATGGCTTCGCCTTCCTTGCTTTCGCGCGAATCGATCACCTTATCTTCGAGGTGTCCGCAAAACGGGCAATTCATGAGTGATAGGACAGCATAACGCGATTCTCACGCCAAAACAGACTCAAACCCTATTGACTCCGGAAAAAATGAACCTATTATGGGAAAGCCTCGTTACTTGAAATGGAAGGGGATGCGAGGCGAATATGGCGACCGCGGTAATGGCACCGGTTCTGGCTGTGATCGAGAGCCGCCAAGGGATGAACCGAATCGGCTTGGATCCTGACTGCACACTGATCGAGCGCTGCCTGTCCGGCGATGACACCGCCTGGGACGAGCTGGTGCGTACTCACACCCGCCGCGTCTATAGCATCTGCTACCGGTTTACCAATAATGAGCAGGAAGCACAGGATCTCACCCAGGAAGTTTTCCTCCGTATCTTCAAGACAGCTAAGAGTTTTCGCGCACAAGAAGGCTCGTTTGTCACCTGGATGGCACGCGTCACCAGGAACCTGCTGATCGACAACTATCGCCGCAATCGCCACGAAAGAATCACCGATTCCATCGAAGATCAGCTTCCCATGCTGGAAGAAAAATTGACCGCCGGGTCGCGCCCCGACAGCATCATTGTGGGCCGCGAGGCCAGCGAAATCCTGCAAGCGGCCCTGCAGCGACTCTCTCCCGAACTGCGCGAGACTGTGATTCTTCGCGACTTGCAGGAGTTGGATTATAAAGAAATAGCTCAGGTGCTGACAATTCCCGAAGGCACCGTAAAATCGAGGCTAAACCGGGGACGGGCGGAACTGGCGCGTATTTTGCGCAAACAGAAGGCTCTGGTATGAATCCTCTGACTTGCGCTGAATTCGACGCTTTGCTGTGCGACTACCTCGACGGCGCGGTGGATCTCCGCCAGAGAGCGCTCTTGGAATCGCATATAGCTGAGTGCTCGGAGTGCGCGGAACTGGCGCGCGATGCCGGTGCCGCCATCGCTTTTATCGATCGAACCTCGGAAGTCGATGTCCCGCAGCAATTGGTCACCAAAATTCTCTACCAGATACCGACCAAAATGAGCGGCCGCTTGGCCAGTCGCAAGGGCGTTCGCGGATGGTTCAACCGGCTCCTTGAGCCAGTCCTGCAGCCGCGGTACGTAATGGGCGCGATGCTGACCATCCTCTCGCTGGCCATGATGACCCGATGCGCGGGCGCCTCCGACCATCCGCTGAACGCTTCCGACCTCGACCCGGTAAGACTATGGACCGCCCTGGACGATCGCGTGCACCGCACCTGGGAGCGCACCGTAAAGACCTATGAAAGCATGCGGCTGGTCTATGAAGTCCAGACCCGGTTGCGCGAGTGGAAGACCCAGCAACCCGAGGATGAAGCCGGTTTAGCGGAGAATCCAGCGGGCGTAAAAGGACAGGCAAGTTCTAAGAACGACGCGCGGCGATTGCCGCTGCGCGCGCCGCAGGCTGGTGGAGTGGCGGCTGGAAGTTCCGGAAATACGGCAGGTTCGGCACCGCGGAGCACGCGATAGCCGGCCTGTTGAGACAGTATGAGCCGCCGATGCGACTCGAAGAGGATAACTATGAATTGCGTAAATCATCCTGAAGTGCCGGTCGCGGCATATTGCCGCGTTTGCGGTAAAGGCCTCTGCGCCGAGTGTCGCCGTTTCGCCCTGGGAACCGTCTATTGCGATGAGCATCTGCCTGTCCCGGCGGCTGGCGCACCCGGCGCTGCCCGGCCCGTTGATCCCTTGTATCCCGACTCCCCGTTTACTTCTCCCGGATACGTCACTCCCTCCGGCCTCAACAGCTCGCACCCCGGGCTCGCGCTTATGCTTGGATTCATCCCTGGGGTGGGAGCAATTTATAACGGACAATATGCGAAAGGCCTGATTCACGCCGTCGTATTCGGCCTGCTTGTTAGCATCGTCAGCTCCGGCTCCACACGCGGATGGGAGCCGCTCTTCGGCATTCTCATCGCAGTCTGGGTGTTCTACATGGCATTTGAGGCCTATCACACCGCCCGCAAGCGCCGCGATGGCGAGACTGTAGATGAGTTTTCCAGCCTGATCGACCTGCAATCCAGCCGCACCGGTTTCCCGGTAGGCGCGGTGCTGCTCATCGGACTCGGCTTCCTGTTGCTGCTCACTACCACTGATTACCTGCCGATCGAACGCATTATCCGGTTCTGGCCCGTGCTTGTCATCCTGCTCGGAGTCTACCTGCTGTATAGCCGCATGGAAAATCGCGCGGCTTTAGCCAAGGAGGCTCGCAATGAACGCCGATAGCGCCGCCCTTATTCGAGCCGTCCGGGGGCCCATCATGATGATCACGGTAGGCATTCTATTCGCCATGGATATCTTCACACGCTTCAGCTTCCAGGAGACGTGGCCCGCTATCCTCATTGTTCTGGGAGTTTTGGGACTGGCTTTTCGCGCGGGTTCACGCCCCCGCGTGGCAGTGGGCGGCGTTCCGCCCGCGCCATCCTCTCAAGGGGGCATGCGATGAGAAACCGTTCGATTGCGGGACCGTTGGTCCTCGTGCTCATCGGCGTTTTATTCCTGGTCAACAATCTTCGCCCGGAACTGTCGGCGGTGCGTCTGATTCTCAGTTACTGGCCTTTCCTTCTGATCGCTTTCGGTGTGGTTCGCCTGCTCGAAGTGCTGGTTGATGCCGGGCGCGGCAAGCCTCTTCCCCAGCGCGGCATTTCAGGCGGACAAATAGTTCTGCTGGTGCTGGTTTGCTTGCTTCTGTACTCAATCGGCCGCCCCGGGCATTACGTTCATTTCGCCAACCTTGAAAATGGCGGCATCGACTTGTTCGGAGAGCAGTTTGACTATCCCGTTTCCGCTCATAGCGACACGGCCGGTGCCACTAAATTGGTGCTGGATAACTTGCGCGGCAATTTGACCATCACCGGCACCGACGGGACCAGCGTGTTAGTTGAAGGGCGCAAACTGATTCGCGCCTATAACAAGTCGGATGCGGACCAAGCCGACCGTGTCAGCCAGATTCATCTTGTGCGTGAAGGCGATCAGTTAGTTATTAAAGGAGAGCTCGGGACGGGCGTGACAATGCCTCAGATGCCCGACCTCCCTGACATGCCCAATATGGGTAACAGGCATCCCCGGATCATCCGGCTAGGCAACTTCGGAATCGACCATCGCTTTTCGACCGATCTGGAAATCAAGGTGCCCCGCGGCATGTCGGTGGAATCCCGCGGACGCCAAGGCGACCTCACTATCAACGCGATCAATGGCTCGGTCGATATTTCTAATGCGCGCGGCGACGTCCGGCTGAATGAAATCGGAGGTGATGCCAAGGTGGAATCCAACCGCAGCAACCTCGTGCGCGCCGTGGACATGAAGGGGAGCCTCGATTTGCATGGCCGCGGCACCGATATCGTGCTCGAGAATATAGCTGGTCAGGTGACCATCGAGGGCAACTATTCCGGCACGCTTGAATTTAAAAAGCTGGCCAAGGCGCTTCGCTTTCACGCCGATCAGGCTGAGCTGACTTTGGAAAATCTGCCCGGAAGCATCACCATGGATCTGGGCGATTTCCGCGCAACCAATGTTGGCGGTCCCATGCGCTTCGTCACTAAATCCAGAGATGTTCACGTGGAAGATTTCACCAACTCGCTAGAAGTTGAACTCGACCACGGCGACGTGGAAGTGAAAGCTTCCCGCACACCCTTGGGCAAGATCGATGTGCACTCGCAGAACGGCAACATTGACTTAGCGCTCCCCGAGCGCGCTGAATTCGATCTGAAGGCCAGCTCGTCCCAGGGTGAAGCAACCAACGATTACGGCCCCGCCGTCACCATGGAGACGGAAGGCCGCTCTGCATCGCTCAAGAGCGCGCAGCCCAAAGGCACGTCGGTAGTGGCCACCACCGACCGCGGCTCCATCACGGTGCGCAAGAACTAGGGCTCACCCCACGAGCACAACGTGAATATCCATCACGTTCGTGTTCGTGGGTCCCGTAATCACTAAATCCCCCAGCGCCTCAAAGTACGGATACGCGTTGTTCCCATCCAGATATTCCGCCGCCCACGGACCTCGCCCAACCGTTCCCCCGTCGGCGATCGCGCCAGCCGCATCGGTCGGTCCGTCGGTTCCGTCCGTCCCGCAGCTCAACACCACCGTTCGCGGCAGTCCCGCAATATCCATCGCAGCCGCCAGAACGAACTCCTGATTGCGCCCGCCTTTGCCCGACCCTCGCAGCGTCACTGTAGTTTCGCCTCCCGTAATAATGCAGGCCGGCGCGGCAACGGGCAGTCCCGACTCGCGAATCTCACGCGCCATCGCCGCGTGCATGCGCGCCACATCGCGCGTTTCGCCCTGCACGCCGCTCGCTAGGATCAGCGTGCGAAATCCGCGTCGTCGGGCCTCGCGCGCCGCCGCATTCAGCGCCTGCCGGTTGCTCCCCACCACGATATTGCGGTTGCGACGAAACACCGCATTACCCGGCTGCGGATTCTCCGGAATCGCTTTTCGCACGCCTTTTTCGATGCGCGTACGCACCGCCGCCGGAACCCGCTCCAACAATTGATACTTGCGCAAAACCGCCCGCGCTACCGCGAATGTCGAGTGGTCGGGTGCCGTGGGTCCCGAGCCGATCACGTCCAGATCGTCTCCAATCACATCCGAAAGCAGCAGCGCGATCACCGTGGCCGGCGATGCAAGTCTGGAAAGTTGCCCCCCCTTGATTAGCGAGATGTGCTTCCGAACCGCGTTGATCTCATGGATGTTCGCGCCGCATTCCAGCAGCAGCCGTGTCGTCTCCTGCTTCTGGGCGAGAGTGACAGGCGTGGCTGGAAGAGGCAGCAGCGCCGATGCCCCACCTGAAATCAGAGCCAGCACCAGATCTCGCCGATTCGCCTGCCGCGCGATCTCGGCAATCCGTGCCGCTCCGGAAACCCCTCGCTCGTCAGGAATGGGGTGGCCGCATTCGTTCTGCCGAATATGCGCCAGCGCCGCGGTATGGCCGTCTTTTACGTTGATCAGCCCCCCGGTGATGCGGGCGCCCAATACTCGTTCCACCGCATGCGCCATAGCAGCCGTGGCTTTGCCAGCCCCGACCACAAAAATGCGATCAAACCCGCCGAGTTCGGCCTTCAAACCGCGAAGCTCGCGCGCAACCGCGTCCTCCGGATCTGCCGCCGCCAACCCCGCTTCGAAAATGCAAATCGCGCTTTTCCGGAGCGCGGCAACGTTCACGACGGCGTCAGCGCTTCTCGGACCACGGTGGAACCACGCCGTTCATCCGCGCGTAGGCGATGCTCTGCCCCAGATGCTCCGCCAAGTGTTTGAGGATGAAGAAGTGCACGCCGCGATAGGTTTCGTCTTCACCGAATAGCTTGAGCCTCTTGTCTCCGTCCGAATCGGCAAGCTTAACCACGGCATTCCGCAAATGCGCAAACGAATCGTGAAGCGCCGCGACGATTTGAGCTCGATCGGTTGTTGAGGTTTCGAATCCTTTGGTTTGGAAAGTCGCGGGGGCGGGCGTACCGATCAGTGAGGGAATGTTGTAATTCGCGGCGGCGACATGCATGAAAACTTCGCTGACAGACCGAACCCCCTTCTCTGGACGCCACGTTAGTTTCTCTTGCGGCATGCTCTCGGCCAAGCTCACGAACTTGGCTTCTTCACCCGACATCTGTCTCAAAAATTCAGCGCGAAATCCGGTTACGCCGTCGGGCACCGGCACCAGGGTAAGCCGTCCCTGCCCGAAGGCGGAGAAAGCCACGGCGAATAGCGCGATACGAGCAAACATGCGGGAGATCCTATCACACTCCCGTAACTTACTTAAATATCGAAAGCTCCAATATCCGTTCTACATTCTCCATCGGATCGTCGCTTCCAATCTCGACGCGGAATTCGGCGCCGCTATACACCCCCCGACGCTCTTCGTACAGCGCGCGAAAACGACCCATGTCGCGTGCCAGTGGCCGGTCGGTCGCGTTCGATAAGCGGCGCTCGACTACGTCCCGCGGACAATCCAGCCAGACCGTTACTCCATTGTTCTTGAGAAGCGTATGGTTCACCGGATCGATGAATGCCCCTCCGCCCAGCGCAAGAACCGTCGGCTGCCCGCACTCAATCCGTCGGACGCGCGCGCGAATCGCATCCGTCTCCAGACGCCTGTATTCGGCCTCACCTCGCGTATCGAAAATCTCAGCCACCGATACACCCTGCGCGGCAACAATGTCATCGTCAAGATCGCCGAAATGCCATCCAATGCGCTCGGCCAGGCACCGCCCGATCGTCGTCTTTCCCGCGCCCATAAAGCCCACCACATAAATTCCAGGAGTTCGCTTCAGCTTGAGGATCATTCCCGCGCCCTGTTAGCGGAATTCAACTGCCTTTCGACCAGGCTCGGGAACAGGTGCGCCAAAACCAGAATCGCCCGCCCTATTTTGGGCGTCACCACGGTGCGCGCGCCCCGCTCGACACCATTTGCGATATCGCGAGCACAATGTTCCGCCGTAATTGCGAATCGCTTGCCCTTCACAATCGACGCTGGCGGCGCGGAGCCAAGCGCGTGATCCTGGAAACTCGTTTTGACATACCCCGGACAAACGGCCATGGCGTGGATGCCGTCGCGCTTCAACTCCATTCGAAGGCCTTCCGTTAAGGAACACACCGCGAACTTCGACGCCGAATACAAAGTCAGCCACGGCAGCGTAATTTGACCGGCAATTGAACTGATGTTGACGATGGTGCCGGTGCCGCGCGCGCGCATAGGGGGGGTTACGGCCTGGGCCATCGCCAGCGCGGCAAAGAAATTCAATTCAAACAGCGCGCGGGCTTCGGCCATCGGCGCTTCCCATGCCGGCCAATAAATTCCCCTGCCAGCGTTGTTGATTAAGATATCGATCTCGCCAAAACGTTCCAGTGTGCGCGAAACCACTCGTGACCGCACCTCATCTTCGGTGATGTCGCCAGCCGTGATCAAGGCCGCAGCGCCTCCAACCTCCTCCAACTTGCTCTGCGAGCGGGCCGTGAGCGAGAGCCGCGCCCCGCGCTTCTGAAGCTCGCGCGCGCAAGCTGCGCCGATACCCTCGGAGGCGCCGGTAATCAGAACCACCTTCCCTTTGAGCGTCATGCTTGGTCTCGGAAAACGCACTCATGGTAGCACTCACTCGGGTAACCGGTGAATGGGCTTGCCGTCATAAGTGATTTTAAAAATCAGCCGGCCTAGCCACGTCCGCTTATCCAGTTTGCGCAGTAGTTCATCGCGAGTGTCGAAGAAACCGCCGTCCGCCGCAACCACTTTTGCCAAGCTGAATTGCGGACACCCTGCCTTTTCCGACTTGCCGAAATAATCCACGGGCGCGTGTTGAACGGCGTCGAACATCGATTCGCCCAGATTCGTGAATGGATGCGTCGCGCCTGCCGCCAGAGTCGCGATGGAACCGTAAATCTCATCCATGTCTACCCAGGCATCCTCGAACCAAAACTGCGGCCACGCCATCAAAATCCCCTTCTTCGGCAGCAACAGTCGAAGTTTCGAGAGCCGCGAATACCAGAACGTGCGATCAAGCCACAAAGCACGGACCCGCGTCGGTATCCCGCGCGCGCGCGCCAACGCTTCTAAGCAGGCCATTCGTTGACTGCAGGATCCCTGGTTCAATTCAAAAATCCGCGAAGCCGGCAGGGTTTCTTCAATCGAATAGACGGGTCGCATCACTTTCGAAATATGGCTATGCGCGCCCCGCAGAAATTCGCGCTGGCCCGGCGTCGATTCGCTGACCAGCGCCGCCACGCGCTGTACCTCGGGATGCTTATAGTCCAGAATCGCCGTCGGCAGTAGATTTGAATCCGTCATCGTGCGCCCAACTCAGGAGCGGCACTCGGTGTCAGTTTGGTAAAGAGGCGGATCGCCAGGCAAACCAGCACCGATCCTGTCATCAGGTACCCGAGAATGTTTACTGACCCCTTGAAAATCACCACCGAGGAAACGAAGAATATCCCGATCACCACAATGTGACTGATCACGCGTTCGATGCGCACCCAACGATGTGATGCATCCGCGGTCCAGGCTAGCACTACGTCGAGCCCCCACAGCCCGGTCAGCAAAAAGTTCGGACCGGCAATCTTCACGCCCTGGTGAGAAAACACTTCCGAAAGACTCCCGTGATAGTGCACGAATACCGCGTAATAAAAGTGAACCAGATAGGCAAGATAGCCGAACGTCCAAAACAGTGTCCAGTAATTTCGCTGGTGCTGCGTATCTCCGGGGAGAATGAAAAGGCAAAGCGAAGGGATGGTCAGTGCCAAACTCGCCCATATCGCATAGATCATGCGATATTTCGGCAGAGCCTGCGTGGCTTCCGCGGCAAGAAGCGCCATTGAGACTAACAGGGCAAAAGGGACAAAAGTGTTAGTGAACTCGGTAAGTGTGATATCGCGCGCTTTCATGATTAGATTGTCTTTAAGTACTCGATTAAGTCGGCGAGTTCGGGTTGGTTCCAGCCCGGGCCATTGTACGCCCAAGGGTAGTCGTGGCCTTTATATGAGTTGCCGGGCTGAGCAGTGTCGAACATAAAATAGCGCTTCAGGTCCGGCCGGTCGGGCGCAATCAGGCCCACATCCTTAGGGTCGTATGTATTGTCGCCGCGATAGAAAAGCGCCCGCCTGGGTTTCAAGTTGATCAGCTCGGCCAGTGTGTTGACGCTGCCGTTATGCAAGTAGGGAGCGCGCGCGTAAACCGATTCCAGAGTGTTATTGATGTATCCGTGCGTTGTTCCCGCGGGGCCAGGCCGAATATCCTCGCGCCTCGGCTTTAGCGGATGCCCCGGCGGGAAGTGGTCGAAAAGGACTTGCGCCAGCACATCGTAATACCGGAAGCTGACACGTTCCCGATCCGTTCCGATCTGGTTTGCCGGAATCACCTCGTCGTGCCTCGCGCCTTGCACCCAGTCGGACGCGCCTTGGCGATGCCCGTGGCACGAATCGCAGTGCGTCATATACACCACTTTTCCGCGCTCGGCTTTCTTGCTGTCCGGAGGCGCATCCGGAAAGATGTCCGCAAACTTCGGCGCCTGTAATTTCATGGTGTAATCAATCGCGTTCGTCACGGATGACGAGATATCCGGCAGAATCAAGTTGTTCATTGTTGCGCCCACAGCAATGGCCGCGAGCACGCTTCGCGTAAGTCGATTGTGTACGCTGCCGTCGAACTGTCCCCAGTCGCGGTGTTCCTGCTCAAGCAGCGCCGGGATCTTGCAATAGCCATGATCCAGCAAGGCGGGCCGGTTCATGATGTTCCGAACCAGATTCCGAAAAGGCTGCGTGCGGGAGGGGCCGTTGGGCATCATCGCCGCGTTACGAAGGTCGGCGCCCCCATAAGGCGCGTCAAGGCGCGGCAGAGTGCCTTGCACGGTCTTTCTGGTTTGCAAGAGCCACGCGGCAATCATGCCCTTCTCCGCGATTCCAAGACTCTTGTGAAACTCCCGCTCGTACGTATCGATAAGGCTTTTAGCCGTCATGCGCTTTTCGTCGAGCACCGACGTTTTGAACGCATCCACCCACGCGATGAAATCGAGCGAGAGGGTCCCCATGCCATAGATCACTTGACCCTTATCGGAGTCGTTGCGGCGAATCACCGCCGTGTGGCACAGCGAGCAGTTGACTCCCGCGAACAATACTGGCGAAGGGCCGCCGGACTGGGGCCGCCGCGTGGATACAAAGAACCCGACCGGCAGACCTTCATTCACCCCAGGCGTGCCCGGGATGAATCCAAACTGCTGCACCCAATCGCCGGCTTCCGCGCCGCCCGGCTGAAAGTTCTCCGGAAACATGACCGGCAATACTTGAAGCACCGGAAGCGGCATAATCTCCGTTCCGGTGTCGCCGTAAAGAAAGGCATCTCGGCCCGTGCGCGTCTGCGTTTTCAGCCAGGAGTTCTCCGCGATCAGCAGGCTCAGCGTTCCAAGCAAAAGCAGTCCGGCGATCACAATCGATGTGGCCTGCCCCGCCCGAATCCACTTATCGCGCGCGCGAATGTCGCTCACGAGTGCCACTGCTCCTGATGCGCCGCCTGAGTCTCCGAGTAGCCCTTCTTGAAAAACTTATCGTAATACTCCAGATCCAGATGGTGCGCCTGAATCCAAACACCTGGCACATACATCGCGTCCACATGCGCGGGAAATCGGCCGTAAGTATCGAAAATGTAATTGCAGATATCTTTACAGCACTGAATAACTTCAGGCGTATAGCGGGGAACCTCGTCAAGATACGTCTGTGTCAACTCCGGCTTAAACACGTTGTTGAAGTACTTCGGATCGCTATAAAGTCCACTCTTGCCGTACTTGTGCTCAATGAGGGCATCGACGGCGTCATTCATATTCTTAAAATATGGAGGGCAAAAAGCCTGGAGCACGCCATCGAGCCCCACCGGATTCGGTTGCCACGCCGGCAGCGGAGTAATGGGCTTCTTCAGGAGCCTGCCAAGCTTGAAAGCGGGTTTCTCGAAGCGAAACCCAAGCGCCTTCCCATATTTGTCGCGCGAACTGGGAGCACCCAACAAATAGGGGCCCGCGAAGGCTGCGTGTACCCATCCACCCAGGCCCATCGCCTGAATGGTCAGCAGCAAATTCTGCAACAGAAGGTCCGCTTCAATGTGGATGCGAAACGTATTCATCATGCCCAGCGGAATGGAGTAATTCTTATTGAGAAATCCGCTCCGCACGTATTTAGCGCAGCCCGCTTTGCGGTAAAAGTTCCAGTCGTCGATGAATGTTGGACGAAATCCCTCGGCCTGAGAGAGCAGGTACATAATTCCATTGATGTACTGCTTACTAAGATCCACCACCGGCACGAAGATGGTGCTGCCAGCGACGTTCGAGACAAAGCGATTTCGCCCGACATAGCATGGAAACTCTCGCGGAAGGTCCAGACGCTGGTCCAGCACTTTCACTTTACAAAGCTCCGTATATTGAATCAGCTTTTCCGGAGTCAAGTCCCCTTGCAGAAAATAAGGATCAACGTTAGCGGGCTGCTTCAACAAGTAAGTGCCCGTATCGTTGAGCATGAAGAAATGCGTGGCTTGCGCGTTGTCCGGGCTGCTCGCCGCGCGGCCGAAGATTTCCAGCATTGGCGACCCCAGAAGCCGCTCGCCGTTGGGCGCTTCGAACGGCATGTCAGGCATCGTGACGCCCGTGATCCCCGTGACTGAGATCAGCATCGCTTCTTCCAGAGCGCTCAGGGGTTGCGCCGCCTGGGTGGATGTATAGCTCAAATGACCGGCCGGCAGTGACGCGATACCTTTACTGATCCGTCGCGAGCGGCGATGGAACAGCGCGCTAAACAGCGGATAGCGCAGCGTCTCTTCAAACCCTTTCGGTAAATCGTTTTGCGGGCTCACAGTGTCCTCTCCCCCGCGGCGTGTGCCAGCCGGTAGGCCCATCGAACGTTGTTGTTAGCGGTCGCCCAGATCATCGTGTTGTGATGCAGTGAAGGCAAAATCGCAAGCTTCCACGGCCTAAGATTTACGTCGGCCGCCGCTTGCTCCTCGCCCGCGTTCTCCTTGATTACCGAAGCGTAGAGCGATTGCAGATAATCGCCATACCGGCTTAAATTCTGGGCGGAGGCAACCGGACCGTGTCCAGGAACGAATCGAGCGTTAGGGTAATCGGTCGTGAGTTTTCGGATAGCCAGAATCATACCCGGAATAGACGTGCCTCCTTCTGGCTGATCCATAAACGGATAGTAACTATTGAAAACCAAGTCGCCGGTAGCTACGATGTTATCCGCGGGCAGAAATACCCATAGATCGCCCGCCGTGTGCGCCGGCGGCGGATGCACCAGCGATAGCTTCTTCGATCCCACTTGAAGATCCGCCCCGGAATCGGGAATTAATTGGGTCGGCACTCCGCTATCATGCCCGGCCCACCAATCGTTGTCCCACCTACGCATCAACGCCGGCACACTCGCGTGCGCGATCTTCCGCGCGCTGGGATATAGTGAGTTCCCCTGAGTGTGATCGTAATGGTAATGGGTATTCACCACCTTCGTGACCGGCGATGTTACATTAGTATCGATCCAATGGTGCAGCGACTTCGAACCCGGCGAAAATTTGGTGTCCACTAGGAGCGCGTCGCCGCCATCTTCCACCACCAGCGAATTGCCGCCCCCGCCCGTAACCACATTGACGCCCGGCGCCAGTTGCGTTGCCGTCAGTTTCACGAATGACGAGTAAAACCAGGCCCCTCCAATTCCGCCAGCCAGCAGCAACAGAATCGCGATTGTCACAATCCAAAAGAGCAGGTAGCTCTTCTTTGGAAGCTTCGCGGGATCAAGCTGGCCCGTCGCTTTGTAATGCTGCTCCAGCATCGCCGCGCCCTTCAGCGATTCATCCTTTACGAAAGTAAAGTGGATAATCCAGAACTTCTTGATGAGATTAAATCCGCCGCCCGTGCCCTGCTCCCACGATCCGAATCTCGTGCGCCCATTGCCTAAATCTTCCACATGATAAGTGTGACGTGCATACATACCCGGCAGAGCGGTTACTTCCCAGGTGACTTTCTTCCTGTCTTCCACTTCCACTATGTTGGCGATCGACCACATCTTATAGAGGTATTGCGGCTTGATCGGCTGAAAAGCCCAGATCAAATGCTTCCCGATCTTGAGGTCTCGATTGTGCCCCCAGAAAAAGCACTTGTTCCATCGAGGCCAGTAGTTTGCGCGGCGAAAGCATTCCCAAAATATATCGATGGGGATATCGACATCCACCGTGCCCTGAACGGGCTCCATGTCGTGTGTGCCGGCCAAATACCGCGCCCGCGCCCCATCGTTCCCTGACGGCGGTAAATTCATCGACTCTCCTAAACTGCTTTCTTAACTGGTGCCGCCGTCTCTTCCAGATGTTGCAACATATACGGATACACGTCGTTCACCGCGTTCGCGCCATAAATGCAATCGATGTGACCATAGCCCGGAATCACGTGCCGGCTGTATAGATCGCCGCCGTTCTTCTCCCGCAGACGTTCATAAGTCAAAGCCGTGCTCTGCGGCAGGAAGCATTCGTTGTTCCCGCCGTGGATAAATGTAATCGGGATTGCCAGCCGCTCCAGGTGCGGCATGTAGACGTCTTCGCCCTTGGCGCCCACCAGATACTTGGTTCGCACCAGCATTCCCAGATGTTCCAACGCGCCTATATTCGCGACTCCAAACATCTCATGAAGCGCGTCGTGGGTCGCCTGATTCAACTGCTCGTGCTGATAGAGCAGCGAATACAGGAACGTAATGCGCTGGCACACCGGGCTGTTGCAGTGCTCGTTGTGTTCCAGCGGATAAAGTTTCACCGCGGCATTGAACAGTCTCTCTTTCCAATCCGCGTGGGTGTCGGTGTAGGCAGTCAGGTCCTGAACACCCAATTTGTCCAGTGCGTCGGCAACATGCAATCCGGTTTTGAAACGAGTCAACGGGTGCGCCACAATGTCCGTTGCAATCTGCGAACACACCGCCGACCTAACGCCTTTCAAACCCGCTAGCATGGCCATGAAGAACGTCGTCGATCCGTAGCAGTGCACCAGCATCTGCACCGATTCCGCGCCGGTAACTCCCAGCACCTTTTCGACCGCGGGCGGATAATCCTTCGTCGCCACATCATCGGCCGTCGACCGCTGATACGAGGATGGCAAATCGATGCTGGCGCGATAATCCAGCAGCCACACATCATAGCCGTGCGCAAACAAATACTCCACCAGATTGGTTTCAATGGTGTCGATCGAGAAGATAAGACTCGAAACGCCTAGACCATGGGAAAGGATGACCGGCCCTTTCGCTCCGCCCTGGTATCGTGTGAGCTTCAGCGGAAGGTCGTCGGTGCTAGTGAAGAAATGGATCTCCGGAGCCGTTGTTCGCAGCGGACGTTTCTTGCGCGGCGGAGCGTCTGGATTAAAGACGCTAGGGTGCGAAAAGATGCCACCGTAGGTTTGAAACAGCGTCTCTCCGAAGTAGCGCCCGAATTCGGCAGTGCCTTTCAGCCGGTCCGCCGGAGTGGCGGCGTTGGTCACATCGAGCGTCGTCATTTGCTTGGCGAAATCATCGGGCAGGATATGCATAATGCCCTTGCCGATGACCGGCCCAGAGTCATTGTCTCTTTTCAGCGTGACGTAGAGCGTGGACGTCTGGGGCCACACTTCCAGCCCGAACTTGGTCTCATGAATCGATTTGAAACCACTGAATGCATAGGCAGTGCCATCCTCTGCGTTAAGCTGCATGTCGTACTTCATCAAGTTAGTTTCCACATGGTCCGGATCTGGAACGAACAAGTGGAAGATCCCTTTAGCCGCCATGGGTTTCGGCGAAAGCGCGCTCGCCGAAACCGTGCCCACAATAATGGCTTCGTGCGCGGGGTCGTTAACCATCGCGTTTAGGTCGCCAGACGTCACCGTGAGCGTGAACTCAAACGGAGAATTAGTCTGTTTTCCCTTGTCGGCGCCGGCTTGATAATCGTTCACTTCGCCTAGTGAGAAAAAGCCTCGCATCGTTTCAGTGAAGCGGATACCCATTTTCGCTACCGCGGCCGCCACCGCGACTTTCGGAGCGGAAGGCAGCGCGCAATCGAAGTTCCACCCTCGATCCGCGGCCATCAAACTGGCGCAGCGTTCAGCCAGCGCGGAGATCGTCAGCAATGGATTCACCCCCAGCGGACGCGGCACCACGGCACCGTCCGAGACGTACAGGTCCGGGTATACGTCCGCCCCGCTAATTCCAGAGAACACTTGGTTCTTGTGGTTCACCACTCCCTTCGTGGCGTCGTCGCCCATCACACAGCCGCCCAGGGGATGCACCGTGATCAAGTGGTTCTGCAATAGCGAGCTGCTCATGGGGTTACTGACAAACGCGCCGCCCAGCGGGTTTCCGGCCTTGAAAAAGTTGTCGGCAACCTTCTTGAAAATGGCTTCCGACGCAACCGCGGGCCAATCCACCCGAAGCCTGTCGCCGCTTAAATACATCCGGCCAGTCCCCTCGTCGTGCGTCATCACCAGGTAGACTTGCGTGTTGTGAACCGCCCCTTGATACGCGCCGGCCTTCAGGCTGACAAGGTGCCTTTCGCCTTCACGGATCAGGGTCTGCACGTCGGGATGTTCTTCACGTCCTCCTAACGCATATCCCGCGGCGAAGGCGGCTGGCAGCAGCTCCGCCAGGGCGCCCGGAATCGAACCTTCCTCAATCACCATTCCCTGATTGACGTCCGTTTGATCTGCCCGAATATCGATCACACCGCTGATGCATGGGCCCACGGGACCCACGTCCGCACCATCGCGATTGCCCCAGCCGATGCCGTTGATCTCGCGTTCGGTGTTGTATTGGAATGCCAAAACATCACCGTTCCCCGTCATGCGCGCGCCCAGTTGATCGGAGACATTCAGCCCCTTCTCGCGCGAGCGCAGAAGAATTTCCGTCGAACCGAGTGTTCCGGCCGCAAGCACAACCACATCCGCCGTAACGAACAGAGTGGGCGCGCCAAATTTGTCACGGCCCAATTCGATCGGCTCGAAGTGAACAATCCACTTGCCGCTATCGCGCGACAAAAAGTGAACTTGGCACGTCGTAAAAATCTCAGCGCCGTGATTCACGGCGTCCGGAAGATAGTTCATGATCAGCGTATTCTTCGCGCTGAAATTGCAGCCCGAGCAGCAGTCGCCGCACAGCGTGCAGGGCTTCTGCTCAACGCCCACGTGGTTCGGTCCTTCGGGGCCGAAATGAACATTGATGGGCGGGCAGTAAATGCTCTCATTCATGTAGGCGCCGGAAACTTTCATTGCCTCCAGCTTGGGCAGCTTCGGAAATCCGGGAGTGCCTTCGGGATAAGGAGTGCTCTTCAGCATGTCCTTGGCCCGCTGATAAAATCCTTCCCGTCCCAGAGGATTGACCGACCCTCGCAGTGGCTCCGGCCAGCGCGGGTCGTCAAACAGACGCGGGTCCGCTTCCAGCGCCACGTTCGCGTTCAGCAGCGAAGTGCCCCCCAGACCGCAGCCGACAAACACGTTGAGATCCGGATTTACCCGCATGTCGTAAAGGCCGGTCCGCGGCCCGGTGTGACATTCAGGCGAATCCGTCTGCATTTCGCGCAGCGCTTCTGGCGTGGTGTTCGGATACTCGCCCGGTTGAAATTCCTTGCCTCTTTCCAGCAGGCACACCGATTTTCCCGCGCGAGCCATGCGTGAAGCGGTGATTCCACCCCCATAGCCGGAGCCGACTACGACGACGTCATAGGAAGTTTTTAAGTTTTCGAAATTGGTGGACGATAAACGTGGCATAGCGAAAAAGATTTATCTGCGAATTGCACTTATCGGTGAGAAATATGTCACGTATAGGAGGGGAAAGTCAAGAATCGCCGCCGCTGACTGCGTTTTGAAATAGCGGCCTTTTCAACCGTTCCCGAATAAGCCGCTTGCATTTTGACGGGGCCGCGCATATATTTGCTCAGTGGAAGCACCGCCTCAACCGCACCTGGGCACCTACGTCGTTTCCCCCGCGATTACCCAGGAGTTCACGCAAAATCCTGGCATGCCTCTGTGCGTGATCATTTGCGTCGCCGAAGACAAGAAGCATCCCGAACTTGGTCTGGGGCCCGCGAAAGAGACCGTCACGGCGTACCTGTCCAACCAGAACATACCCTCCAAAGCCAGCGACTTCTATGTTTTCGCAAAACTGACTGAGAGCCAGATTCTGCAGTTGGCGGAACTCAAAGAGGTATGGCAAATCTGGAAAGACGACCAGACTAAGGGTCATCTGCTCACGTCCGTTGAGACCGTGAAAGCTACCGCATGTTGGCGAACTTTCGATGCCAGGGGCAAAGGGATTACCTGGGCGGTTCTGGATAGCGGAATCCTGTGCGATCATCCGCATTTCGCGCAATTCGACAATATCAATCTTTCCCTAAGCAAGAATTTCTCAACGTCCCCCACCGATCAGGACAATTTCGGGCACGGCACTCACGTTGCGGGCATCATTGCCGGCTGTCCCGCGAAACCGCTGGACGACGTCTTTCGCTTTGGACGCCGTGTGCAGAATATCGATGATATGAAGTTTGAGGATCTCGACTCCCTCCCTTCCGGCATCTCTCCCATGACCAAACTGGTCAACGTCAAAGTACTCGGCGACGACGGATCGGGCTCCGCATCAGCATCCATTCTAGGTCTCGAATATATCCGTAAGCTGAATCAGAATAGTCGCGAAATTCAAATTGATGGCGCCAATTTGAGTCTCGGATATCCGTTCGACCCTAAGTGGTATGGCTGCGGCCACAGTCCTCTTTGCGAAGAAGTGCGTCGTACCGTTGATTCGGGAATCGCAGTGGTTATCTCCGCTGGAAACGCCGGGTATGGCACCGCCCGCCTCGACACAGGCGAGGAAGCGCCCACCTACATGGCTCTTTCCATCGCCGATCCCGCGAACACCGAGGAAGCTATTACCGTGGGTTCCGTGCATAAGTCGTCGCCCCACGTTTACGGAATTTCTTATTTTTCGTCGAAGGGTCCCACTGGTGACGGCCGCATGAAGCCCGATTTGGTCGCGCCCGGTGAGAAGGTGATGTCCTGCTCCATCCACTGGAACGATCCGGACCCCGCGAAGCGCTATCATTACGTGGAAGACAGCGGGACCAGCATGGCAGCCCCGCATGTATCCGGCGCCATCGCCGCCTTTCTTTCGGTCCATCGCGAATATCGCGGCGACCCTTACGCCATTAAAGATGTCTTTATGAAAACCGCCACCGATCTCAAACGCCGCCCGGAATTTCAAGGTGCTGGACTTGTCGATCTTATGCGCGCGGTGATGTCGGTTTAAGGAATAGGAGGCTGAAACATGGCTCGACAAATGAAGCAATTTCGCGATCCCGATCTTTCGTCGTGGCAGTCCGCGGTAGATGAGACTGTCTCGAAAGCGAAGTCTCATGGCGGCGCGCTCGACATTAACAGCCCCGCGCCGGCTTTGCGTCCGGACCAGGACGATCCCATGGTCGCCGCGGGGAATTCGGTGGCGACGGTCTTCGATAACACCGGGCAGGTGCCGGACGTGCCGAAACCTCAGGCAATCGCGCAGGGGTTCGTGGACCAGGCAAAATTTTGTTCCGCCACCGCTTTTCGGCTCGCGAAGGCACGGCTGCTTGGAAATGGGCCCGAAGCTGCGAAACTAGCCGAGGAGCTCACCGTCGCGCTGGGCCCTTGCGACCCGAAATGGCTCACCGTCGTCACCACTTACCTCGAGAATAAGTCGTCGGGTCAGCCTATTCCTTATCGAAACTTCAACCAAATCGGCGACTTCGTTTTCGACGGCTTGCTAGGCGCAAACGCGCGCGTGGCGCTGATCGGCGATTGGGGTACCGGGGATGACGGCGCGAAGCTCCTCCTCCGTCAAATCGCCGCAAAGAAACCGGACCTCGTGATTCATCTCGGAGATGTCTATTACTCCGGCTCGGCTTTCGAGTTCCAGAACTATTTCTATAAAATCTGGCAGGCCACGTTCGGTATCCAGAAGGTGAACTGGGGGGACAAACTAAGCGCGCCCACTAAGCCCCCCACCTTTACGCTCGCCGGCAATCACGACATGTATTCCGGCGGCGACCCCTACTACACCACCATTGACATGCTGGGTCAGCCCGCCAGTTATTTCTGCTTGCGGAATGACGACTGGCAGTTCATCGGACTCGATACCGGTCTGCATGATTCAAATCCCGTCGCCCAGAAGATTCCGACCTTCCTGGAGGATCAGGAAGTGCTTTGGCTGAAAGACAAGATCGAAACCGCTGGGAACCGGAAGACAGTCCTGCTGTCGCATCATCAGCTTTATACGGCCTTCGAAAGCATCGGCGAGCAGGGAAATCGCCTCAACCAGAAACTCTTTAGCCAGCTCAGCGACATCTTGCCGCAGGTCGCCGTATGGTTTTGGGGCCATGAACACAATCTGGTCATTTACGGAAAATACCAGGGCGTGCTCGGTCGTTGCATCGGGCACGGCGGGTTCCCCGTGGATGTCGATCTTGTAAAAACCCAAGATCAGTCCGTCCCCGTGATCAAGACCGCTCTTTCACCCGGTCAGGACCAAGCGCTATTCCAGCACGGATATGTGATTATGGAACTCGCTGGCGGCGCATCGACGGTGACCTATTATCAGTTCGATTCCGAGACTCAGGACGAGCAGGTGCTCCACACCGAATCAATACCTGCAGCGGACGCGGCGCAAGGCAGCGGTCAAACGGGTTGAGCGTTGGAGGCTTTGCTGAAGCGAAATTCCATCGGTGTAGCAATCCGGCGGTAATCCTCAGCCAGCATCACGATGGAGTCCGTAAGCGACCCTGCATTGAAGGCAATCTTTTCGTTTTCGAACGTTGAAGGATCGACATAAAGCTCAAAGGGAAGAATTGGTTCTCCAAACGGCGGAACGGAGCCCGGCACCAGCCCGGTCAACTCCAACAATTCCTCCGGCGTCGCGAAACGGACCTTTTTTACACCGAATTTCTGTTTGATCGCATCTGAATCGGGCTTTCGTTCGGCGCTGAGGACGAACAAGCGAAACTGCACTCCGACTTTTAACAGAAGCGCCTTGCCGCCGATGCGAAGTTCCTCGCCTCGGGCGCGGGCCGAATCCTCAGAAGTCAACGTGGCAGCGTGATGCACTTGGCGGTAAATGGCTCCGGCACCGTCGAGCATCTCGCGAATGCGTCGTGAAAAGCCGCGAGTTTCAAGAGTCAAACGAACCCATTTGCCTTGCTAAGAAGCCGTCATTGCGATTCTTTCGCCGATCCCAAGCTTCTTCATCTTATACAAAAATGCTTTGTAATCCGTGTTGAGAAGCACGGCGGATTTCTTGCGGTTCCATGACGTCGCCTCTAGCGCGCGAAGAATCGTGTCGGCTTCAGCTTTCTTGCGAGCCTCATCTACCTGCTTGAGCGATCGGTGCGAGTCCGGCGCGATGGAAATCGGCTCCGCGGCATTATCTTTGAACACTGGCATGCCACCGACGCGCCTCTGCGCCTTGGTGTGAAGCTCTTCGATAATCTGGAGACTATTCCGGAGCAACAGATATTTGCGCATCACGTTCTCCAGTTCGCGGATATTGCCGGGCCAGTCGTATTCCAGCAGCGCGCGCTCCAATGCGGACCCAATTTCGGGAATTGGATTGTTCCCCGTGGCGTGCTTCTTGAGCAAGAACTGAGCCAGAGCTAGTACCTCGCTGGCGCGCTCGCGAAGTGGTGGAACCACGAGGGTTATCACATTCAAACGGTAGTACAGGTCTTCGCGAAATCGCTTCTCGGCAATGGCGCGCTCTAGATTGCAATGGGTGGCCGCAACCACTCGCACGTCAACCCGCGAAGAATGTCGTGCGCCAATCCGCGTAAATTCGTGATCCTGCAACACGTGCAGCAGTTTCGCCTGAAGGCGGAAATCCATGTCGCCGATCTCATCTAACAGAATTGTTCCGCCGTGCGCCATCTCAAACCGGCCTGGATTGCTTTTGTACGCACCCGTAAAAGCGCCGCGCTCAAAGCCAAATAGCTCGCTCTCGACTAATTCCGAAGGAAGCGCCGCGCAGTTTAGCTTTAGAAACGTTTTGCCACGGCGTAAGGATTGATCGTGAATCTGGCGTGCCAGAACCTCCTTCCCGACCCCGGTTTCACCTTGCACCAGCACAGGTATATCCGAATCGCCGATCTGAGACAAAATCAGCTCGACCTTTCGCCCCCACGCGCTGCCCGCCAGGGAACTCGGCACAGGTTCGGCCCGCTCCACCATTTCGTGCTCGACTGGCGCGCCGACCAGGATGTCTACTTCGTGGCGTAACTGCGGGAGTTCCTGTTTTCGCCCTGAGAGGCCTGTCGCGAATTGACCACTCGGGCCCGAAAGCAGGATCACCGGTAGATCAGCGTAATTTTCATGGATTTCACGCACCGCATCTTGGTCCTGTTTTCCATTGGGCCCCATATCGATCATTACCAGCGCAACCTCATCGGCTTCCTGAGAGAGGTAGTCAAGCGCCTGGGTCCCATCTTCCACAAACTCCAGCAAGTAGCTGGAGCTTTGTAACACTGCCGGAAGATACTCTAATAACTGTGGTTCATTCTCGACGATGAGAATTTTTTGCATCGGCACTTTCCCCCTCAGCCTGAAGCGATGTTACGGCAACTTGAGGAGGGTAATCAATAGTACGAGTTACGCCAAATAACAGTTAGCGAGACCTTTTCGACTGTCAAACCCGAAATTTTGGATTTCTTCGCCACCCGCATATCGATAGAGCCCGCGCGACCGGGAACCTACCGCACTGACAATGAGTCATTTATCGCTAATTGGGCAAGTTTTAGCGCGACCCACGCTCGCTCGATTCGGTCTTCCAAAACACCTAGTACTAATTTACTGGACGCTCTAGAACCTGAAGCAATCCAGTAGATTTCCGATATCGCTTCGTCCATCTCGCGGCGGCGCCGGCGGTCCAAACGGCTGGCCGTTGGCCGCGTCATTGTTAGCTCCCGGCGTTTGCAAATCGAACTGGTGATTAATCGATGCCAATGTGGGCAACCCGAAAATCGCTTCGACGAACTTTAAGATGGACCCGTGCTCACTCTGCGTTGGGGACAAATAGCCGGGCTTGGCATACGGCGAAATAACCCAGGTCGGAACGCGGATGCCAGCCCCGTAAGCGTCGAACACCGGCGGGGCCACGTGATCGAAGAAACCGCCGCCCTCGTCATAAGTGAAAATGTAGGCTGCTGTTTTCCAGTACGACGACTTCATCAGGGCGCTGATAAAAGCTTTTTGATTCTGCACCCCAATGCCCAGCGGATAGGGCGGATGCTCCCCATTCAGGTCGGTAGTCATCAGAAACGAGACCTGCGGAAGGGCGCCGCCTTTCAGGTCATTTTCGTAATCGTCGTCGCTATAGTTGTTGACACGCGGGTCCTGGTACCACTTCTGGAAGAACTGAAAATGGTTATCGCACACGCCGCTCCCTACGGTGCATGCCGGTCCGTCGTTATATACCTTCCACGTAATTCCGTGGGCATCGAGAAGATCCAGAATGCACGGGAACATCAGTGATCCAACAGGAATACTGTTGGTGGTATTTCCGCCCGACGTTCCCGCAGCCAGATATAAGCGGTTTGGATAAGTCTCGCTCAGCACGGAGCAGAAGTAATTCGCGCACAGGGAAAACTTGCTGAAAAGCGAATAGTAAAACGATAGCTCCGTCTGATCGTAATAACCCATCGCACCCGCTCCGTCGGCAGTGTAGAAGCCATTCATTGCGCCGTTATTCCACTCGGCGTGGATGTGCGCCCAATCGTGTTGGGGGTCGGGTGAGATGCCAGATGTCAAATGGCTCGGCGTGACGGTACCGCCATGTCCATCTGGCTGCGAATAACCAGCCGGCACGCCATAGGAGCCCACAAAGGGGGCATACCCGTAGTAGTGGTCGAAAGATCGGTTTTCGTTGCAGCAAATCAACACATTTTTAATCGGATAGGTTCCGGCCGCCCCGGTCTGAACGTCCTCTTGGGCGTGCAAACGGCCTAACGGAATCTGAGAGGCGACGCTTGCCAGCCCCAGCGCGGACATGCTCTTAATCAATCCGCGACGTGACCAGCCACTTCGAGCCTCATTGGACAAATCCTTCACAAAGACCACCTTTTGGGACCGGGTTTCGGACCCCTTGAGAAGTGTAATGGATTGAGAGGGCGGGTTCAAGTGCCAAAAATCAGCCTTGAAATCGCCTCCTCAAAGCCGCCTAAACCAGCCGTTCTTCTTTGCATCTTCTCGCCAACGCGTGCCCAGCCTTTGACTTCTTATCCCGGCTTTGCTATAAACTCAAGCTGGTTTATGGCAATCAAGAAGAAGTCCCCCGCCGTTGCCGAGCCGCCCACTCAGCTGCAGCTTTTCGATCGCGCGATTCAGCTTTTTCGCGCGCAGAATCTTCCCCAGGCGCGTGAACTTTTCGTGCAGGCGATCTCGGGCGATCAGCACGCCATATCGCAAGCCGCGCGCGTCCACATCAACATCTGCGACCGCCGCCTGGCCAAGCCCGCTCCCAATCTCTCCACCCTTGAAGATCATTACAATTACGCCGTCGAACGCATCAACGCCCGTGATATCGCCACTGCCCGCCACCATCTCGACCTGGCGCAAGGCATCGATGGCAACGCCGACCACGTCCTCTATGCCCAAGCCGTCTGCGCCTCCCTCAGTGGAGATTCCCGCAATGCCTATGAGAACCTGAAGCGTGCCATCGAAATCGCACCCAGCAATCGTCTTGCCGCCCGGCAGGATGCCGACTTCGCGGCCGTCGCCCAGCAACCCAGCATGCAGCAACTGCTCTTCCCCGAAAAGACACCTTTTTAAGTCGCCGGAATTTCCATGAGGCGCCCCCAAGCCCCTCTCCGCATCGTCTCCATCGGCGGCGGCACGGGACTTTCTTCGCTGCTTCATGGGCTGAAAGATTATGTCTGCCCTCCAGGAACGAAGAGCCCTGAAATTGTGGTTACCGCCGTGGTGACAGTCACCGACGATGGCGGAAGTTCCGGCCGTCTCCGCCGCGATTTCGATGTCCTCCCTCCCGGTGACATCCGCAACTGCATGGTCGCTCTCTCCGAAGATGAGGCGCTGCTTTCGCGACTCTTTCAGTACCGCTTCGAGAGTGGCCGCGGGCTCAAAGGTCATAGCTTCGGCAACCTCTTTCTCACCGCCCTCACCCACATCACGGGCGATTTTTCAGAAGCCGTAAAACAATCTTCCGAAGTCTTGAAAATATCCGGCAGGATTTACCCTTCCACTGCAGCCAATGTCCGCCTGGAAGCGCTGCTGGAGGATGGCACGCTGGTCCGCGGCGAGACCAAAATCAGTCAAAGCCGGCGCCGCATCGAAGAGATCCGCTTGCAGCCGCGGTGCCGCCCGGTCCCCGACGCCATCAAGGCCATCGCCGAAGCCGACCTCATCACTTTCGGACCTGGGTCGCTCTTCACCAGCGTGATTCCGAACCTCTTAGTCGCTGGAATTCCGCGGGCTATTCGCGAGTCGAAAGCCGCCAAAGCCTACTTCGTGAATCTCATGTGGCAGCCCGGTGAAACCGTATCCTTCAGCGGCTCCGATCACATCGAGGCCATTCACAAACACGCGCGCGGACCGCTCATCGATTACGCCGTGCTCAACACCAGCCCCATCCGTGCCGCCCTGAAAAAGCGTTATGCGCGCGAACAGATGCAGCCCGTGGAAAATGATCTGGAGAGCATTCGTAACATGGGTATACAAATCGTGAAAGCCGATCTATTGCGCAAGGGCACGGTAGCGCGGCATGATCCCGCGGCCATCGCCGCCGTCGCCGTGAAGCTCGCTCAGGATAACCGCAAAAGGAGAACCGAATCCACGCATGCCAAGTGAAGTTACAGTCGTCATCCTCGCCGCCGGCCTGGGCACGCGGATGCGTTCGCGCCGCGCCAAGGTGCTGCACCGCGCCGGTGGCCTGAGCCTCGTCGAACACGCCGTGAATACGGCGCTCGAAATCGCCGAGCCCGCGCGGACATTCGTCGTCGTCGGCCATCAGGCCGAGCGCGTGCGCGAAGTGGTAGCGGATCGCGGCGTTGCCTTCATCGCCCAGGCCGAACAGAAGGGCACGGGTCACGCCCTGCTCAGCGGACAGCTCGAGCTTGCCACGCTCGGCGGCCTTCTCGTCATCTTCTATGGCGATTGCCCGCTCATCCTTGGTTCGACGCTCACGCAATTGGTCGCACAACAACTTGCTTCCAGCGCCGCCGCAACCATCATCACCACCGATCTTCCCGATCCCACCGGATACGGCCGCGTCATCCGCACCGCCGATGGTGTCGTCGCCATCGTCGAACAGAAAGCCGGCACGCCCGATCAGTTAGCCGTGCGCGAGATCAATGCCGGGATTTACTGCTTTAGGGCCGATCTGTTCTGGAAACATGTCGGCGAAATCCAGCCCAATAACCCGGCTAAAGAATACTACTTGACCGACATGATCGAGATCCTCATTCGCGCAGGTCACCACATCGATGCGATGAAGGTCGCGGACTCGGGCGAGCTGCTCGGCATCAACAATCGCATCGAACTCGCCAACGTCGATCGCATCTTTCGCGCGCGCAAAGTTCGCCAGTTGATGCTCGACGGCGTTACCGTCGAAAAGCCTGAGACCGTCACCGTCGATTCCGGCGTCACCGTCGGCATGGACACCGTCATCGAGCCCTTCGCGCAGTTGCTCGGCCAAACCCACATTGGCGAAGATTGCCGCATTGGAGCGTGCTCCATTGTTGGAGATTCCAATTTAGCTGACGGCGTCGTAGTCGCGCCCTTCACCATGATCGGAACTTCCCGCCTGGAATCCGGTGTCACGGTTGGCCCGTTCGCTCGCCTCCGCATGGGCAACCATCTGGCTAAGAACGCGCACATTGGAAACTTCGTCGAGTTGAAAAAAGCGCGCGTCGGAGCGGGGGCCAAAGCCGGCCACCTCGCTTACTTGGGCGACTGTAATATCGGCGAATCCGTCAACATTGGCGCTGGGACCATCACCTGCAATTTCGATGGCGTTCAAAAGCACGGCACCAGGATCGGGGATGGCGTCTTTGTCGGCAGTAACTCCACTCTCGTCGCCCCAATCGAAATTGGCGCGGGCGCGTATCTAGCCGCGGGTTCGGTAATAACGGAAAATGTGCCGGAGAAAGCTCTGGCGCTCGGAAGAGCACGGCAGGTAATTAAAGAAGGATGGAAGAAAAAAGGGCAGCCGGCAAAAAAAGATTTGCCAACTGCCCCATAAAACAACTCGGTGGATTAAGCGGTCGCCGCCGCCGCCGTTGCCTTGCGGCCCTGGAAGCATTCACGACAAAACACGGGACGCCCTTGGGTGGGCCGGAACGGGACCGTCGTCTCCCGCCCGCATTGCGAACAGTTGGTCGTAGTCTCCGCTCGATGATTGCCAGAAGGAGCACCTCCCTGGCGTTTGCTCTTACACGCCTTGCAGCGCTTGGGCTCATTC
>JANYJA010000073.1 GCA_025358575.1 Terriglobia bacterium
CCCTTAGGAAGGCGAAGCAGGTAGTCGTAATGAGCTTGCTCCGGGAGCATTAGCGCGCGCCGCTTCAGGAAATCGCCTTTGATGCGCGGGCGTTTGGGCATTCTGCCAGCGGCCTGGTCCTCCGTGATCTGAATCGATGCAGCGTCAAACCGGTTGGTGGCGTGCCGCAGGAAAATGACGCCCAACACGGGCATGCAATATTCCGACGAGGTCAGTTTCGAGTTGGCGCGAAGATTATCCGCGGCGGCCCAGAGGCTGTCTTCGAGCTTTTCGATGTCCTGCAACGCGGTTTGGCTCATGCGCGGGAGTCTTGACGAGAGACTTTGGAAAATGTTGAATCTAAAAGTGTAAGCCTAAATCATAACAGTTCGAACGTGTTTGGATGTACCGCCGAAATCCACAGCCTCAATCTGTCAAGAATTCGATGTGGGTGCCGATTCACCGAGTTTGCCTGTGCAAATCATGTTCGCCTTATGTTCTCCATGGTAGTCTGAATTCGTACATCTGTTCCGGTCAAGCCAACGCCCTTGATTATCGGCTCCCGCCTGTCCCCCTCAGACTTTCTATCTCATAGAGGTGTATCAAGATGGCGCTAAAACTGAAGAGTTTTTCTCAACCGGATCTGCTGAAGACAATCCACCCCGCGAATCTCATTCCACTGCTCGAACCTTTTCGTCTTTTCCTCGAGGCGAAAGGCCTCTCCTTCCCGGAGGGTGACGGGGACATCGACGTTGCCACGCTCGGCAGCATTCTGGCCCAGCCGGACGAGGAGATGCCGGGGGATATGGTCGAAATGCTTTACCTAATCGACTGCTTTGGCTCCGACCACCGGTTCGATGAACTGCTGGAGATCGCGGCGGCGAACCAGATCGAAGTCGATGCTGAAATCACGGCATTGGACCTGGCCACGATCATTTGGCTCAAGCACGCCGATGCGCTCGAAAGAAAGCAACACGAGGAGTTCTTCCAGAAACGAAAGACCTTTGAGAGCTTCCTTGCTGCTGACTCGGGCACGGTTATCGCCGTCGATGACCTGGCGACGGACCTGTCAAAGCTGGAGGCAGCGCTCGATATCTACTTTGCGGCGAAGAAGCGAGGCATCGGGTGTCGCGTCATGCGTGCCGATTCTGCGGGCGAGGTTCGGTTCCTAGTCGAGCATGGGCAGCAATGCACGCGAAAGCAGAGCAGGGTCGGCCCCAGATCGACAGCGACCTTCTACCGGCCGGAAAAAACTGATCTGGTCATTTACGACCTTATTCACAATGAACTCCGGATCAACGCTTCCACGTTCACCGACGTGAAGGAGTACCGGGTACAGTTTGGTCGCCACGTATTCGGCGGAGATGATACTTTCGTGTTCGCCGAAAAGTACACCCTCGAGCCGCTCAAGCGCGACGGTCGCGCCGCACTGAACTGCCGCGACATTGCAGGGCTGGAATCGGTAAACCTGAGGGAAGTCGAGTACTTATGGCCCGGAGCCTTCGATCACATCGAGATCCATCGGGCCGAGGGCTTGTTTCACGCCCTGACGATGATCAGAAGGGAAATCGAAACAGAACCTCTGATCCGCAAGGCGGTCTTTAAGTTCAGGCTCGACGGCGAGAAGAAACCGCGAAGCGTCACGATCAAAGCAGGCAACAAGTCCGGATACAATCGCGGCGAAGAGGCGTCGGTGATCGAGGATTGGCTTCGCGCCAGAGGGTATGTTCTGACTGCGGAGGTCCAAAATGCGAAAGCTGAGTCGGCTCTGGCTGGGAATTGAGAGCGTTCCCGGCCTCGTCGCGATACCGGCTTACTGGGAGCATTTCTGCGGCCCTGACTTCGCGCTGGTCCGCCGGCACCTGCGGCCAACGGACGATCTCGGAGCCGCCTACCCGTGCCCACGTCCTCGCGACTATGACTGTCCCCGCCGTGTGATTGACTACTTCGACGGGATGTCAAGGGCGGAGTAAAACTAGACCACTGGGGCGGAGAGAAAGTAGACCACTTCTTAGGCAGTTAGGGGTTTGGTTTGATCGATTTGCGGGGGCGGCTGGAGCGTAGGCCTGCGACCC
>JANYJA010000095.1 GCA_025358575.1 Terriglobia bacterium
TTATGGGCGGCCCCATGAGCGTGAACGAGGATACTACTCATTCTTGGCTCATCGCCGAGAAAACGCATATACGGCAAGCCATAGAGGCCGGAAAAAAACTGCTTGGAATTTGTCTGGGCGCTCAAGTAATTGCCGCCTCTCTGGGCGCGAAGGTCTACCCGAACCGCGTTAAGGAAATTGGCTGGTTTCCCGTCGCCATCGTTGATTCGGCGCTCAGTCACCCTATCGTTTCCGGGGTGAATCACACCATGACCGTATTTCATTGGCACAGCGAGACGTTCGACTTGCCCCAAGGCGCTGGGCTTCTGATGTCGAGCGTGGCATGTGTCAATCAGGCTTTCATCTACAAACAACGTGTGGTCGGGCTCCAGTTTCATCTTGAGATGGACGAGCCCAACATCTGCGAACTGATTACGCACTGCCGCAACGAGCTTGTTGCCGCGCCGACCATTCAGAGTGCTGAGCATATGCCCGGAGCACAGCAGAGCATCGCGGCCTGTAGGCGAGCCTTATATATGATCTTGGATTTCTTAGCTGCTCAATGAGACCGTCGTCTCAGAAAGTATCGATCTTTTTTACCTTGCCGCCCCCTCCGAGAGAGCACGCCAAAGGGTATGACGGCTGACTTGAAGCTCTTCGGCAACCTGCACTTTTGAATATTCGCCGGAACGCAGCAGCGCTCGCGCCTTCTTTAAATCCGCCTCGCCGAGCGACTTAGGCCTCCCGCCAACACGGCCCCGCCGCCGCGCAGCCTTGAGACCGGCATTGACCCGTTGACGCAGTATGTCGCGCTCAAATTCCGCTAGCGCGGCGAAAATGTGAAAGGTCAGCTTGCCGCTCGGGGTCGTCGTATTGATGTTTTCCGTGAGGGAATGCAGTTCGACCCCGCGCTCGTTGAGCAGCACCGTCGTGTCGATCAGTTGACGGAGTGACCGCGCGAGACGATCCAGTTTCCAGACGATGACGACAATCACCTTTGCGGGCATTGTCGAGAAGCTTCATCAGTTCCGGGCGTTCAGTCTTCGCCCCAGAAGCCTTTTCCTGATAGACGCGCCCACACTTCGAGCGCTTGAGCGCATCCATTTGCAGATGCGTTTCCTGAGCGTCGGTCGAAACGCGGGCATAACCGATTTTCATGTTGCAAAAACCAAAGTGATAGCGTGATTATGCACCATATCTTTTGCACCATAGTTCTGCAACTTGTTTTTGGCCGTTTCCGGCATTTTCGCGTGGTAGTCGAGGCAAGGTGCAAAAACAAAGGTTATTGAACCTATGGCGCAAGACAAAGAAAAATCTGTCGCCGCTGCCGCTCTGACAGAAGAGCAGCGCCAATTAGCAATGAAACGCTTTAACATTCTCCGGCCTCATATCGAAGAGGACACTTCGTTAACACATGCCGCACGTCAAGCCGGGATTTCAATCCGAACCGCCGAGCGCTGGGCAGCTCGCTACCAGCAGAATGGCCTTGCGGGGCTGGCGCGGTCAATCCGCAATGACGCTGAAGCACGCCGTTTGCCAGATGATCTTCTGGCGGTCATTGAGGGCATGGGACTGAAAAAACCACGCGCTTCCGCCGCCGCTATTCATCGACGTATCAGCACTATGGCGAAGGCGCAAGGCTGGGCCATTCCCTCCTACAGCACCGTTTATGCGATCCTTGCTGATCTTGACCCAGCAATGGTGACTTTGGCGCATGAAGGGGCGTCAGTCTTTCGCAACCGCTATGAACTAATACACCGGCATCGCGCCGAAAGCGCCAATGCGATCTGGCAAGCCGATCACACCATGCTCGATTTGCTTATTCTTGACCAGAGAGGCAAGCCCGCTCGTCCGTGGCTTACAACCGTGATAGACGATTATTCCCGTGCAGTCGCGGGCATCATGGTGTTTTTCGGAGCGCCGTCGATCCTCAACACCAGCCTTGCACTGCGGCAGGCGATCTGGCGGAAAGGTGATGCAACTTGGCCTGTCTGTGGCATCCCCGATGTGCTCTATGTCGATCACGGGAGCGACTTCACCAGCAAGCACCTCGATCAAGTAGCGGCCAGTCTGCGCTTTCGCATTGTCTATTCCGCCGTTGCCCGACCGCAAGGGCGCGGCAAAATAGAGCGCCTGTTCGGAACGCTGAATACCGAACTTCTGCCGGAATTGCCCGGACATCTCGTGAAAGGCAAACCGGCCTCTGTGCCAAAGTTGTCTCTGGCCGAGTTGGACGCGGCAATCACGCGCTACATAATCGGCACTTATCATTCCCGTGTCCACAGCGAGATTGACGAAACACCACTTGACGCATGGCGTGGCAAGGGGTTTCTGCCGCGTCTTCCTGAAAGTCTAGAAGAACTTGACCTTTTGCTCGTTATGCACGCGAAGCCGCGAACCGTGCAGCGCGACGGCATCCGATTTCAGGGGCTACGCTATCAGCACCCGACCATGGCGGGATATGTCGGCGATGCGGTGACGATCCGCTATGATCCGCGCGACTTGTCTGAAATTAGAGTTTTCTACCGGAATGAATTTCTGTGCCGCGCAATCAGCGACGAACACGCCGGGGAAGTCGTCACCCTGAAAGATATTCAAGCGGCGAGGCGGTTGCATCGCCGCTCGTTGCGCACGACCATCAATGAGCGTGTGGCGCGTGTTGTTGACTTTTTGCCTGCACCAGCATCGGCACCGGCCAAACCACAGGCTGAAGAACGTCAACCCACACACGGCACGCGCCAGACAAAGCTTCGTATCTATCAGGAGGACGATAGATGAGCAGTCCAAGGGCCGGGACATTCATTGCTACGAAGGAGCATCGCCGGTTTATGGAGTTTGCGGAGGCCGTGAGGAAACATCGCTATGTCGGCCTTTGTTATGGCGCTGCCGGTGTCGGCAAAACGCTATCTGCTCGCCGCTATGCGAATTGGGATTTAGCGAGCCCTCTTATCGAGAACAGGAACAGCCGCCGTGGTTTTATGCGCAAAAAGATACATGAGGCGTTAGAACGGTCGCGCACTGTTTTCCACACGCCGACCGTGATGGGCACGTTGCGCGATTTGAAGGAAACTCTCGTCGATCATATTGGCACAGTCGATGATTGCATCGACGATCACCTCAACCGTCATGTCAGATGGGACTATCGGAAAAATGGTTTGCATGTTGAGATGCTCATCTTCGATGAAGCCGAGCGGCTGTCCGTCACGTGCCTCGAATTTATCCGCGACATATTTGACCGCAGAGGCGTCGGGGTCATTCTTATCGGTATGCCGGGCATGGAAAAGCGCCTTTCCCGCTATCCCCAGCTATACAGCCGCGTTGGTTTTGCTCATCACTACCGGCCTTTGCAAGGCCATGAACTTTCTTTCGTTCTGACACGGCATTGGCGCAAGCTTGGTCTCACCCTTGATGAGCTTGATTTCACCGACACACAGGCTATTGCATCAATCGCTCGCATCACCGGAGGAAACTTCCGGCTTCTTCATCGTCTATTCGTACAAATTGAGCGCATCATGAAAATCAACGGCTTATCGGTAATCACCGACGATGTTGTCGAAGCGGCCCGAAGCACGCTTGTCATTGGCTCAACATAACCGTCAAATAGCGCTGAAGAAACCCCGCCATTTATCGCTGAAGATCACAGCGTCTGCGACGCTCCGAAAGTCGTCGACCTGCCCGTCAGTAAGCGCGGCAGCCCTTACAACCTCGGCGAGATTGAGCCGCGTCATTTTCTCTCAGCGCTGGTCGATGGACGCCCCGAGCCGTTCGTTCATGGCAGCGGTCGCATGGAACTAGCCGAAGCCATTGTTCGCCAGCCCATCGCCATGCGCGTTTACGTCAACCGCGTCTGGAAGGGGCACTTCGGCACTGGCATCGTCGATACGCCCAGCAACTTCGGTTTCGCCGGCGAGCGCCCCACCAACCCTGAACTTCTCGAATATCTCGCCAAGCGTTTCGTCGATGAGGGCATGTCCACCAAGAAACTGCATCGCGAAATCATGCTCAGCTCGGTGTATCGACTCAGCACCGACGATTCCCCCGCGAACTACGCCAAGGATTCCGGCAATCGCTCCTACTGGCGCGCTAATCGCCATCGCATGGACGCCGAGGAAATTCGCGATTCGCTGCTCGCCGTGTCTGGCGATCTCGATTCCAAGTCTTTCGGCCCGTCCACCGATTTGAACCCTTCCTTTAAACGCCGCACGGTGTATGGGAAGGTCAGCCGCTATCATCTCGACGAGTACCTCGCCCTATTCGATTTCCCGAGCCCCGCCATCTCCGCCGAAAAGCGCTTCGCCACCAACATCCCGCTCCAGCGGCTGTTTTTCATGAACAGCGATTTCGTGCAGCAGCAAGGCGAATTGCTGGCGAAGCGTGTTGCCGATGAGCCTACCAACACCGCGCGGATCCAGAAGATCTATCGAATTCTTTATGGCCGCGCTGCCACCGCGGAAGAATTGCAAGCCGGTATCGACTATCTCCGCACGGAGCCCATGCGCGACTACGAAGAACGAAAAGCCGCGAAGGAGAAAGAGGCCAAGGACAAAGAGAAGGATAAAGAGAAGCTGAAGATAGCTGCCAAGACTCTCTCGCCTCCCGAGGTCAAACCGGAAGCCGCCACTGAAGAAGCTGAGGTAGCGGCCGACTCCTCGGAATCGAAGCCCGAGGCTGTCAAACCCGCGATGGGAGAGGGCATGATGGCCGGAATGAAAAAGAAGCCGGGCGAGAAGCCCGAGGAAGAAGCCAAGCCTATGTTACCCGTCAGTGTTTGGGGCCGTTACGCCAAGATTCTTCTCAGCTCCACCGAATTCACGTTCATCAACTAACCTGCGAACCCATATGTCACTGCACAGATCTTCTCCTCCCGTCACCCGCCGTGACGCTCTCCGGCGCATGGGCGGCGGTTTCGGAATGATGGCGTTCGCCGGCATGATCGGCGATTCGCTCGCCCGCGCCGGCGTCGTCGGCGATGAAGCCCCGCGCAAACTCGATCACGAGCCCAAAGCCAAACACGTTATCTTCCTCTACATGAACGGCGGCTTGTCGCAGGTCGATAGCTTCGATCCCAAACCCGCCCTCGATAAGTTCCACGGCCAGCCTCTCCCCGGAAGTCACGTCAGCACCGAGCGTAAAACCGGCGCTCTCATGCGCTCGCCATTTCAGTTTAAAAAGTATGGCCAATCCGGCATGGAAGTCAGCGAACTCTTCCCCAACGTGGGCGAGTGTTCCGACGACATCTGCTTCATCCGCTCCATGTACACCGACATTCCGAATCATGAGCCCTCCATGCTCATGATGAACACTGGTTTCAGCCAGGCCGGACGCCCTTCGCTCGGCTCATGGCTGACTTACGGCCTCGGCACCGAGAATAAGAATCTGCCCGGTTTCGTCGTCCTCTGCCCTGACGTCCCCACAACCGTCGGCCCTCCACTTTGGAACTCGGGCTTCCTTCCCGCCATTCATCAGGGCAACTTCATTTCAGATAAGATTCTCGAAAAACAGACGGATGACAAGTTGATCGACGCTAAGTTCGATCCGCAAAAACTGATCACTTACATCCACAACGATAAGTTCACGCTCGCTGAGCAGCGCCGCGAGCTCGATCTTCTCGAGAAATTGAATAAGTATCAGGTTGCGCGTGAGAAAGAGCAGGACCCTCAAGTGGAAGCCACCATTCAATCGATGGAAGTGGCGTACCGCATGCAAACCGAAGCGCCGGATGTTTTCGACATCCGCAAAGAGAAGCCCGCCGTTCTCAAGATGTATGGACAGGGAAGCACCGCGCGCGGCTGCCTGATGGCCGTCCGCCTCGTCGAGCGCGGCGTCCGCATGGTACAGGTCTATTACGCCAAGGGCGATCCGTGGGACGCTCACGTCGATATCCAGGCGCACCGCAAGAATGCCAAAGATTCCGACCAGCCCTTCGCCGCCGTCATCAAAGATCTAAAGTCGCGCGGACTGCTCAAAGACACGTTAGTCGTCTGCGGATCCGAATTCGGCCGCACTCCGGTGATGGAAGTGGGAGGCGGCAACGCCGATGGCCGCGTGAACAATGGTCGCGACCATAACCCCTTCGGATTCACGATGTGGTTAGCCGGCGGCGGTATCAAAGGCGGCACTATCTACGGCGGCACCGACGACTTCGGGTTCAAAGCCGTCGATCGCCCCGTGCACGTGCACGACCTGCATGCAACCATCCTGCATTTGATGGGAATCGACCACACCAAGCTCACCTACCGTTATAGCGGCCGCGATTTCCGGCTCACGGATGTGTCCGGTAAAGTCGTCAAAGATATCCTGGCGTAAGTTCCGTAGGGTGGCCAAAATGGGCGCGCCCGATCGAAATTACTACTGCGATGCCTGCCGCTCGTCCTGAACCTTAAAATCCTTCGGAACCTCAAACAACTGCGCGTCGGGTTCGCCCAACATCAAATCGCTCACGGTAAACGTCTGCGTCCCATATCGTGGATCGCTCACCTTCGAAATTAAATTGATCCCTAAGCTCGGCGCGAACCAAAACTCGCGCGTGTTCGTAAGAACACGGTCATTCCCGACCACCCAAGCGTTGATGGTCTTAGTAACTCGGGTCCGAACCGTTTGCAGGCCCAGCGTGATGTCCGTGCCCAGTGCCGCATTCGTGATGTAGCCCATTCCATTGGGCAGCGGTCCCGTAGGCATCTCGGCCGGACGATACACCGTCGAGGTTGTTCCGCCGTAGTTAGTCAAGCTGCAAACATTGGGACCCATTGTGCAGGTATAAAGCGTATGGCTGTTGGGATCGGCAACTTGGATGTGCGTCATCTGCGATTCCATTTGACCGTTCTTCGGCACTAACACCCAGCGCTCCTGATAAAAACGTCCGCTGCCCTGCCGCGCGATTCTGCGCTGATTCACCACGGTCAGCGTTCCGCCATCCGGGGTAAACTGAACCCACTCCGTGTGCAAAATACAAGTGAACGGCGCGCCCGCCATCGGCGGTATGAAAATGCTCTCGAGTGTTTGCCGCGTGCCGCCATCCTGCACATTGACGGGGGAGCGGGTCTGCGCGGTAACCAAGAAGCCGACAGATAAAATGGCACCGGCTACAACGCAGGCGAGGCGGATCGTTCTCATTGTGCGTTCCGATTCTCGCAGAAAAGGGATACTGGTTCAATGGGATCCACCTCGATAGCCCCCATGCTCTCGGTCCGAAACGGAGCGCGAGCCCTCAATTTCTACAAAGCCGCATTCGGCGCGGTCGAACTGTTCCGCATTGACGACGAAAAGGGCGCTGTAGTCGCGCGCCTAGCCGTGGACGGCGCTGAATTTTGGGTCGCCGACGAATCTCCCGAACACCAGAACTTCAGCCCCGAATCGCTAGGCGGAGGTTCGGTGCGTATGGTGATGATCGTAAGTGATCCGGATGCCTCGTTCATTCAAGCCGTCAAGGCGGGAGCCACTGTGATTGTGCCGGTCGGCGAACAATATGGCTGGCGCTTAGGGCGAATTGTCGACCCTTTCGGCCACCATTGGGAAATCGGGAAGCCTCTTTAGGCCAAATTTAAGACTTGCCGCACCGTGCCAGTTTCAGCCTGAATCTTCTGCTGCAGCATCATGATCGCCTGAATCAATTGCTCCGGCCGCGGCGGGCAGCCAGGCACGTACACATCCACGGGAATCACCTGGTTTACCGGAACCAGCGCGTAGTTATTAAACACGCCTGTAGAAGTCGCGCAGGCGCCCATCGAAATCACCCACTTTGGCTCTGGCATCTGCTGATACAAATGGCGAATCACCGGCGCCATCTTATTTGAGACGCGCCCGGCGATGATCATCAAATCCGATTGCCGCGGCGACCCGCGAAACACTTCCGCGCCAAAACGCGAAATATCAAAGCGCGATGCGCTCATCGACATCATCTCGATCGCGCAGCAGGCAAGCCCAAACGACATCGGCCAGATGGAATTCTTGCGCGCCCAGTTGATTGCGTGGCCAATCGTAGTCGTTATGATTCCCTCTTTAGCGGCCTCGTGCTCCACCGACGCATTATCGATTCGCGAAAACAGATCGGCGGGACCACTTGCCAACGGCGCTTTAACCATAAAGTTATTCTCGCACGCGCTGCCGGTGCCGTCAGAATGCGTTGATACACTGATTTATGGCACTCGATCCCGACCCGCAAGCTCTCCAAGACGCTGCCGCATTGTGCGGAATCGAGCCCGATTTCTGGGATATATTCGGCCGCCATCACATCACCTCTCCCGAAACGCAGCGCTCCATCCTGCGCGCCATCGGAATTCCCGCCGACAGCACCAAGGAAATCCGGCAGGTTCTACACGAGCGTATGCGCGCCGAGTGGGACCGCGTCATTCCGCCTTGCCGCGTGGTGAGCGTCGACGAGCAGCCCTGCACGCTCGAACTCCGCGTTCCCTCCGCCTTCGCCAACGCCGCCTGCCGCATTGAAGTGCAGGCCGAGCAGCAGCTCCCGAGCAGCTTCACGGCTTCTCTCGCCACATTCGCAACTCTGCCGGGCACGGAAATCGATGGAATCCAATATCTTCGAAAGCAGATCGCGCTCAAAGAACTGCCGCTCGGCTATCACGAAATTCTCGTCACCATCGGCGACGCTGCTCCAGTTTCGATGACCTTGATCGTCACCCCGGACCGCGCCTTTCTTCCGGAAGATCTCGCCCAGGGCCGCAAGCAAGCCGGTCTCGCGATTTCGCTCTACGGCCTAAGGTCCGCGCAAAACTGGGGCTGCGGCGACACCCGCGATCTGCGCCTAGCACTCGATTGGGCCGCCACCATCGGCGTCAGCTTTCTCGCCCTAAATCCCTTGCATGCGATTCACAATCGCAAACCTTACAACACCAGCCCCTACCTTCCGAATAGCGTTTTCTATCAAAACGCCATTTATCTAGATATTGAGGCGATGGAAGATTTCCGCATATCGAAGCGATGCCAGTGCCTTTGGTCCCAACCTTCCACCCGCGCTGAACTCGCGGCCTTGCGCGCTTCCGAATTCGTTGAATACGAGCGCGTCTACTCTATCAAAACGCAATTTCTAAAGCTCTGTTTCCTCGAATTTCTTCCGCACTACCGCGCACGCACGCCCCGCGCGCTTGATTTTCAGAGTTTCATCGATCGCGAAGGCGATCTTCTCGACCGTTTCGCCACCTACTGCGCTCTCGACGAGGATTTGCATCGCCGCGATCCCAACCTTTGGGTCTGGCCCGACTGGCCTGCTGCTTTCCAAGACCCGCATTCTCCTGAAACCAGAGCTTTCCAGCGAAAACGCGCCCGCTCGATTCTGTTTTATAAATACGCCCAGTGGCAGTTGGATCTTCAGCTCGCGGCAGCCCAGCAGCACGCGCGCGACATCGGGTTGCCCATTGGCCTTTATCACGATCTAGCGCTCGCCACCGACCGCTGCGGCTCCGACCTTTGGGCGCATCGCTCTTTCTACGTCGCTGGATGCCGCGTAGGCTCTCCTCCCGACGATTTTTCTCCGCAAGGCCAGGACTGGGCCTTCCCGCCCCCCAACTCGCACCAGCATTACGCCCATTCCTATCGGCTTTTCATTGAATCGATCCGCAAAACGTGCCGCCATGGAGGCGCTCTCCGCATCGACCACGTGATGCGCTTTTTCCGGCTCTATTGGATTCCCGATGGATCCGAAGCCACCGGCGGCGCCTATGTGCGCGATCGCTCTGACGACCTTGTCCGCATTCTCGCCCTCGAAAGCGTGCGCCAGCGCGTCGTCATGATAGGCGAAGACCTCGGCACGGTCGAACCCTATATCCGCGAGACCCTCGCCCGCTTTGGCATCCTCAGCTACCGTCTTCTGTACTTCGAACGCAACCACCAGAGCTACAAATCGCCCGCTGAATATCCCGTGCAGTCCCTCGTTTCTTCCACAACGCACGACCTCCCTACCATCGCCGGCTTCTGGGCCAATACCGACGTCGAAGCGCGCCGCGCCGCCGGGGTCATTGACGACGCGGGATACCACGCGCAATTGTCCTCGCGGCTAATCGAGAAAC
>JANYJA010000108.1 GCA_025358575.1 Terriglobia bacterium
GTGCCGGAAACCGTGTGTTCAGTGCCTCGCATTAAAATTTTCCCCGCCACGGTGAGTTTTGGAAATGAAATATAGTAAGAGGCTTTTCCAGCGCCCTCCGACTTCTGGCTGACGCCGTTCTGGCCATGAATGACGAGGGGCTTCGCGGGTTCGAGCGATAACGTAAATTCAAAGTCATCGGCTAGAGCTGAGAGCTTCTGGCGCTCGCCTTCCCACACCGACGACCAGTTTCCGTTCCAAATGCGCCGCCGTTCAAAACTTGCGCCCGCGATGCCAGGGCCCGCGCGATTCAATCGCTCGGTGTAGAAAAATCGATGCCCATCGATATCGGTCAAGGCAAGATGTCCGAGATACAAATCATCCACACGCCATGTTGAAGGATTCGAAACTTCAGCGCCCCGCCTCTGGCCCTGCCGGAAAAATACAAGCTCGAAACCGAACCGCTGGCCCGCGGGATCGTTAACGTTGCCGGTGTAGTACCACCACTCGGTGTGAAAGTCTGGATGCGCGAAATGATCGCGCGGAAAGATATAGTGATATCCGGGCAGCGCAGGCTTGTAAGAAAAGTCGGAAGCGCAAACGCTTATCGCCACCAGCAGGGCGGTTGCGCACGCGCGCCCGGCGAATCCTGAGAACATAACCCACTGTACGTTACCATGATCTTTCGAATGATCGTAGAGACTCAATCTGCCCGCTTCGAGAGCATTGCGCTCGAAAGCGGTGCAGCGCTTTCCCCGGTTGAAGCCGCTTACGAGACTTACGGCAACCTGAACGCCGCGCGCTCAAACGCGATCCTGGTGACTCACGCCTTCACGGGCGACGCGCACGCCGCGGGAATCAGTGCCGAAGGGGGTAAACCGGGCTGGTGGGACAACATGATTGGCCCCGGCAAGGCATTCGACACCGATAAATTTTTCATCGTGTGTTCGAATGTGCTCGGCGGATGTCAGGGCACGACCGGGCCCGCCTCGACCGACCCGGCAACGGGGCGGCCTTATGGAATGTCGTTTCCGGTAATTACGATTCGCGACATGGTGAAGCTGCAAAAGATGCTGATTGACCGGCTTGGCATTGAGCGGCTTCTCGCTGTCGCCGGCGGTTCCATGGGCGGAATGCAGGCGCTTGAATGGGCGGTCACATATCCAAATTTTGTGCGCGCGTGCATTCCGATTGCGACGACGGCGCGGCATAGCGCGCAGCAAATCGCTTTCAATGAGGTGGGGCGCCAGGCTATTATGGCCGATCCCGATTGGTGCAACGGCGATTATTATGACAAGAAGCCGCCAGCTCGCGGGTTAGGGATCGCGCGCATGGTGGGCCACATTACGTACATGAGCGATGAATCGATGCGCGAGAAATTCGGCCGCCGTCTCCGCGAGAAAGACAAGGTTGGGTTCGATTTCTCCGTCGATTTCGAAGTGGAAAGTTATCTGCGTTACCGGGGCAGTCAATTCGTCAATCGGTTCGACGCCAATGCTTACCTCTACATCACCAAAGCCGAGGATTATTTCGATTTGACCAACGGCAGCGGATCGCTCACCGCGGCTTTCGCCGATCTCTCGACGCGCTTTCTGATCATCAGCTTCAGCTCGGACTGGCTGTACCCCAGCTATCAATCGCAGGAGATTGTGCGCGTGCTGCGCCGCCGCAATCACGACGTGGCATACTGCGACCTTCCTTCAAACTACGGCCACGACGCATTCCTGGTGGATGTCGCCGAACAGACCGATTTAGTGCGCGGCTTTCTCGCCAGCACTGCCAGGGCGACCCACGCATGACTCTGGTTAGCGACATCAACAAGCCGTTCGTCGGCGAACTGCTGGGCAGGAGCGACTTCGCCATCATTGGCGACATTGTCGCGCCGAATAGCAAAGTGCTCGATCTGGGATGTGGCGAGGGCGAACTGCTGCAGTGGCTCGCTGAAAACAAGGGCGTGGATGCGCGTGGTGTGGAGATCTCTCCGATCAAAGTCAGGCGCGCCATCGGCCGCGGCGTCTCGGCATATCAGGGCGATATTGACGAAGGCCTCGCCGATTATCCCAACGGCGCATTCGATTACGTGATTCTGAGCCAAACATTGCAGGAGTCGCGCCACCCGCTCACCGTTTTGCGCGAGATGCTGCGCGTGGGCCGAAGAGCGATCGTGGCCTTCCCAAATTTCGGACACTGGCGCGTGCGCCTATCCATGCTTCTATCTGGCCGCGCGCCGCTCACCAAACTTTTCCCGTACGAGTGGTACGATTCGCCCAACATACACTTCCTGACCGTTAGCGATTTTGAGCTGCTCGCCGCGCGCGAAGGCATGCACATCGAGAGGCGCTACTTTTTGGCGGGTTCGCGAAGGGTTTCCTCTCTGCCGAACCTCATGGCGGAGACGGCGGTCTTTCTGGTAGGGTAAAGCCGTCATGAAAAAAGGGCTTCTGCTATTTGCTATGGCGCTTGCGGCTCGCGCGCAGTTGATGTCACCGAACGAAGCCGGTGTCGCCATGGGTCACCTCCATCTGAATACGTCGGACGTGGCGGCGCAACAAAAATTCTGGGTGGAAATTCTTGGCGCAACTCCAGTCAAGCTTGGGGGCCAAATCGACGGAGTTAAACTTCCCGGAGTGGTGGTTCTCTTCAAAGCGGCTCCGTCCACGGATGGCACTATTGGCTCTACGGTAAACCACATCGGGCTGAAGGTGAAGGACGCCGACGCGATGATGGCGCAGATCAAGTCCGCTGGACTTTCGTTCGACTTTAACCCTAAAGCCCGTCAGGTGATGGTGATGGGTCCGGATAAATTGCAGGTGGAGCTGACCGAAGATAAATCGTTGACCGCCGTCGCGGTGAACCATCATATTCACTTCTACACCGTTCCGGCGCTCGAGACGCAAGCTTGGTACGTGAAAACGTTCGGCGCAAAGCCGGGTAAGCGCGCGAAGTTTGATGCGGCCGATTTGCCAGGCGTGAACCTTACGTTTTCCAAGGCCGATTCGCCCTTAGCCGGAACGAAGGGCCGCGCGCTCGACCATATCGGTTTCGAAGTGAAAAATCTTGAAGCATTTTGCAAAAATTTAGAGACCCAGGGAGTGAAGTTCGATGTACCCTACCGGCAAATCCCGGCGCTGCATTTGGCGATTGCTTTCTTTACCGATCCCTGGGGAACTTACATCGAATTAACTGAAGGTCTGGACAAATTATGACTCGCCGCAATTGGTTTCTTACTGGCGCGGGCGCGGCCGCTGCGATCGCCGGAACTCGACAAAAGGTTTCGGCTGCATCTGAAATGGCTGACATCAAGCTGGGCGTGGCGACTTACTCCCTCCGCGAGTTTCAGCGCGACCTGGCGATTAAGATAATCAAACAGCTCAACACGCCATACGTCGATATCAAGGAGTTTCATCTTCCTTACAACGATACGCCGGCGCAGCTTGCGGCGGGGCGCAAGAAGTTCGAAGATGCCGGATTGAAGATCGTGGCAGGCGGAAATATCTCTCTTCAGAAAGACGATGAAGCCGACCTGCGCCGCTATTTCGAATATGCGAAAGTGTGCGGGTTGCCGATCATGGTGATCGCCCCCACGGCGCGAACGCTTCCAAAAATCGAAAAGCTGGTCAAGGAATACAACATCAAGACCGCGATCCACAACCACGGTCCGGAAGACAAGCATTTCCCCACGCCTCAAAGCGTTCTGGCAGCCGTGAAGAATATGGATCCGCGCATGGGCTTGTGTCTCGACATCGGCCACACCGTTCGCGCGGGAGCGGATGTTGTCCAATCCATCGCCGAAGCGGGTCCGCGCCTTTTTGAGGTGCACATGAAAGATCTTCGCGATCTATCGGACAAAGATAGTCAGGTCGCCGTTGGGGAAGGCAAGATGCCGATTCCGGCGATCTTTCAAGCGCTTCGCAAGATCAATTATGCGGGGGTGTGTTCGCTCGAATATGAGATCGACGGCGACGATCCGCTGTCTGGCATGAAGCAATCGTTCGCCTACATGCGCGGCGTCATCGCGGGGCAGAAGAGTTAAAAGAAGCATGATTGAAATTGGCGCAACGCGCGAAGAGCAAGTTCCGGTAAATGAGGACGTGGCGATCAGTTTTCTCGGGATGGAAGGGGCCCGGGTGCTTTCGACTCCGCACATGATCGGGTTCATGGAACGCACCTGCCGCAACCTGGTGCTGCCGATGCTCGAACCGGGAGACGACACCGTAGGCACGCATGTGGACGTCTATCATCTAGGCGCTTCGCCGATTGGAATGACGGCGATCTTCCGCGCTGAAATTGCTTCCATAGAAGGACGCCGAGTGCGGTTCCGTGTGGTTGCCTTTGATGAAAAAGACAAGCTGGGTGAAGGCACGCACGAGCGAGCCATTATCACCGTCGCGCGCTTCGCGGCCAAGATGAAGGCTAAGCTGGCCTAAACCAAGGGCATTACATCGACGCCCACGTCGAGCGTGTGATGTGCCCCGCCTAATAGCACCCCGTGAATGGGGCTGACGTCGCTGTAATCCCGGCCCCAAGCCACAGTGATATGCCCGTCGGAAGGCACACAATCGTTAGTCGGGTCGAAATCCACCCAGCCGGTGCCAGGACACCATGCGGCGCACCAGGCATGCGAGGCGTCCGCACCCACCAGACGGGGTTTGCCCGAAGGAGGCAGGGTTCGCAGATAACCGCTAACGTAACGGGCGGGCAGACTGAGGGATCGCAGACAGGCAATCTGAAGGTGAGCGAAGTCCTGGCAGACGCCGCGCCGCTTTTCAAAAAAAGTTTCGACGGGTGTCGAAACCTCGGTGGCCTTGGTGTCGAAGCGGTAGTCCTGATGAATCCGGTGCATCAAATCGAGCACCGCCTCCATCAGTGGGCGGCCTTCAGGGAAGGATTCGCGCGCGTAGGCTGCCATCTCAGTACTTCCCGCAACACGCCGCGAATCGAATACGAACTGGTAAGCGTCCAGAGAATCCGAGGCGTGGCCGGCGGGGAGTGTGTCGCGCACCACATTCCAAGCCGGCGAGGCGGCAAAGTCCGGCATGGGTGCGGGATGCACTTCGAGTTCGCTGTAGGCTTCCACGGTCAATTTGGTGTGGGGTTCCTGAAGGGTAAAATAATTCACGGCGTTGCCGAAATAGTCGTTCTCGCGGCCCAGGACCGGCGGTGCGGGAGAAACGGAAATTTTGCTGCGGGCAACTGTTTGCCGGGAAAGTTCGCGCGGCGTGAGACGCACCACGTGATGCGAAACCGACACCGGATCCTCATAGTCGTAAGTGGTGACGTGGCGGACGCGGTAGATCAGGTGGCTTGCTCCATCTCAGCGTGACTGAAGAAAATTCGGGTGATGGCATCGGAAAAATCGGGAAGAGTTGCCTGAGCTTCAGTCAGCAATTTGTCCAGGGCCGGGCGAGGGATTCCTAAATGCGGCTGGCAAAGTTGAACGACGTCCGCATCCAGCAATCGGTCTGCCGCCTCCTCCACCCTCTTCTGTTTGGAGAAGGGCCACCCGGCACCGGACGGGGTCCCAGACAATTGGCGGGAATGGGTGAGTAGGTCGCTCAACTGAAACGCGAGAGAACGCGGGTTAAGTTCATCATTCATCAACAGATCGAGAACCGGGGCGGCTTGCAAACTGGTGAAGTATCGGGCTCGGTAGGTAATGGAACTGTCGGCGACTTCGAGTAGCATGTCGAGCGTGGGCCATGTTTCCGGTTCGAGCGGCACAACGATGGCGCGGAACAAGCCAAGAAGTTGAATGGAACGTTCGATGCGCCGCCCGATTCCGAGGAAATGCCACCCTGGGCCCCGCGTCAGATTTTCCAATTCGATTCCGCGAAGCGCCGCCAAAAGACCGATGCAATGGTTCAGCACGGTCAGTGCATCGCCGGGAGAAACATAGCCCCAGGCGGAACTGTCCGACGTGCGCGCGACCGCCCCGAACTGGTTCACCACGCGAAGCATGTCGTTCGATAAGCGGTCACGCACCTGGGCCGAAGCCTTCGCGGCGCGATTCAGAATTGCGCCGAGACTGTCTCTGCGCTGCTCTTCGAAGATAAGGGAAAGGATTTCCTGCTCGAGATCTCTCGATTGATCCAGATGGCCTTGAGGATCGTCCTTGGCGAGGCGCGAGTGCGGCGATTCCAGGCAATCGTGCAAGGCCATGAGTGAATCCCATTCAGCAACTCCGGAGGCTCCCGATTCGCCGCTCAATCGAACCAGCAGACATCGCAGCACACGCGACAAATGTTCGGCGCGCTCAGCATAGCGGCCGAGCCAGTACAAATGATCTGCCGCGCGGCTGGGAAGATCGCTGGATCTTCCGCGGTTCAGTTCCACCGGGAGCCCTGGATCGCGCCGCAGCGTGGAAGTATCGACGGGTTCGTCGGACAGTATCCAAGTATCTTTGCTTCCCCCGCCACGCTGCATGGAAACGACGGACGTTCGGGAGGATGGTGAAACCCGCGCGAGGCCGCCGGGCATAACCACCCACGAATCTCCCATGGCGGCCAAAAAAACTCGGAGCACCACGGGGCGCGGCGCGAATCCGGCTCCGGACCAAACCGGCGCATTTGAAAGCTGCAACAATTCCTGCCCGGCGAAATTGTAGGGGCGGTGGCGCATTCGCGCCATAAGTTTGGATCGTTCGTCGCCCGTCAACTTACCGCCGAATACAGGTTCCGCACCCAAATAGGGGAAGGCCGGTTTAATAACCAGGAAATCCAGATTATCGGAAACATACTTGGCGGCTTTGGGCTGCCCACACCACCAAGTTGCGACCGACGGAAGCTTCAAATCTTCTCTGAGGAATCTACGGCTAAGTCCAGGTAAAAAAGGCATAAACGCGCACGTTTCAATTACGCCGCTTCCAAGCGAATTGGCCACGGCGACATTGCCGGCCCGAATCGCTTCGATTAGACCGGCGACACCTAAATATGAATCGGAGCGGAGTTCGATAGGATCGCAAAAGCTAGTGTCGACGCGTCTCAGAATCACGTCAACCTGTTTCAAACCTTCGAGGGTTTTCAGATACACCTTACTGTCGCGGACCGTCAGATCGGCACCCTGCACCAGTGTGAATCCCAGATATCGGGAGAGGAAGGAGTGTTCGAAATAGGTCTCGTTCAGTGGGCCCGGTGTAAGGAGCACAACGCGCGGATTGTCGCGATTGGATGGCGAGAGTCGCAGAAGCGAATCGCGCAGAGTCCGAAAGAACGAAGCCAAACGCTGAACCTGAAATTCGCGAAACTGATCCGGGAATGTCTCGGCGAGAACGATTCGGTTTTCGAGAGCGTAGCCCGCCCCGGAGGGAGCCTGGGTGCGGTCGGCGAGCACCCACCACTGGCCATCGGAAGATCGCGCCAGATCGACGGCAAGCAGGTGCAAGTAAGTGTCGCCCTTCACTGGCACGCCGTGGCAGGGACGCCAGAATCCAGGATTGGCAAACACCAGGGCGGGCGGAATATGCCCGCCGTGCAAAAGCTGCTGCGGACCGTATAGGTCGGCCAGAATCCAGTTTAAGAGTCGCGCGCGTTGGATCAAGCCCTGTTCGAGCTCGCTCCATTCCGCCGGCGGAATCAGAAGGGGAATCGCGTCCAGATTCCAAGGACGGTCCATGCCCAGCGGGTCGCCGTAGATGTTGTAGGTGACACCGTTCTCGCGAATGCGCTCGCGCGCAGTCTTCCAGCGCCGGGCCATTTCCTCTTTACCCAAGCCGGAGAGCGAACGGACAAATGGTTCCCAGTGCGGCCGCAGAATATCGGGCGCGGCGTACATCTCGTCGTACACTCCAGGCACCTGCTGGTACCCTGCCGACAAGAGCGGAACGTCAATTTGATCAATCGAGATATTCATCTCGCGAAAGAGCCCACGGTCACGGCTTGCGGCGCAGGTCCAAGGTCAGTGGAAATTCGGGGTCGCGCTCCTCGCGGTCGATTGTCATGGGTCCAGGCGTGTGGCCAATATCCGTGAACCGGGCCAAGCGGCGACTCTCCGCTTCGTAGGCATTCACTGGAAACGTTTCGTTGGCCCGCCCGCCAGGATGAGTGACATGGTACGTGCAGCCGCCGATCGCGCGTCCCGACCAAGTATCCACGATATCAAACACCAGTGGCGTGTGAACCGGGATGTTGGGGTGGAGACACGACGCTGGTTGCCAGGCGCGGTAGCGGACGCCAGCCACGAATTCGCCCCGCGTATCGGAGGGGTGCAGCGGCACCGGACGTCCGTTGCATAAGACCACAAAACGGGGGTCGGTCAACTCGGTCACCTTCACCTGCAGCCTCTCGACGGATGAATCCACGTTGCGGACCGTGCCCGTTCCCGACGCCTCTTCCCCCAGCACGTGCCAAGGCTCAAGCGCATGCCGCAGTTCGAGCGTGATGCCGCGCCGGGTGACCGCGCCAATCAGCGGAAATCGAAATTCAAAGTGCGGCGCAAACCACGCGCTTTCAAGCGGATATCCCGCATCCTGTAAGTCCGAAACCACGTCTTCCCAATCCAGCGCCACGAAATGCGGCAGCATAAAGCGATCGTGAAGGGCGGTGCCCCACCGCACCAACTTTCCTTTGTACGGTGTTCGCCAAAAGTGGGCGATCAGTGCGCGGACAAGCAGAACCTGCGTCAGGCTCATGCGCGCGTGGGGCGGCATTTCAAAGGCGCGGAGTTCCAGCAGACCCAGCCGCTGTGATGCTGAATCCGGCGGATATAGCTTGTCAATGCAAAATTCGGCTCGGTGCGTGTTGCCGGTGAGGTCGGTAAGAAGGTGCCGGAAAACGCGATCGGGCAGCCACGGTGAACTTGGCGGCGATCCTTTGTCGGGAACTTGTTCAAAAGCGATTCCCAATTCGTAGATGGCGTCGGTGCGCGCTTCATCCACGCGGGGATGCTGGCTGGTCGGTCCGATGAACATCCCCGACAGTAAATAGGAGAGCGCCGGATGATTCTGCCAGTATCCGACCATGCTGCGGAGCAGATCGGGCCGCCGCAGAAATGCGCTGTCGTCCGGCGTTGCGCCGCCGATCACCATGTGATTGCCGCCTCCGGTACCGGAGTGCTGGCCGTCGAGCATGAATTTTTCCGTCCCCAGGCGGCTTTGTCGCGCCAGATCGTAGAGAGTGGTGGTGTTCGAGACCAGTTCATCCCAAGACGACGCTGGGTGAATGTTCACTTCGATCACGCCGGGGTCGGGAGTCACTTTGAGAACGGAGATCCGCGGATCGGAAGGAGGCGTGTAACCCTCGACGACCACTGGCATCTTGAGGTATTCGGCCGTGTCTTCGATGGCGGTGACCAGATCGAGATAATCGGAAAGAAATTCCACCGGCGGCATGAATACGAACAGCTTGCCGACACGGGCTTGAACGCAAATGGCTGGGCGTGTGATCCACGGAGCCGATTCGCCTTTTTCCGGCGGGCCTGCTTTGTCTCCGGCGGGCACGGGTTCGTCGGTGGCCGGGAGAGAATCGAAAAGATCGCGCCGATGAGCGGGTCGCGCGGCAAGAGTTTCGCGTTTCGCAAACGGGTCCGAATCGAACGAATAGGTTACGTCTTCGGGCTTGGTCCAAGGCAGCGATTCCAGGGGCAGACGGTATCCCATGGGCGAATCGCCTGGAACTAGAAACATTTTTTCCGACGCCAGAAACCAGGGCTGGCTGGTCCATCGTGGCGCTCCGGCGCGAGTGGGGACCCGTCGCAGCGGCAGCACGTAGCCGATCGGAGTGCCGAGCCCCTCCTCGAACACACGGGCTAGACTTTTTCGCTCCACGGGATCGGCGATTTTCGAATTCAGCGGGTTCACGTTAACCGGGAGTTTGCGTTCCCGCCACATGTAATAGAAGACGTCTTCGTAGGCCGTGATGATAAATTTTGCGCTGACTTGCAGGCGACGCGACATTGCTTCGATGAACCGTCGGGCGTCGTCATGCGTGAAGCTGTAATTTTCGTTGTCCTCGGCTAGGAGCGATGCATTATCCCAGACCGGCACGTTATCTTTACGCCAGTAGCAGCCCAGCGCCCACCGAGGAAGAGGCTCGCCTGGATACCATTTGCCTTGCCCGAAATGAAGCAATGCACGCGGCGCGAAATGGTCGCGAAGTTTTCCCAATAGCTCAACGGCTCGCTCGCGCTTGCCGGGACCCATCGCGGCCGTCTTCCACTCTTCGGCATCGGCATCGTCCAAAGAAACGAAGGTTGGCTCGCCGCCCATGGTCAGGCGCACATCTCGGGTGCGCAAATCGGCGTCGATCTTGTGGCCCAACTTTTCGATTTGAATCCACTGTTCCTCGGTATAAGGCTTGGTGACGCGCGGCGATTCGTGGATGCGCTTCAACGTCATCTCATGACGGAACTCGGTTTTGCACGGATCGAGCATCCCGCTGATCGGCGCAGCGCTCCCGGTATCGGGAGTACATGCTAACGGAATGTGCCCTTCACCGGCCAGCAGGCCCGACGTCGGATCGAAACCTACCCATCCGGCGCCTGGCAAATAGACTTCGGCCCAGGCGTGAAGATCGGTGAAATCGGCGGTCGGTCCGGAAGGCCCTTCGAGCGATTTCACGTCGGCCTTCAGTTGAATCAGATATCCCGACACAAAGCGCGCCGCCAGCCCCAGGCGCCGCATGGCTTGTACCAGCAGCCACGCCGAATCGCGGCAGGAACCGCAAGCCAGGGTGAGCGTATCCTCGCAGGTTTGAACGCCTGGTTCCATGCGAATCACGTAACCGACCCGGCTTTGCACGCGCTGGTTAAGCTCAACCAGAAAGTCCAAAGTACGTTTGGGATTCCGTGGCACCGCGTCTAAAAATTTACATAACTCTGGCCCGGCAGTCTCCATTTCCAGAAAGGGCTTTAGTTCCCGTGCCGTTCCGGCGTCGTAAGCGAAAGGGTACTGTTCCGCGTAAGGCTCGAGGAAAAAATCAAACGGGTTGTAGACGGACATGTCCGCGACCAAGTCGACTTCCACCGAAAATTCAGTTGTTGGTTCGGGGAAAACCAGCCTCGCCAGATAGTTGCTCTGCGGGTCTTGTTGCCAGTTGATGAAGTGGTTCTTCGGCTGAATCTTCAGTGAATACGAGAGAATGGGCGTGCGGCAGTGGGGCGCTGGACGAAGCCTGACCGTCTGAGGTCCAAGAGAAATCCGCCGGTCATAAAGATAGATAGTCTTGTGGTTCAGGGCGACGTGAATAGACATATTGGTGAGATCGGTCCGACTCCGGCCCACAACTCTGGGAGGCGGCAGCGGTGGCACCCGGCCGAGTGCCGCTGGACCGAACAAACATAGCGAAGTTTAACACGCCGGTTTTAGCAGAGGCCAATCGTCGGTGTGGCAGACCGATCTCTCCCATAAGACACTGAGGAAGATATACTTTGTGGGTGGTTCCGATTCGATCGCTCAATCCGCAGGACGCAAAAAGACGTAGCTAATTTCGGGCAGCCCAAAAAGTGAATTTAGAACTCTCACCGGTTTTTCAATGGGCTGCTACGCCCGGGATGGACGCCCAGGCCGATTGGTGGACCGAGGCTTTGCGCGGCCTTCCCCCCTTACTTGAACTCCCGTCGGACCGCACGCGCCTAGAATGCCCAACTCTTGGACGCTCGCGCGAGTCAATCAAGCTGTCGTTAGACACGACACGCCGCCTTCAAGAACTCGCACAATCGGAAGGGGTCACGTTATCCGGAGTTTTGTCGGCGGCTTTTGAGTCGCTATTGTTTCGTTACGCCGGCCAGGAGGATTTTATCTTAGGTGCGTTAGTCATCCAAAAGGACGGCCCTTACGCGAACGTTGTTCCAATGCGTGCCGATTTATGCGGAAACCCGTCGTTTCCTGAACTTCTTGTTCGGACCCACGGACTGAGCCCGCGGGAGGTTCAGATGCAGACTGAATCGATTGGATTGACAACCGCCCGCCTGGACCTCGTTTTGAATCTGTTCATGCGTGGCCAATGCATCGACGGGTTCATTGAGTTTTCCACCGATCTTTTTGAGCCCCAGACGATCGGGCGGATGGCCGGTCATTTTACGGAACTGCTGACCTCGGCGCTAGCGGAACCGGAAACACGGATTACCGATCTCGGTTTGTTGACGGCGGAAGAACAGCGGCAAATCCAAATTTGGGGCCACCCGGCGAGCGAACTCGGGCCTTCAGTTACACCCATGCACGCAATCTTCGAGCGTTACTCGGCAGCGAATCCGCTGGCGGTCGCTCTGGCAACGGAGCACGGGCAAGTCACGTATGCGGAATTGAACGCGCGAGCGAATCGGGTGGCTTACGATCTGAAGAAAGCAGGCGTTCACGCAGGAGACTTAGTAGCGCTTGTGTTTCGGCGCTCGTCTGACCTCATCGTCAGCCTCATGGGTGTGCTCAAGAGCGGCGCAGCCTTTGTGCCTATCGACCCCGACTGGCCGGAAGCGCGCATGAGAACGGTCTTGGACGATGCGGCGCCGAAGGTAGTTTTAAGTCAAGATCGATTCGCGGGTGACTTCAACGACCATAACGATCTACCCAACCCCGGTATCGAGAGCAACCCCGACGACCCGGCGTATGTGATTTATACGTCAGGGTCCACCGGAAAGCCTAAGGGGGCAATCCTGAAGCACCGCGGCTGGGCCAATCTCGCCAGAATCCAAATCGAATACTTTGGCCTTGGTCCGGGCGATCGCGTGCTGCAACTTTCTTCGCCGGGTTTCGATGCCTTGGTTTTTGAAAGCGGTCTGGCGCTTACGTGCGGGGCAACGCTTTGCATTGCTCGCCCTAGCCCACCGCTGGTCGGCCCCGATCTTGCGGCTGCCATAAATGAGTTTGGCATTACGGCCATCGCTCTCGCCCCGTCGACGCTGGCGTGGCTAAATCCGGCCGAGGTTCCCAGCCTAAAGCTGGTCATTTCGGCAGGAGAGACATTGAGGCCCGAAATCGCTGAGCTTTGGCGAACCCATGTGCGGCTATTCAATGGTTACGGACCCACCGAGACAACTGTCTGCACCACTCTTCAGCTTATCGAGCACGAATATACGGATACAGTTCCAATCGGAAAGCCGATCGCAAACGTGGAAGTGGATCTTCTTGACGCTCACGGAAATCCCGTTCCAGCGGGGGTCTCGGGAGAAGTGTGGATCGGTGGCGCCGGCGTGGGAGGCGGGTACTTGAACCGGCCTGGGCTGACTGCGGCCTGCTTCCAGGCCGGGAAGTATCGCAGCGGGGACCGCGCTCGATGGCTTACGGACGGATCGCTGGAGTTTCAGGGCCGCAAAGACCATCAGGTGAAGATCCGGGGCTTTCGAATCGAGCTCGAGGAAGTGGAAGCCGCATGCTACAGGCACCCGGCTGTCCGGGAATGTGCCGTCGTAGTTGTGGATAAGCTGCAATGCTTATTCGCGTATGTTGTTGCGGATACAGAGGTGGACCTGCGTGACTTCCTGCACGGTCAACTGCCGGCTTACATGGTGCCGAAGCAGTTCATCTGGCTGGATAAGCTGCCGCGGAATTCCAGCGGGAAAATCGATCTGGCGGCCCTAAAGAGATCCCAAGAGCACGTGGCGCCGATTGATTCCCCTGGAGTCCGGCAGATTTGGCAGGAAGTTCTTCAGGTTCCGGAAGTACGCCCCGGCGAAAACTTTTTCGATTTAGGAGGACACTCGCTGTTGGCGGTGGATCTTCTGCAACGAATAAGGGAACGGTTCGGAAAGACAATTACTTTAACGGAGTTGTTGGCCAACCCGACCATCCAATACATGGAGGAAGCACTCGAGAGCGACGTGCCAAAAGCGGCTATTGCCGATCTTTGGGCGGTCCAGCCGAATGGCGCTCAGCCGCCTATTTTCTTCGTGCATGGTGATTTTTCGTTCGGTGGTTTCTATTGTTATGACCTTGCCGACCATTTAGGCGACGACCAGCCGTTTTACGCATTCCCGCAACACGGCCCCGACGGGCGTGCCGTTCCCACGAGCATCGAGGAGATGGCGCTGGACCATCTGAAAACTTTGCGCCAGTTTCAGCCCCACGGTCCATATCTGCTTGGCGGCCTATGCAACGGGGGGTCGGTGGCCTATGAGCTGGCGCGGCAGTTGGTTCTATCCGGGGAAACCGTCGCCAAAATAATTATGGTGGCTTCCGTTCGGTGCAACACACATCTGGGGAGTCTTGAGAATGAAGACGGCGACGATGACATCCGTGAAGCCTACCGGACCGCATTAGTGGGATATGTCCCGAGATCATATGCGGGACCGGTCGACTTAGTTTGGCCGTCTGACGAAATCAGGCCCCCCGGATTCGAAAATGATTCCACCGCCGGCTGGAAGTCTTGCGCATCGGATATTCGTATTCACTCCATTCCAGGCACCCATCGCACCTGCATGATCGATTTTATGGATGAGACTGCGGCCGCGATTCGGGAATGTCTCGCGGGATGAGTGTACCTAACGCGCAAGCGGCGGAGTTTGTCCAGGGATATCTCGATGCATTTTGCCAAAAAGATCTGGAAAAATGCCTCGGTTTTTATCTCTTAGGCGCGGAGATGTCCTTCGGCCCGGTTCACCTCCGCGGGAAAGAAGATCTGACTCGCTGGCACAAGGCGCGTTTCGATGCCAACGCGAGTGTAGTGCACGTCGAGGCTGTTTCGGTGGACGGGGACGTAGTTAAGGTTGAGGGAAAGATGACATCCAATCGCCTCAAGACTTGGCGGATCCACACCATTTCGGGCGTGGCGGAATTCACTCTGCAGCAAGGGAAGATTTCGGAGGCTCGCTTTCGAATGAATCCCAAGAGCGTGTTCCCCGCACCCGCGACCGCAACCGGCTAGAAATTAAGCCGGGGGCGGCACTTCAGGCGCTCATTCGGACCTTCAATTGCTGGCTGAAGCGCCATGGAATGGAAGTCCGACAACTCAAATCAAGACATTGAAGACCGTCGGGATGAAAGCGGCGGCGGTGGCGGAGGAATGGGTCTGGGAGGCCTCGGCGGCGTCCACTTGGGTATCGGCGGAATGCTCATTGTCGGTGTGTTGAGCCTTGTATTCCACCAAAACTTGTTCTCGGTGCTTTCTGGCTCCGGGTCGGCAAACGCGCCTTCTTCGTCCGTCAATCGACCTTATGCGGGCGATGGCGCGACGGCGGACCAAACTCAGCAGGACGCCCAGGAACAGCCTGAATTTCAGGGCATCAGAACGGTTTTTCACGACGTGCAGAGAACTTGGGACACCAATCTTGCAGCCCAAACCGGAGCAAGGTACCGGCACACAACTTTGGTTGTCTATCGCGACGAGTATCCCTCGGCCTGCGGTGAAGCTCAGACCGCGGTCGGTCCCTTCTATTGTCCCGGCGACGAAAAAGTCTATCTGGACCTCGGATTCTTTAATGAGCTTGAGACGCGCTTCGGGGCGCCGGGTAAATTTGCCCAAGCGTACGTGGTCGCCCATGAGGTGGGCCACCATGTGCAAAAAATCCTCGGAATTGAGGGGAGAGTCCGCTCCCTTCAGGAGCAAGATCCCAGTCAGCAGAACGCTTTATCCGTGCGCCTCGAACTGCAAGCGGATTGCTTTGCAGGCGTATGGGGCCACTTTAGCGAAGGGACGTTAAATGTGAATTCGCAAGACATCTCCCAAGGTCTTGCCGCTGCGGCAGCCGTGGGTGACGATCGCCTGCAGAGGGCCGCCCGAGGTCGCGTGAATCCAGAGAGCTTCACACACGGAACTTCGGCCCAGCGCACGAACGCTTTCCGCACGGGTCTGGAATCTGGACAGGTTCAATCCTGTAACATGCTTCCCATTCGGTAAAGATCGGGTATCATGCTGATCGGATGATTAATCGCACGACGCTGGCGATTCTGGCACTTTCGTTTGCCGCGCACGCGCAACCCTTCGTCGACACCGCCGCTAAGTCCGGAAGCCGCACCAACTCGCCGCAGGCGGTCGAGCTATTTCGTGACCGCGGCCTCGGCCTTTTCATACACTGGGGGGTCGATGGGGAATTGGGCGGTGTGATCTCCCACTCTCTGGTCGGCGCTTCGCCCGATTATGTAAATCGCTTTTTCGATGTCCTCCCCCGTTTTTTCAATCCAGACCAATTTCAGCCGGAAAAGTGGGCCGCGCTCGCCAAGCTTGCCGGATTCGAATACGTGATGTTCACCGTGAAGCACCACGCCGGCTTCTGCATGTGGGACACCTCTACCACCACATTCAGCGTAATGCACACACCCTACGGCAAAGACATCACACGGCAGTTGATTGATGCGTTCCGCAAGCAAGGCATCGCTATCGGCATCTATTATTCTCCAGACGATTTCTGGTGGCTTCACACGCACGGAATCGCCATCGACCGGCATGTGAAGGGCGTTTATCCGCAGGACCTTCCGGAATTCATGGACTACACCAAGCGACAGCTAACCGAGTTGCTCAGCGGCTACGGGTCCATCGACTATTTTTTCTTCGACGGCCCAGCCGAACAGCTCACGGACTACGCGTGGAAGATACAGCCCAAGCTGGTTATCACGCGCGGGGTGATGGAGACGCCGGAGCAATATACGCCCGGCGTGGCTTTGGCCGGAGCCTGGGAAGGCAACTTGACGATGGGCACGGAGTGGCCGTGGAAGCCGACCAATGAGACCTACAAGTCGGGCACTGAACTGATCCAGATTCTGATTGAGACACGCGCCAAAGGCGGAAATTTGCTGTTGAATATTGGGCCTAAACCCGACGGGCAGATCCCCATCGAGCAGGAATCGCGCTTACGCGAAATTGCTCTTTGGAACTTCGTGAATGGCGAAGCGCTCAAGAACGTTCGGCCGTGGGTGATCACAAACGAGAACGATATCTGGTATACGAGCGGGAAAAATTCGAAAACCGTTTACGCCTTTCTCACCAAGATGCAGCCTTGGAAACTTGGCGATGCCAAGACCATCACGCTTCATTCGGTGCGCACCACTGCGCAAACCAAAATCTCAGTGCTCGGCCAGTCGGATGAGATTGCTGAATATCGCCCCGACGTGAAGCCTAAGACGACCTGGAAGCAGGATCAAGACGGGCTGCACATAACGGCGTACCGTGCGCAGCGGCTTTACACAAATCGCGCCTGGCCGAACCCCATCGTGCTCAAAATCGAGAATGTCGAACCGGGGCTCACGCCGCCGCACGTAATCACCCTGAATGTCGATTCCGCGCACAGCTCGGCGATTCTGCATGGACAACTCGCCGACCTGGGCAACGTTGCAAAGGTAGAAGTCGGATTTCAATATCGTCGAAAAACCGATGGCACGGATCTCTCAGAGAAGACCGAGCCGTGGATCGACTTGCCGTTAGCGGCCCGCACCGCAACGGGAAATTTCGCATTTCCCATGAAGGACCTCGTCGCGAATCGCGATTACGAGTATCGAGCCGTGGTGAAACACCCCCTCATCGTGATGTACGGAGTGGAGAAAGTTTTCACCTTTCACTGACGGGGCCTCTGGCCGAAAATTGCGCCTGGAATCGCGCGGCGTCGTCCTTCATCCACACATTGTTGAATAGAACGTAAACGGGCCCGCGGTGTTGTTGAATATGCGCTGACGCCATCGACTTCAACTGCGACAGATCCGATTCCGAATAGCGGTATGAATATCTTTTGCGGCCGTGAAGCCGCCAATAAACAGGATGCCCATACACGGATTCCCGCTGAAACGGATCGACGCAGTGCAAGAGATCGAATTCGGAAGATAGCTTCTGGACGGTCTCGTCGGGCCAGTCCCCGCGCGGTTCCCAAGCCAACCGGAAATCCTCCCGTTCCAGCCGTTCGAAGAACGTTGTGAAATTCTTTATGTTCTCGCGCTCGCACCGGAAAGACGCCGGGCATTGAAATACCACGACGCGCGCTCGCAACGCCCGTGCGATGTCCGCAGTGCGCTCCCACGCCAGCCGCACCTGTTCAGTCGGGCGAAACGAACCGAACAGATCATGCTCCGATGCGGCAATCTGAGATTTTAAGCGCCGGTAAGTGGGGCTTGCGGGAGTGTGCGTGATCAACTGCCACGCCTTCAGGCAGAATTGAAAATCCGGGGGCGCAAGATCCCGCCATTTCCGCGCCAGAGCCACCGATGGCGGCTCATAGAACGTCGTCTGCAGTTCTACGACCGGGAAGCGCGCGAAATACTTCGGTTTCCCTTCAGGCCATCCGCAGCAACCAACCAAGAAAGCGTCATCCACTTCTTTAAAACGATAGGCCGATAAGAAATTCAGCCTGGTTTACATTCGAGGTGGCAAGGAAGTTCACGATGGAACCTGGTTTTGAATCGCTGCCGTAGCGCGTGTATCGGATATCCGGGGAGATCCGGATCTTAAACAGCTTCAACTCAACGCCCACACCGGCGGTGAAGCCTGCCTTTGAAAAATTGTTGAACGAACTTCCCGTGGTTCGAAAGGTGGGACCCGCTTCCACGTAAGGCTTGACGAAAGGAAGAGGAAAGACCCGCAACTTGCCGAGCACGGGAAACTCCCAGGAGCTATAACCGTTAGAGATTGTCACTGGAGGCTGCGGAATTACACGATTTACGGTGGTCAGGTTGAGCCGCCGGTAAAGTGCGTCGGCTTCAATCGAAAAGCCTAGCGGCAGATTCAACTCCACCAAGGGCCCCACCGCGAACGCCTTTGAATTTGAGAATATGTGTCTGGTGAAATCGACGCCCTGATAAGTGGCATCCGAAAAAGCGTCCGTGAGCGGCACGCCGCCTCTGAGTCCGAAGGACACGCTTTGGGGAAAGGCGGCTGACGAGCAGAAGAGAATTCCGATCAAACTTTTTTTCAGTGGGCCCATAAATGTTCGATTATGATTGTCAACAACAATGATAACGAATGGGAAAGTCGCGCTGGTCACTGGCGCGGGCAGTGGAATAGGAAGAGCCGTCAGTCTGGCATTGGCGGGCGCGGGATATTCCGTGGTGCTGGCGGGAAGGCGAAGCGCCGAACTGGAGAAGACTGCCGCATTGTCTCCAGATGGAAAGACGCTGCCTGTTCCCACCGACGTGACTCAGCCGGATTCGGTGCGCGCGCTGTTTTCGAAGATATCGGAAGTCTTCGGCCGGCTGGATGTTCTTTTCAACAACGCCGGCATGAGCGCGCCCAGTGTCCCCATGGAAGATCTTACCTGCGAGCAGTGGAACGCAGTAGTGGCGGTTAATCTAACCGGCTCGTTTCTTTGTGCGCGGCAGGCTATCCGCCTAATGAAATCGCAACGGCCCATGGGAGGACGCATCATCAATAATGGATCTATTTCCGCCCACGCCCCGCGGCCCAATTCAGCGCCGTACACCGCGACTAAGCACGCCATCACCGGCCTGACGAAATCGATTTCGCTCGACTGCCGCAACTTCGACATCGCTTGTGGTCAGATCGATATCGGCAACGCGGCAACCGAGATGACCGAGCGCATGGCGGCTGGCGTGCCACAAGCTAACGGCACCATGATGGTGGAACCTCGCATGGATGTGCGCAACGTTGCCGAAACCGTGCTCTACATGGCGAGTTTGCCTCTCGATGCCAACGTGCAATTCGTAACCGTGATGGCGACCAAGATGCCCTTGATAGGCCGCGGATGAATAGCTTCGTCAAGCGGGAAGGGACAAGGTTCGTGCTTGACGGCCGAACCTTCCGGGTGAATGCCGCCAACAATTACTATCTTGGATTTGCTTCCGACGCCATGGTGCAACCGGTGTTCGCTCTGGCGATCCAAATGAACGTGAATGTGCTGCGCACGTGGGCATTCCTGGATTGCGGCGCCGCCGTGCCCGGCAATGCTCCATCGAACGCCAAGAGCGGCGTATTTTTCCAATCCTGGAACTCAGCGTCCGGCAAGCCCGACTATAACGATGGGCCCACGGGACTCGAGCGCCTGGATCGCACGATTGCGATGGCGGAACAACAAGGGATTCGCCTGATCCTGCCGCTCGTCAACTATTGGGATGATTTCGGCGGCGTCAATCAGTATTTGCAGTGGTTCGGCTTGACCGGGCGTGAAAACTTCTACTTGAATTCCGATGTGAGGCAAGCATACCGGAACTACGCTGAACATCTCCTGTTGCGCGTGAATACCCGCACCGGCCGCCAATACAAAGACGAGCCTGCGATCCTGGCATGGGAGCTAGCCAACGAGCCACGCTGCGAGGTTAAAGACGGCTCCGATATTTTGTGCGCGTGGGTGGCGGAGATGAGCGCTTTTGTGAAGAGTATCGACCCAAACCATCTTATCGGCGTGGGTGACGAAGGCTATCTTCGCCGCAACGGTGCGCGCGACTACCCAGCCTACAATGGCTCGTTTGGCGTCGATTGCGAGCGGCTTATGGGCATCCCCACGGTGGATTTTGGAACCTGCCATCTGTATCCCGATTTCGCGCGAAGAGAAGATCCGGCGGACTTCGGGCAGCGCTGGATTCGCGAACACGTGGAGGCCGGACAGCGGGCCAACAAACCGATGCTGATCGAAGAGTACGGCTGGAAAGCGGACAGCGGGGCTCACCTTCGCGATGACGTGTTCCAGCGCTGGCTGGATCAAGTCGCGGCAAGCCAGGGATGCGGCGCTGGATTGTGGATGATTGCCGCAGCCATGGAGAACGGGCAGCCCTATCCCGATTACGACTTCTACACGGTCTACAAGCCCGAACAAGTGCCCTCAGTCCTGAAGTTCGGCGCGGCCACCGCGCCTTAAAAACGAGAACCTGGCTTACCGGCGCAGGGCCTCTTCCAAATCGGAAATCAGATCGGCCGTATTTTCCAGGCCAATCGAAAGCCGCAGAAGGTTCTGCGGTGTCTTGCTGGTGTGGCCTTCCACGGAAGCGCGATGTTCAATCAAGCTGTGCGGGCCGCCGAGGCTCGTCGCCCGGGTGAACAACCTCACTTTAGCCGCAACCGCCATCGCCTCTTCACGCCCGCCGCGCACCTGAAAAGACAGCATGCCGCCGAATCCGGACATCTGCCGCATCGCTATCGCATGGTTTGGATGTGAGGTCAAGCCGGGATAGTGCACTCTCTCGACTGATGCATGACGTTCCAGAACCGCTGCGATTTTGGCCGCCGCTTCGGACTGCGCACGAACCCGGTATGGCAGCGTCGCGATGCCCCGCAAGGTGAGCCAGCAATCGAATGGCGAAGGCACGGCACCCCCGTACTGCTGGCTGCCGCGGCACCTCTCGAAGAGATAATTATCGTGCCGGCCGATGAGCGCACCGCCGGTTACATCGCTGTTCCCGTTGATGTACTTGGTGGTGGAGTGCACCACCAGATCGATACCTGAATCGAAGGGCCGCTGCAGAACCGGCGTTGCGAATGTTCCATCACAAACACTGATGGCGTTGGCCTGGTGCGCGATATCCGCAATGGCGGCTAGATCGGTAATCTTGAGCAGAGGGTTGGAAGGAGTTTCGGTCCACACCAAGCGGGTCGCCGGACGCAGGGCCGCGCGAACGGCGTCAAGATCCGTCATGTCCACATAGCTCGTGGCCAATTGACCTTTCGCGAACACGACGCCGATTACCTGCCGCAGCCCGTAGTAGACATCGTCTGGCGCGACGATGTGATCGCCCGGCTCCAGCCCTTGAATGATCGCCGTCGCCACCGCAAGTCCAGAGGAAAACGCCAGCGCATGTTTACCGCTTTCGAGCGCCGCCAGACACTCTTCGAGTGCGCGGCGATTCGGATTGGTCTCGCGCGCGTAGCTGAAGCCGCGCGGGTATTCGCCGTCGGCGTCACGTTCGAAAGTGGTTGAGAGGTGAATCGGGGCCGTGACCGCACCCGTCGCGGGGTCCACGCAGCGGCCCGCGTGAACGGCAATTGTTTCGATATTCATGTCCCCAATGATAAAGTGAATGGCTCACATCACATGCGTCCGATCTCTTTCCTGCTCCTGACGGCGGCGCTGGCCCTGGCGCAAGACACCGTCACGATTCGCGTCAACGCCGATCGGAAACTCGGCCCTTTCAAACCGATCTACGCTTACTTCGGATACGACGAGCCGAACTACACCTACACCGCCAACGGGCGCAAGCTTGTGGGTGAACTTGCATCTTTGAGCGGGACTCCCGTGTACATCCGCACTCATTTCATGCTGGCGACGGGCGACGGCACGCCGGGGCTGAAATGGGGATCGACCAATGCCTATACCGAAGACAAATCCGGAATCGCGATTTACGACTGGAGCACGACGGACCGCATCTTCGACACTTACCTGGCCGCCGGCGCGAAACCGTTTGTGGAGATCGGATTCATGCCGCAAGCTCTTTCCTCAAAGCCCGATCCCTACCATCCGACATGGATTCCGGGGGCGAAGAATGAGTTGTACAGCATCGGATGGTCGTACCCGCCCTCGGATTACGCCAAATGGGGTGAGCTGGTATATCAGTGGGTCCGCCACGTCGTGCAAAAGTACGGACGCAGCGAAGCGGCTTCGTGGTACTGGGAGGTGTGGAATGAGCCGGATATTAGCTACTGGCATGGCACTCCCGAAGAATTCGACAGGCTTTACGACTACGCCGCGAACGGCGTGAAGCGAGCGTTGCCGGAGGCCCGGGTCGGAGGCCCCGCAACGACAGGTCCTGCCAATGAGCATGCCGCCGGCTTTCTTCGCCAGTTCCTGGAGCACTGTTCTTCCGGACGCAATTCCGCGACTGGGGCACTGGGCGCGCCCCTCGATTTCATCACTTATCATGCGAAAGGCCGACCCTCGGTTCAAGACGGTCACGTTCGCATGGGCATCGCCAAGAATGCGCAAGACGTCGATATGGGGTTCCAGATTGTTCGCTCATTTTCGAAATTTCAGAACTTGCCAATCGTGGTGAGCGAGTCGGACCCGGAGGGTTGCGCGGCCTGTTCCGCGCGGGTCTATCCGCAGAACGCCTATCGCAACGGACCGCTGTATCCGGCGTACACGGCGGCGATGATGAAGAGCATCTTCGAGCTGGCCGATCGGGAGCACGCCAATATCGAGGGGATGCTGACGTGGGCGTTCGAGTTTGAAGGTCAGCCCTACTTCGACGGGTTTCGAACGCTCGCTACCAATGGCATTGATAAGCCCGTGCTGAACTTATTTCGGATGGCCGGGCTGATGCACGGCGATCGCGTGGCAACGGAAAGCACGGGCGCGGTCGCGTTGCCCAGCTTGATGAAAGACGGCGTCCGTGGCAGTCCCGATATCGACGCGCTGGGAGTGCGTTCGGAGCGCGAGATATCCGTGCTCGCCTGGAATTATCATGATGACGACCTTGCCGCTCCGGCTGCCGATGTTGAACTTCAGGTCGCGGGCATACCTGCCGCTGCCAAACGCGTACTCGTCGAGGAATATCGGATTGACGAGACGCACAGCAATGCGTGGAATGCCTGGAAGCGAATGGGTTCGCCGCGGAATCCGTCGCGTGAGCAGTATGCGCAACTTGAGTCCGCGGGGCAATTGCAGTCATTCGGATCGCCGAGGTGGATTGTGAATGATGAAGGGGAAGTCAAGATTCATCTCAATCTCGCGCGGCAGGCGATATCGCTAATTCAATTGAGTTGGTAAACCATGACGATGATGCTTTTGGCGGCCATATCCGCAGTTCTGGCTCAGCAGGTGGACTATGGGTAATTTAAGGCCCGGGTTGAGCCGATCTTTCTAAAAAGGCGTGCCGGGCACGCGCGATGTATCACCTGCCACGAGCACGGCAACCCCGCGCTCCAAATGCTCGCACCCGGCGCGACCCAATGGAACGAGCAGGAATCGCGTAAGAATTTTCAAGTGTGGGAGCAATATGTCGTGCCTGGCGACCCGTTGTCGAGCGTGCTTCTAGTGCATCCTTTAGCTGAAAAGGCAGGTGGCGATCGCTTTCACGCGGGAGGCAAGCATTGGCAATCGCAAGAGGATCCCGAGTGGCAGACGTTAGCGTCATGGGTGCGCGGCACAACGACCGGGAGCAAGATGCGCGTGTTGCAGACGAACTCGGCGGGCGACAACGTGGACGTAATCGATCCAGCCACCAACAAAGTCGTCGGCGTGATCGATGACATCGAAGTGCCGCACGGAATCGCCTTAGCACCCGATGGCGGCCGGATCTACGTCACTGATGAAGCGCTCAGCACACTTGACGTGGTGGATGCCAAGAGTCTGAAAGTATTCAAACGCATTCCACTGAGCGGGCGCCCAAATAATGTGGATGTTGGCAAAGACGGCCGCCGCGTATACGTTGGCATCGTACAAGACCCGGGCGCGGTTGACGTAATCGACACGGCGTCGCTCACGAACGTCAAGACGATCCCTCTGAACGGCTCGGTTCACAATGTCTACGTGACGCCGGACAACAAGTACGCGGTGGCCGGGTCGATTCCGGCTTCGACCATCAGCGTCATTGACACCGCGACCAATACGGTTGCCTGGACACTCAAAATGAGCGGCGGCATCCGCCCGATGACGTTCACCAGGAACGGCGACGGCTCGACGAAACAGATCATTGTTCAGCTTTCCGGGCTGCATGGTTTCGCGGTGGTCGATTTTGCCGGGCGCAAAGAGGTTCGGAGGATCACGCTGCCTGAAATTCCAGGGGTGAAGAAGGAAACCATGGGCGTCCAAGACGCCCCGTCGCATGGCCTCGCCGTAACTCCGGACGGCAAAGTTCTGTGGGCCACGAGCAAATGGTATGACTACGTTGCTGCGTATTCACTGCCCGATTTCAAGTTACTTAAGATCGTGACAGTTGGGCTGCATCCCGAATGGCTCACCATTCCGTCCGACGGTAAAAGCTTGTATGTGGCCACGGCCGGCACTGACGGAACCGTGGTTGTCGACATCGCCGCGATGAAGGTGGGTGCGACGATTCCGGTCGGTTTCGTGCCGAAGCGGAACACCAGCGGGATGATGCAAGTCGATTGATCGGAGCGCCGAAATTGGTCATTTGCGCGCCGACTCGCGTTGGATTACGTTAATATTCAGACGGGATGAGTTATTATGACGATCTCGGAGTTTCGCCATCAGCGTCGACCGCCGAGATTCGCGACAGCTATCGCAACCTGGTGCGGCTGCTGCATCCCGACGCGCAGACCGACCCTCAGTTGAAGCAGGCCGCGGAGGTGCAGATGAAGCGGCTCAATCACATCCACTCCGTCCTCACCGATTCCGAACGGCGCCGCCGGTATGATGCCGAATGTGCCGAGGGCAGCGAGCGCTTGGCGCCCATCATTATTCGGACTCCTCCGGCTGAGCCGTCGCGCAATCCCGGACTTGGGACACTGGCGTGGGTCGGAGCCGCGCTGGCCTGCGGCGTGCTCATCGCGTGGCTGGCGACGCGTGACGGATCAACCTCGGCTGTGGCCTATGTGGAATCGATTCCAAAAGCGGTGGCTAATGAAGTCATCGGGGGTCATTCGGATAAGGACTCCAATGCGAAGGTTATCGAAGATTTGCGTTCGCAGTTGCAGCAGGCGACTATGGAACGCGATGCCGCGCGCAGGGATGTAACGCGTTTGCAGAGCGCGCCAGGTCCGAAGGAGCAATCCGGACGCACTCACGAGGACTCAGTTCCGGTAATGCCCGCCCGGCACCCTGCGGAGTTGGTTCACGCGTCGCCGCACGCGCCGGGCGAACCCTCGCACAGCAGCAACTCCGCGCAGCTAGCTCCGGTCCCTCCCGTTATTGAACCGGAAGTGGGCGCCAAGAATGCTCTTTTGGCGATCACCCTGCCGGGCCCGCACAATCTTGCAGGTGTTTGGGTTTTTCCGCGAAAGAAATTAACTAACAAGGACAAGGCCCTTTACCCGCCCGAGTACATCGAAACCACCATCGTGGAGGAGAATGGCGGCGTTCGAGGAAAATACAAGGCGCGCTATATGGTGTCGGATCGTGCCATCTCACCCGATGTCATGTTCGAGTTTTCCGGGAAGCCTTTGGCTTCTCCCGCTGAATTTTCGTGGACGGGCATGGGCGGGTCGAAGGGCGAAGTCAAACTCAAGTTGATCTCCGACAAATCCATGGAAGTGGTGTGGGTGACCACTCATTTGGGTAAAGTACTCGGCTTGGCTTCGGGAACAGCAGTGTTGGTGCGGCGACCGGACAGCCCTTAGTAGTCGAGGCGTACGCACTCCCCACGCTATGTAATACTTTCCTTGCTGCCAATTCGTGCAGAAGAAAATGCGTTTAGACGACAAGTTCCGGCTAGAGCACGGTCGCGTTTATCTTACCGGCATTCAAGCTTTGGTGCGTTTGCCCATTGACCAGATGCGGCTCGACCGCCGCGCTGGACTGAATACGGGCGCGTTTATTTCGGGTTATGAAGGCTCGCCTCTCGGAGGCTATGATCTTGCTCTCGCGAAGGCCAAGCCGATCCTGGAAGAACACCAGATTCATTTCGTTCCCGGACTCAACGAAGACCTCGCTGCCACAGCCGTTCTCGGCAGTCAGATGATGCATGTGATGGGCTCCGCTCGCGTCGATGGCGTGGTCGGAATCTGGTACGGCAAAGGCCCTGGCGTCGACCGCTCCGGCGATATTCTAAAGCACGCCAATCTATCGGGCACCGGCCCCAACTGCGCCGCACTCGTGCTGGCGGGCGACGATCACATGTCGAAAAGCTCAACCGCGCCGCACCAGAGCGAGTTGAGCTTCTACAATTTCGGCATGCCGATTTTCTGTCCGGGAAGCGTTCCGGAGATTCTGGACTTCGGGCTCGCCGCGATCGCGCTCTCGCGATTCTCCGGCGCCTGGGTCGCCATGAAGCTGGTGACCAATGTATGCGATGCCGGAAGCACCGTGACTCTTACGGAAACCGCGCCTTTCCGAATTCCGGCGAATTACGAGAAGCGCATTGATGCCAGGTTGGTAATTCCACATACGCTCGCACTAGAGGCTGAAGTGCATTACCGGCGACTCGACGCCGCTCGCCAATTCGCTCGGTTGAATGGCGTGAATCGGATGTGTGGCGCGACAGATTCGCCCGTCTGGCTCGCGATTGCGACGGCGGGCAAAAGCTATTACGACACCATGCAAGCTTTCGGCGATATGGGGATCGAAGCCGAGGATCTGGCGTCGCTGGGGATTCGCGTGGCGCAGTTCGGCATGACCTATCCGCTGGAGCCGGAGTTTGTCTCGCGGCTGGCGCGCGACGTTGAGACGCTGCTGGTTATCGAGGAAAAGCGCAGCTTTCTCGAATTACAGTTGCGAGAGATGCTTTACGGCGCGGCGCACCAGCCGCGCATTCTAGGCAAGAAAGACGCTACTGGCGCGCCGCTTTTTTCGTCGCTGCTGGAACTTGAGCCAGAGCGCATTGTTGAAGTGATCGCGCCGATGATTTTGGCGCGCCGTCTGACCGCATCGGTCGCCAGTCGTTTAGAAAAAATTCAGGAGGTGGCGAATCGGGAGCGCCAGCCGATCACTGCGCGCACGCCCAGCTACTGCCCCGGGTGTCCGCACAATCGATCTACGGTTCTCTTCGAAGGGCAGCTCGCCGGCGGCGGCATCGGATGCCACGGCATGGCCGCGTTCTTCCCGCATCTGCGCGATGGCTACAAATTTCTGACGCACATGGGCGGGGAAGGCGCGCCTTGGATCGGGATGACTCCGTTCGTGGAGCGTGGCCACATCTTCCAAAATATTGGCGACGGCACGTACTTCCATTCGGGATCGCTCGCGGTGCAGGCTTGCGTCGCCGCGGGCGTCAACATCACGTTTAAAATTCTCTACAACGGCGCGGTGGCGATGACTGGCGGGCAGGACGTCCATGGTGCGCTTTCTGTTCCCGAGCTGACGCGGAAACTGGCGGCCGAAGGCGTCAAACGCATTGTGATCGTCACCGACGATACTTCGAAATATGACGCTAAAACGAATCTCGGCCCAAACTGCGTGGTGCGGGATCGCGACAAGCTTCAGGGCACGCTGCAAGAGCTTGAACAAGTAAAAGGCGTGTCGGTGATGATCTACGATCAGCAATGCGCAGCGGAAAAGCGCCGTCTGCGTTCGCGCGGGAAGATCGCCGAGCCCACCAATCGGATTGTAATTCACGAGCGCGTTTGCGAGGGCTGTGGCGATTGCGTGCGCCAATCCGGCTGCGTAAGTTTGCAGCCGGTGCAAACGCAACTGGGCCAGAAGACGCGGGTGCATCAGGCCTCGTGCAACAAAGACTATTCTTGCCTGAAGGGCGATTGCCCTTCGTTCGTCACGGTGCGAATCAAAGACGGGACGGGTCTGCGCCGCAAGGGGCCGGTTGCTCTTCCGGCGATTGAAGTTCCACTGCCGCGAACCGTGGCGCGCATCGGCAGCGGGTACGCCATCTTATCACCGGGAATTGGCGGCACAGGCGTGGTTACCGTGAACGCCCTATTGGCAACCGCCGCATGGATTGACGGTATATCCGCGGTTACGCTGGATCAAACCGGACTTGCGCAGAAGGGCGGGGCAGTGGTCTCCAGCATCTTGTTATCGGAGGAGCCGATCGCAGCGGCGGCAAAGATCGGTTGGGCGCAAGCGGACGTGCTTCTTGGCTTCGATCTTCTCGGAGCAGGCGCGCATGAGA